>NZ_CP025030.1:3671876-3977865 GCF_002812705.1 Achromobacter spanius | reverse complement strand
CCAGCGCGCTGGCCCCGCTGACAACCGGCACGCAGTCCAGCCTGCCAAGCGGCGGCGCCACCATCGGCGCTTCCAGGTATTGCGCCAAGCTCAGCGGTTGGCGATAGGCCGCGTTGGGGTTATCGACCGCCCAGCCGCGCTGCGTCACACACAGGGCGCCGTAATCTTCACGCCGCAGCCCTGTTTGCGCCATCTGCCGCTGGGTCAACATGGCAAACAGCGGGTTGGGCCCTGCACTGCCCAGCGGGCTAAGATATTCCTGCGCACTGCGGTTGTAGCCGCGCACCAGCCCGGCAAAGTCCGCGCCCGTGAAATGGTCACCCGACACCAACACGATGGTTTGCGCCTGCCCCGCTTCCAGCCCCAGCCAGGCCTGGCGCAACAGGTTGATGGCGCTGGCGCCGCCCAGCTCGTCCTGCATGCACCAGTTCAGCCGCAAGCCCAGCCGCCAGGCCAGATCAATGGCGCGGTCGGGGCGCAGCGTGAACGACGCCACGCCCAGCCCGTCTACCTGCGCGGGCGCAATGCCCCCCTGACGCAGCGCCTGGCCGACGGCTTGCGCCATCAAGCCCGCCGTCGTGCAGGTGGGCTCGGGGTGGCGCAACGCGGGGGTTTCGCCTACCGCAACGATGCCGGGGCCGTGGCCGGGCCCGAGGCCGGCAGACTGGGCCTGGCTCATTCCGTGTCCTGCCTGGGCGGGTTGCGGGTCAACAGCAAGGTCACCACCGTAATCGCCGCCATGCCCACCAGGAACCAGGCCACCGGCGTAGCCGATTCATACTTGCGCAGCAGCGCCATGGCAATCAAGGGCGACAGGCCGCCCGCGAATACGGACGCCAGCTCGTGGCCCAGCGCCAGGCCGGTATAGCGGACTTCGGCCGGAAACAGTTCGGCAAAGTACGCGGGTTGCGTGCCGATCATGGCGGCGTGGCACACCGTGTTGCCCAGGAAGAAGGCCAGGAAAATCCAGAGCGGCTCTTTGGTCTGCACCATCCAGAAGAACGGGAACGCCACCAGCACCAGGCCGACCGAACCAATCAGGTACACCGCGCGCCGCCCGATGCGGTCAGACAAATGGCCAAACCACACCAGCGTGCCCAGCTCGATGAACATGGACACCAGCACGCCGCCCAGCATCACGTCGTTGGGGATGCCCAGGAACTTGCCGTAGGCCAGCGCAAAGGCCAGGAAGATGTACGAACCGCCGTTCTCGGCCACGCGCAAGCCCATCGCGGTCAGCACCTGGCGCGGGTAGCGGCGAAACACTTCCACGGCCGGCATGCCGCGCTTGGCCGTCTTCTTGGCCTGCACGAATTCCTCGCTTTCCGGGATGTGCTTGCGGATGTACAGCCCCACGCCAAAGATCAGCACGCTGAACAGGAATGGCAGGCGCCAGCCCCAGCTCATGAAAGCGTCCTGCGGCAATTGCTGCGCCAGCATGAATACGCCGGAAGACAGCACGAAGCCGCCCGCCACGCCCAGTTGGCTGAACGACGAGAAGTAGCCGCGCCGCTTGCCGTCGACCGCCTCGCTGATCAGCAGCACGCCGCCGCCCCATTCACCGCCCGCCGCCGCGCCCTGCAAGACGCGCAGCACCACCATCGCGACCGGCGCCCAAAAGCCGATCTGCTCGTAAGTGGGAAGCAGGCCGATCAGGAAAGTGGCCGCGCCCATCAGCCCCAGCGTCCACTCCAGCGCCAGCTTGCGGCCATAGCGGTCGCCGATGTGTCCGAAGATCACGCCGCCCAGCGGCCGCGCCAGAAAGCCCACCGCGAACCCCGCGAAGGCGCCCATGGTGCCCAGCAGCGGGTCCGTGCCCTTGGGAAAAAACAGCTCGCCAAACACCAGCGCGGCCGCCGTGCCATAGATGAAAAAGTCGTACCACTCCATGGCGTTGCCCGCGACCGAGGCCGTCACCACGCGCCGGGTGCGCTTTCTTTTTGCTTCGTCTTCGGCGGACAACGCCGCCCCCTTGTATGCCATCGTCATTGCCGCCCCTTGAATTTTTAGTGGATTAACGGCGCCTCAGCGCGCCACGCGATAGCCGGCGGCGTCCCGGTCCCAGGTGTCGCCGGTGATACCTTCTTCCCGCAAGCGGAACTTGCGGACCTTGCCGTTTTCGGTGCGCGGCAGATCGTCCAGCACGCGCACATAGCGCGGCACGGCGAAATACGGCATGCGAGGCTGGCAGAAATCAAGCAGGGCTTGGGGCGTGGGCGCGTGCCCCGCCTTGTAGACCAACGCGGCCATCACTTCGTCTTCGGCCAGTTCGGAACGCACCGCGTAGACGGCTACGGTGGCCACGGCCGGATGCGCTTGCAGCACCTGTTCCACTTCATAGGACGAGATGTTCTCGCCCCGGCGTCGGATGGCGTCTTTCAGGCGGTCCAGGAACCGGAAGTAGCCGTCGGCATCGCGCACCACGCGGTCGCCCGTGTGGAACCACAGGTTGCGCCAGGCCTCAACCGTCTTGTCGGCCATGCCGAAATAGCCCGTGGCAATGGCAAACGGCGGCGTGGCGCGCAACAGCAGCTCGCCCGGTTCGCCATCGGGCACCGGCGCGTCGTGCTCGTCGGCAACGATGGCGTCAAACTCGGGCGCCACGCGGCCCATCGTGCCTGGCCGCTGCTCGGAAAACGTGCCGCCCAGGGCGAAATTGGTTTCGGTGGACCCGTAGCCTTCCAGCAGCGCCATGCCGGTGCGTTCGGCGAACACGCCATGGAAGCGTTCCGGCACCCCGGGCGCCAAGGCGATGCGGGTGCGGTGGCCGCGTTCGGACGGCCGGGCCTCTTGCGCCAGCAGCATCGGCACCATGGCGCCCAGCAGATAGGTGACGGTGGCGTTCGTGGCTTGCAGGCGGTCGAAATAGCGGCTTGCCGAAAAGCGCTCGTCGCAAATGATGGACGCCCCGGTCACCAGCGCCTGGAAGCAGGCGTTAAGCGCGTTGGTATGGAACAGCGGCAAGCTCGTGTAGAGCACGTCGGCATCCGAAATTTCCAGGTTGCGCGCGGCTATCTTGCCCCACCAATAAAACTGCGCGTGGGGACAGCACACGCCCTTGGACGGGCCGGAGGTGCCCGAGGTGTAGAGAATGGCCAGCATGTCGCCGGGCTGGATATCGGCGGCGGGCAATGGCGGAGGAAGTTTCGACGGCACCAGGGTCGCTGGCGCGGGCAGCGCGTGGGAAGCATCAACGTCGTCAAGCAGCCAGATCGCGCGCAAGGCCAAGGGGCCATCGTGCGCCGCGTCGCCCACGGATGCCAGGCCCGCCAGCGCCGGACAGGAGGCCGCATCCGCCACCAGCAACACGCAACCGCTATTGGCCAGCATGTGCCGCAGTTGCATGCCGCGCGACGCGGTGTTGATGGGCACCACCACCGCGCCCAGCCAGCCACAGCCCAGCACGATCGACAGAAATTCCTGGCGGTTGCCGGCCATGAGCCCCACCCGATCGCCCCGCGCCACGCCCGCCGACGCCAACCGCGCGGCCCAGCTTGCTGCGTGGGCCGGCGCATCGCAGAACCGCAACGACCCGCCCGGCGCCTGCACCCACAAGCGCTCGCCCTGGCGCGCGGCCTGTTCCACCAACAACGACGGTAATGTCAACGCATGCATGACGACGCTTTCCCCGGTTGTTCTGCCGCGGCCTTGCGGACGGCGGCTTTCGTGAAATTAGTCTAGGAATCAACTATTTATGTGTCAAATTTATGGCTATTATTTATCTTATAAATAGGACTGATATCAGAGGCATGCGTGGACTTCGACCTGAATCTCATGCGGGTTTTCCTGACCGTGCTGCATGAACGCAGCGTCACCCGCGCAGCGCAGCGGCTGAACTTGACGCAGCCCGCCGTCAGCTACGCGCTGGCCCGATTACGCGCACAATTTGACGACCCGCTCTTCGTGCGCACCACCACCGGCATGCAACCCACGCCGGTGGCCTTTGCGCTGGCCGACCCCATCGAACGCGGCATGAACAGCTTTGCGGAAGCGGTCAGCCTGCGTCAGCAATTCGCCCCGGCCACCAGCACCCGCCGCTTTCGACTGTCGATGTCCGACATCGGCGAAATGGTGTTCCTGCCGCCGCTGATGGAGCGCGTGCATGCGCTGGCGCCGCGCTTGCAGGTGGAAGTGCTGGAGGTTGCTCTGGAACAGTTGCCGCAAGCACTGAAAGAGGGCGAGATCGACCTGGCCATCGGCAACCTGGCCGGGCTGGGCCGCCACACGTGCCACGCCGATCTGTTCAGCGAACGTTATGCATGCATGGGCCGGCGCGGCCACCCGGTGCTGTCGGCGGGGCTGACGCGCGGCCAGTTCAAGCGGCTGGATCACATTCTGGTGGCTTCGCGCGCCAGCGCGCACCGCTTGCTGAACGACGTCTTGAGCGAAGCGGGCATGCACCGGCAACCCTACCTGACGCTGCCGCATTTCTCGGCCGCCGCCGAAATCGTCCGCCGCACCGACCTGACGGTCACGCTGCCCTATCGCGCGGCCATCTGGTTCAACCGCGACAACGCTTTTGACATCCGCCCTCTGCCCATCGCACTACCACCGCTAAGCGTGACCGTGCACTGGCACGCGCGCTTTGAAAGCGACCCGGGCACGATGTGGCTGCGGCGCCAGGTCGAGGCCACGCTGGCTGACCCCGCGCCGGCATGATCTGATCGAAATGCGCAACAGACTCTGGCAAAGACAGGGATAGATCGGCGCGAATAGCGCTACTAGACTGGCTTCCTTCTTACTTCACTCACGAGCCGCCGCCATGTCTTCCTTGCCCACCTTTCGCCGCCTGCTGCAAGGCGCCGCGCTAACCTTGTTGATCAGCCCCGCCTATGTTGCCCACGCCGCCGGCACCGATCTGCAACTGACCCATTTCAACCCCGGCAACGATGCCATCTTCCAAGTGTCTTCCGTGCTGGTCAGCGGCCAGCGCGAAGCCATCCTGATCGATGCGCAGTTTGGTAAATCACAAGCCGAAAAAGTGGTGCAAATGGTGCGCGACAGCGGCAAGACGCTGACCACCATCTACATCAGCCACGGCGACCCCGACTTCTACTTCGGCCTGGACACCGTGGTGGCCGCCTTCCCGGATGCACGTGTCGTCGCCACCGAACCCACGGTGCAGCACATCAAGGAAACGGTGGACGGCAAGCTGGCGTTCTGGGGCCCCAAGCTGGGCGCGGATGCGCCGTCCCGGGCCGTGATTCCGCAGGTGCTGAAAGGCAGCACATTGACGCTGGAAGGCCAGGCGCTGGAAATCACCGGCCTGGACGGCCCGCAGCCGGACCGCAGCTTTGTGTGGATTCCGTCGTTGAAGGCCGTGGTGGGTGGCGTCGTGGTGTTCGGCAACCTGCATGTGTGGATGGCCGATACGCAGACGCCGCAATCGCACAAGGATTGGCTGGCCACCTTGGCGCGCATTGAAGCGCTGAAGCCGGTGACGGTCATTCCGGGCCACTACGCAGCGGGTGCACCGTTGACCCTGGAATCGGTCCGCTACACGCAGGGCTACATTCGCGCCTTTGACACGCAAACCGCCAAGGCCGCCGACAGCGCCGCGCTGATCGCCGCCATGAAGGCGCAGTACCCGCAAGCGGGCGCCGCCGCGTCCTTGGAGTTGAGCGCCAAGGTCGCCAAGGGCGAAATGAAGTGGTAGGGCAATGCAGGGGTGACGATAAACGCGTGATGCCCTGAACAGCGATGGCGCCCCGCTTCCAGCGAGGCGCCATTGCCTTATGCCATCACCTTATGCCATCCCCTTATGCCATCGCGGCCAGCATCAGGTCCAGGTTCTGCACGGCCGCGCCGGACGCGCCCTTGCCCAGGTTGTCGAACACCGCGGTCAGCAACACTTGGCCGTGCTGTTCGTTGCCGTAGACCGCCAAACGCAGGTCATTGGTACCGTTGAGCACCTGCGGATCCAGATGCGTGTGGCTGGCGGCTTCCTGGCGCGGCACCACCTGCACATGCGTGGTGTCCACGTAGTGCTGTTGCAGGCAAGCATGCAATTGTTCGCTGTTTACGCCAGCCGGCAGCAAGCGCGTCTGCAACGGAATCGTCAGTACGATGCCCTGGCGGAATGCGCCGTAGGCCGGCACGAACACCGGGCGCTGCGTCAGCCCCGCATGTGCTTCGATCTCGGGGGTGTGCTTGTGCGCCAGGCCCAAGCCGTACAACTGGAACGCCGGCCCTTGCACGCCGCCCGCCCCTTCATAGGCATCCACGCTGGCGCGGCCGCCGCCCGAATAGCCCGACACCGCGTGCACCACGGCCGGGTAGTCGGCGGGCACCAGCCCCGCCTGGATCAAGGGGCGCAGCAAGGCGATGGCGCCCGTGGGGTAGCAGCCGGGGTTGCTGACCCGCTTGGCCCGCGCAATCAAGTCGGCCTGCCCCGCGCTCATCTCCGGAAACCCGTACACCCAGCCCGGCGTGGTGCGATGCGCCGAACTGGCGTCGATGACGCGCACGGCTGGGTTCACCACCGACGCCGCCGCCTGGCGCGCGGGCTCGTCGGGCAGGCACAGGATGGCCACGTCACTGGCATTGATGGCGTCGGCACGGCGTTGCGGATCCTTGCGCTCGGCCTCGGGCAGCGTCAGCAGGCGCAGGTCGGTACGCCCGTTCAGACGTTCATGAATCTGCAGGCCGGTGGTGCCTTGGTCGCCGTCGATAAAGACTAGGGGGTGGGTCATGGCTGCTCCGTTGAGGGAGGGGTTGATAGGGTTGAAGGCTTTGATGTAGCCGCTATCTTCGACCGTGGCCATCGATAAGAAAAGTCGAATATCATGACCGTTCAATTCATGTTTACTGAACGTCAACCCTATGCGTGAAATCAGCCTGGACCGCCTGCGCACCCTGGTCGCCATTGCCGACCTGGGTTCATTCGCCGAGGCCGCCCGCGCGCTGCATCTGGCGCCGCCCACCGTCAGCCTGCACGTGGCCGATCTGGAAGCTCGCGTCGGCGCGCCGCTTTTGACGCGCAAGCGGGGCCAGGTCCGGCCCACCACCATTGGCGACACGCTGCTGGAACGCGCCCGCCGGCTGCTGGCCGAAGCCGACCAGGCGCTGGACGATGTGCAACGGCAGGTGCAGGGGCTGTCTGGCCGCGTGCGCCTGGGCGCCTCCACCGGCGCCATTGCGCATCTGCTGCCCAGCGCCTTGGAAACACTGGGCCGCCATCACCCCGGTATCGACGTGCAGGTGGCGGTGCTGACCTCTCAGGAAACCTTGCAGCGCTTGAACGCCGGCACGTTGGACGTGGGGCTGGTGGCGCTGCCGCAGCCGCCTATCGATGGCCTCGTCATCAAGCCGTGGCGACGCGATCCGGTCATGGCCTTTCTGCCCGCAAGCTGGCAGGCGCCCGCCCGCGTCACGCCCGCCTGGCTGGCGGACCGTGCACTGATCCTGAACGACACCACCACGCGGCTCTCGCGCCAGACCGGCGAATGGTTCGCCGCCGCCGGGCTGAACCCGCGCCCCCGCATCCAGCTCAATTACAACGACGCCATCAAAAGCCTGGTGGCCGCCGGCTACGGCGCGACCCTGCTGCCGCACGAAGCCACCGCGCCGCAAGCCGACCCGCGCATCATCATGCGGCCGTTGCGCCCGGCGTTGTGGCGGCCGCTGGGCATCGCGCACCGCGCGGAGAAAGTCGAACGCGCCACCCAGCACGTGCTGGAAGTGCTGTGGGAATTAGGGGCGACACGGGGTGCCTGAATGTGGCGGGTGAATGTGGCCCGTGAATATGGCCCGTGAATGTGGCAATGAAAGCAGCAATGAAAGCAGCAACGAAAGCGGTAACGAAAGCGGTAATGGAGCGTACTAACGACACTGAAGCGCGGCACGTATTCACGTGTCGTCATATTAGAATTCGCCTGTGAAAACGACTCCGTCCCCCACTCCCCTGTCTCCCGCCGACTACGAACTGCTGGCTGACTTTCGCTACGCGCTGCGCACCTTCGCTGCCTTCAGTGAAGGCGCGGCGGGCGCCTTGGCGCTGACCCCGCAGCAGCATCAAACCCTGCTGGCCATCAAAGGCACCCGCAAAACCCCGCCCGACCGACGCGGGCTGTACGTAGGCGAAATCGCCGACCGACTGTTGATCCGTCCGCATACGGCCGCCGAGCTCGTCAGCCGCCTTGCCCGGCTGGACCTGGTCAGCCGCGAGGCCGATCCCGAAGACGGTCGCCGTGTTGAAGTCGTGCTGACGCCGAAGGCTGATCGGGTATTGGAAAGCCTGTCCGCCGCGCACCTGGAAGAATTGCGCGCCATGCGTCCCTTGTTGGGCCGCTTGCTGGCGCGCATCGGCGACGACGCGACCTGAGCGCTTCGGTGCATAAGCACATAAGCGGGCAGTAAGCCGCCGCGTGATAAATTGTCGCCCCACGATATATTTCATGCACGCGAGGAGATCGTTTTGGGGGTGGCATTCAAGCGCTGGCTGAGCGCGTTCGCGCCAGCGCCGGTAGGCGCCAACGGGCGTGAAAAAATCCTTGGCGTGCTCGGCGCGCTGCTGGGGCTGTTCTGCACGGAATGGGTGGGCCGGCACGCACTGGGCGCGGCCAGCCCTTGGTTCATCGCGCCCATGGGCGCGTCGGCCGTACTGCTGTTTGCCGCGCCCGCCAGCCCGCTCGCACAGCCCTGGTCCATCGTGGCGGGCAACGTGGTGTCGGCCCTGATCGGCGTGTTCTGCGCCCAGATGATTCCGCTGCCCGGCTTGGCTGCGGCCGTCGCGGCAGCCCTGGCCATCGGCGCCATGTTCAGCCTGCGCTGCCTGCATCCCCCCGGCGGAGCGGTGGCCTTGACCGCGGTGCTGGGCGGGCCGTCCGTAGCCAGCCTGGGCTATGGCTTCGCACTGTGGCCGGTGGGCCTGAATTCCTTGATCCTGCTGTGCATTGCCGTGGCATTCAACGGCGCCCTGAAACGCAATTACCCCCGCCGCCATGCCGACCCGGCACAGGGCCATCACACGCGCGACGCCGCGCCCAGCACCCGCCTGGGCTTCAGCCGCGCCGACCTGGACGATGCCCTGGCGCAGCGCGGCGAGCTCCTGGACATCAGCAAGGAAGACCTGGAAGACATCGTGCTGGCCGCCGAACTGCGCGCCAGCGTGCGCCGTTTTGGCGAGGTGTCGTGCGCCGACGTCATGTCGCGCGATGTCGTCACCGTGCAGGAACACGAGCCCCTGGACCACGCCATCCGCCTGTTCGACAAGCACCGGCTGCAAGCCTTGGCGGTGGTTGACGCGAACGGCCGTTATGTCGGCATGGTGTCGCAGGCCGACGTGCTGGCGCGCAAGGCCCGCCCGCTTGCGGTCACGCCGGATGACGCCGCGCCGCCGCGCCTGCGCGTTTCCGACTGCCTGCGCAGCGAAGTGCCCTTCGCCACCCCGGACCTGCCTGTCATCGAACTGGCCCGGCCCATGTCTGACGCCCTGCATTGCGTGCCGGTTCTGGACGCCTCGCGCACCCTGGTCGGGCTGATCACGCAGTCGGATCTGGTGGCCGCGCTGTACCAGATGACGGTGTCGGCCAATTCGCAGGCCGATCCGGCCAGCCTGGCCTCCCCGCGCGCCGCGTGACGCCTCCGTAGCCCTACGGATTCCGGGGCGCAACGGCCGCAGGGCATAATTTCACCCGTGAATCCCCTATCGCGCACGCGCGCCCTCCTCTGCTGGCTGGTCTTGTTCTGTCTGGGCGCCGCCTGGATCGCCCGCCAGGAATACCTGGACTTCCACGACCGCTTCTTCCAAGCCACCAGCATCGCGCAGCGCATGTTGAGCCAGAAGACGGTGCAGCACGAGGCCGTGCTGGCCACCCTGACGGCGCTGTCGCATCCGCCCACCCCCGAACGCTTGTATCCCAGCCTGCACCCGGCCATGCCGCAGTTGCTGGGGCTGGGCTACCTGGCTGATGGCGCCTGGACCGGCAGCCTGCCCCCGCCGCCGGCATTGTCCGCCGCCGTGGCGCGTGCCCGCGAGGCCGCCCGCCCGGTGACCCTGCCGGTGGACGACGCCCGCTACTGGCTGATTGCGCCCTCCAGTTGGAGCCTGCTGCTGGATGCCCGCCAACTGGTGCCCGAGGCGGACTTTCCCCCGGGCCTGGGCAACCTGAGCCTGATGCTGAACGGCACGCCGCTGGCGCTGCTATCCAAGCAGGCAGACGATGCGTGGGGGCTGACGATGACCCTGCAAAAGCCGCTGGGCGCGGCC
This sequence comes from Achromobacter spanius, assembly GCF_002812705.1. Taxonomy (NCBI): domain Bacteria; kingdom Pseudomonadati; phylum Pseudomonadota; class Betaproteobacteria; order Burkholderiales; family Alcaligenaceae; genus Achromobacter; species Achromobacter spanius. The sequence continues at coordinate 3,967,655 of NZ_CP025030.1, read as the reverse complement.
AGCCAGGCCTTCCAGATGCGCAGTACCCGCACGCTGACCCCCGGCTTCTGGCCATGGAAAGCCTGGCTCTTCTGGGCCGTGGCCAGCGCCCTGCTGGTGGCCGCCGCCGCCGCGTGGCAGCGCTCGCGCGCCGAGGCGCACCGGCAGCAGGAACAGGCCCGCCTGGCCACCATGGCGCGCCTGGGCACGCTGGGCGAAATGGCGGCCGGCATCGCGCATGAACTGAACCAGCCCCTGACCGCCATCCTGGCCCAGACCCGCGCCGCCCAGCGCCTGCTGGATGACGAGGACGAACGCCCCGCCGTGCGCCACGCGCTGTTGGCCAGCGCCGAGCAGGCCAAGCGCGCCGCCGACATCATCAGCCGCATGCGTGCGCTGGTGCAGCCGCGTTCCCCCGCGCGGCGCGAAGCGCTGGACCCGGACGCGCTGGTGGCCTCGCTGCTTTTTCTGCGCGAGGCCGAGCTGGCCCGGCTAGGCATCCGCCTGACCTGGAACAACGCCAGCCCTGGCGCGCGGCCGCTGGGTGACCGCGTGGCGCTGGAACAGATCCTGCACAACCTGGTGCAAAACGCCGCCGACGCGCTGGCCGGCGCCGACGGCACACGGCTGATCCAACTGGAAGGCCGCGCCGACGGCGACGAATACCGGTTTACCGTCAGCGACACCGGCCCCGGCATCGCCGCCGACGCACTGCCCCGCCTGTTCGCCCCGTTCTACACCACCCGCAAGAAAGGCATGGGGCTGGGGCTGGCCTTGTGCGAAACGCTGGCGGGTTCCATGGACGGCAGCATCGCGGCCCGCAACCTCAAGCCCTCGGGCGCTTGTTTCACCGTGAGCCTGCCGCGCTCGGAGACCCCCGCATGAACACCACGGACGCGCGCACGCCCAACCAATCCCCACTGGTGTACCTGGTGGATGACGACGACGCCGTGCGCGATGCGCTGGCCCTGCTGCTGCGTAGCGTGGGCCTGCGCAGCGTGGGTTTTGACGACCCGCAGGCCTTTCTGGGGCAACTGAGCGCTAGCGCCATTGGCTGCGTCGTGCTGGACATCCGCATGCCCGGCATCAGCGGGCTGGACGTGCTTGGCCGTTTGGCCGCGCAGTCCGACCTGCCGGTCGTCATGCTGACGGGCCATGCCAACGTGGACCTGTGCCGCCGCGCCTTCAAGGGCGGCGCCATGGAATTCCTGCAAAAACCCGTGGATGACGACGTGTTCCTGGACGCCGTGCAGGCCGCGGTGCGCACCCACATCGCCAGCCGCGAAAAGCTGGCCGTGACCCAGGCCGCCGCCGACCGGCTGGCGCGCTTGTCCGGACGCGAACACGAGGTGCTGGCGCGCATCGTGCAAGGCATGAGCAACAAGGAAATCGCGCGCGAATTCGACTTGTCGCCACGCACCGTTGAAACGTATCGGGCCAACGTTTTCGCCAAGCTGGAAGCCGACTCGCTGGCGCAACTGATCCGCCAATACGCCAGCCTGCTCGACTAGCCCGGCGCGCGGCCCTCCGTAACGCTACGGAGGCGCGCGAGTAGTCGGGCGTATACCGCCCGCCGCGCGTTTTGGCCACACTGACTGCTCCTGATGACACCCACAAAAAGGATGCAGACCATGACGCGTACTACCCTTGCCACCCTCGCTTCTTCGCTGGCCTCCACGCTGGCTTTCTCCGCCGCCGCCCACGCCGCCGTGCTGACGGAAACCAACCTGTCGATGGCCGATGCGCAAACGCTCGCCACCGCCACCGTCGCCGCCTGCCAGGCCAAGGGCTACAACGTCAGCGCCTCGGTCGTGGACCGCGCCGGCCTGCTCAAGGCCTTCGCCCGCGCCGACAACGCCGGCCCGCACACCATCGAGGCCAGCCGCGCCAAGGCATTCACGGCCGTGTCCGCCAAGACGCCCACGCTGACCATGATGGAGAACGCGCAGAAGAATCCGGGCGCCGCCAACCTGACCGATATTCCGGGCTTCCTGCTCTTGGGCGGCGGCGTGCCGGTCAAGGCGGGCGACAAGGTCATCGGCGCCATCGGCGTGGCAGGCGCACCGGGGGGCCACCTGGACGCCCAGTGCGCCGACACGGTGCTGCAAGACAACGCCGCAATGTTCAAGTAAGGACGCTGCGGGGGGCCAGTGGGCATGCCGGTATTGGCGCCCACGTCCGCAACAGGCTAGGCTTACGGCGCCACAGTCTGACTAAGCCGGTACCCCCCATGCCCCTGCCGCCACGCCCCGCCCTGCTGGACGAAACGCTACGCATCGTCGCCCGCCGCTTTCGCGTGCCGGACACCCCCGAAGCAGCGCTGGACGCGGCGCCGGCTGCACTCAACCGCCATTGCACCAGCACGCTGGCCGTGGCCATCGACCAGGCGCGGCGGGCGCTGGCCCGTTCAGACACGCCGCCCGCCACCGTCAAGCAGACGTTTATCGACGCCCTGGCGCATCTGATCGGCGAAGCCATGCGTGAGAACCAGGGCGACCCCGCCATCCAGGCCATGGTCCTGCGCCACCAAGCCGTGCAGGTACGCGAATACGCCTCGCTGGCGGCGGGCGCCGAGCCCGACCGGCGTGACGTCGTGGCGGCCGTCAACGCCGTTGCCCACCCCGCCAAACTGCAACGCATGCCGCCCGGCCCGCGGCGCGATGCCTTGGGCGCGTTGCAAGCCGCCGCGTCGGCATCGGCGTGGGCGGCGCTGTCCGAGGCCATCGAGCGGATCGACGCGCTGCCCGACGCGGCAAGCGATTCCGCCATGGCACGCAGCCTGGCCCGGCTGCGCGAGGGCTCCGCCCTGGAACACCTGTCCCGCCTGGACGCCTTGGCCTGCGACCCGCTGGTGCAGCGATATCAAGCGCTATGGAGCCGCAATGGTCCCCGCTCCGGCACGCCGGGCGCGGTGGCGCGAGGCCTAGCCGCGCAACAGCGTGGCGCGGCTGTCGAGGCACAGGCTGCGAAAGCGCTGGAGGCCTTGGCGCGCCGCCTCAATACAGAAGCCTCTGCAGCTGCCTCTACAGAAGGGTCGCAAGGCACGACACCGGGGCCCGACACCTACCGCGTGGTGACCTCGATGCACGTGCCGCCCGAACTGCCCGGCTCGGCCGACCGCGCCAAGAGCGAGTGGGATGCCGCCCTGCTGCGCCGCGCCGGCCCGCCAGATGCCGAGCCCGCCTGGGACGTGTGCCTGCTGGTCGAGGCCAAGGCGTCGGTGGACGCAGCCAGTACCGACTTCCCCCGTTTGCTGCGCGGCATGCAACGGCTGGCGCAGGCGGACGCCGACGTCATCTACCCGTTCCTGTCGCACCAAGGCACCGTCGCGCTGCGCGGCGCTTCCTTAAGCGCCTTGCCCACACAAGGCCCCGACCTGGCAAGCGCCGTGCTCTATTGCTGCGACGCGCCCGCCGACGAACCCGTCGACGCGCCACGCTTGCTGAACGCCGCGTGCCGCATGCAATTGCTGTCAGCGCCAGCCAGCGTTGCCTACGCCAGCCAACTGGCGCGCGGCGAACCCGCCGACCCACAAACGCTGGAGGCCGTTTGGCAAGGATTGCTGACGACGCCGCAATGGGCCGGCGTGCTGAATCAGTACCCGCTGCTGCATCAGGTGCGCGCGCTGATGGTGCATACCGAAGACCTGTTTGCAGCCACGCAACACGCCGGCCTGTAACAGATAAAGGGGCAGTTTTCCCCGTAAAATCCCGCTGTCGGCAACACGTGTCGGCGCCACGCTGATACCGCCGGGATGCACGTCGATCTCTACACGCTTTACCTACTCGTCATCGGGACGCTGCTTGCCAGCGCCGGGATGCTCTATTGGGAATACCGGACGAACACCCGGCGCGGCAAGGAACTGGGACTGCTGGCCGTGGGCTTCACCACCATCGCCGCCGGCTGTACCGTGGTGCTGTTGCGCGGCCACCTGCCCGCGGCGCTCGGCCCTGGGCTAAGCAACTTCATCATCCTTAGCGGCTACCTGCTGGTTCTGCACGGCGTCGCAGCCTTCAACGGCAAGCAGTATCGCTGGACCTCGGCGGCGTTGCTGGCCATGACGGCCTTGCTGTGGACAGCGGCCGGCACGCGCTGGCAAGGCATCATGTGGAGCTACGTCAGCGCGGCGCCCATTGCCGCCGTGGCGGCCCTGACCGCCTGGGAAATGTGGCGCTGCACGCCACTGAAGCCGCTGGCGCCCCGGCGCTTCGTCGTCGCCATCACCGGCATCCATGCCCTGTTCTATGCCTTCCGGGCCTTGATCCTGCCCTGGCTGGTCAGCGCGTACGGCCCCGCCGTGCAACTGGCATCCAGCAATATCACCATGTACGAAGGCGTGCTGTATTCGGTGTTGCTGCCCATGGCGCTGCTCAAGCTGGTGCGCGAAGAAGCGCACGGCCAGTTGCTGCGCGAATCGCAAACCGACTACCTGACGCGCCTGGGCAACCGCCGCTGGTTTTTCGAAGAAGGCACGCGCCTGTTACACGCCCATGCAAACCAAGGGCCGGTGGCCGTGCTGGCGTTTGACCTGGACCACTTCAAATCCATCAATGACCGACACGGGCATCAGGCGGGCGACCAAGTGCTCAAGGGGTTTGCCGACATCGCGCAGAACGTGGCCGGGCCGGGCGTGCTGTTGGCCCGTATCGGCGGCGAAGAGTTCGCCGCGCTGCTGACGGGCGACGAGGCGCGGCGCGCGCAGGCGCTGGGCGAAGCCGTCGCGCAACGTTTTGCCGACACGTATTCGGAACAGGTTGATCGCAGCGCCATCCGCGCCACGGTCAGCATCGGGCTGGCGCGGTTTGAACACAACGCGCCGCCGCTGGCCGATAGCCTGGCGGCCGCTGACCGTGCCTTGTACCGCGCAAAATCGCTGGGTGGAAACCGGTTGGAATTGGCCTGACAGCCCCAAGCGAGGCAGACCAGAAGCGCCGCGGACCTGGAATGGGTACGCCCCGCTGCCCCCCTCGCCCGGGTTGGCGGGGCGTACCTCGTGCCTTTATTGCGGCGCCGGGATCAGGCGAATTTGCTCGCCACCGTCGCGCTCCAGTTGCGCAACCAACCCCAGTTCCCAGTCCAGGTATTCCCGAAATCCTTCATCACGCGCCGCCAAATCATCAAACAGATAGGGGCTGATGCTTTGATCGTCGTCGCTGGTCAATACGCCTGACGCGCCGGTATCCAGATCCAGGCCAGCTTCTTTCCACGCCCGCGTTCCGCCCAACAGAACCTGCACCCGCCGAACACCGCGCCAGGCCAGTTCAGCGGCCACAACACCGGCCAGCACCCCGTCGGAAGACGTCAGCACCACGCTGCGGCCCTCGTCGGACGGCAGGAATTCCGTCAGCCGGTCAGGCGCCGCGAAGCGTGCGTGCGGCACATGTCCACGCTCATAGGCCACGCGCGACTCCACGTCGAACACGACGGCCTGGCCCGCGTCCAGCGCCGCGCGCAGTGCCAAGGGCCGCACGCGGGCGACGTCCGGCCGATGGCGCAACACGCGACGCGGCTCGGGACCGCTTTGCAAAGGCGCGAAGGCCGCGGGCTGATACAGATAGACCTCCACGGCCCCCAACTGCGCCAACCAGGCCCCAGTGGTCAGCGCGCGCACGCCATCCCAATCCGCCAACACCACGCGGGCACGCCGGGTCGCCAGATACTCGTCCGTGGCCTGCACCAACTGGCCGCCCGGCGCCCAGCGCCAGCCTTCCAGGTGGCCGCCTTCATATTCCTCGCGGGTGCGCACATCAAACTTGTACAGCGTGCGCGTGCCCTGGTCCGCCTCGAACGCCTGCAAGGTCGCCGCGTCCACATAGCCGATACCGGCGCGCTGCGCCACATCACGCGCCTGTTGCCGCGCCGCGCTCAAAGTCGCATCGCCCGGTTCGGGCAACGCCGCCTTGCGGCCGTAGGCCAGTTCGCGTCCGGACAGCAGCCATTGCATGGTCCCGTTACGCAGCGACGCCACCCGGTTGGGAATCCCTGCGTCGATCAAGGTCTGCGCGCCCACGATGCTGCGCGTACGGCCCGCGCAATTGACCACCACGAACGTGTTCGGGTCCGGCGCCAGCTCGCGGATGCGATAGACGAGTTCGGCACCCGGCAGGCTGTGCGAGAACGGCAGCGTGAAGTGGTGGAATTCTTCGGGCGTGCGGCTATCCACCACCACAATGTCGTCACCGCGCGCAACGCGCTCATGCAACTCGTCCACGTCGATCCACGGCGTGTGCTTTTCGTGTTCGATGACTTCACCAAACGCCTTGCTGGGCACGTTGGTTCCCGAAAACACCTCCAGGCCCGCGCGCGCCCATCCGTCGGTGCCACCTTCCAGGACCGTCACATCGGTCCACCCCAGCCGGGTCAGCTTGGCGGCCGCCTGGTGCGCCAGCGACTCGTCGTCATCCACCAGCACGATGCGCGTGTCGCGGCGCGGCACCAGCCTATCGGCCAACAGCTCAAGCCGCCATAGCGGCGCGGGCACGGCAGCCAGCAGATGGCGGCGGGCATAACGGCCCGCTTCGCGCACGTCCAGCACGGCAATTTCTTCATCGCCGCGCAGCGCGTCCTGCAAGATGCTGGCCGACACGCGCGCATGGTAGATGGCGGCCGGCGGCGAAAACGTGCGATAGGTACCGCCCGCGATGCTCTCGAACACCACGCGGCCATGCAGGCGATCCAGCGCCAGGCCGTAAAAGTGCAGATGCGCGCCCGCTTCGTCGCCCACCAGTTCAATGGTATGCACATCATCGGGCCCCAGCACGATGGACGCGCCCGGCCCCACATCCACGCGGCGCACGTGCGTCAGCGTATCGCGCAAGGGGTCTTCGGTAGCCGCGCGGGCATACACCTCGTTGCGTTCCGTGCCGTGAACGCCCGCGATGATCGCCCAGGTGGTGTGATCATGCGGCGGCTGCGCCTTGCCGGGGCCGCCCAGCGATAAATACAACGCATAGCCGCCGTCGATATCTTCGGCCAGGCGGTAGAGCGAAGCAGGACGTTCCGGCACCAGGGCGAACGCCTCGGCGGGAAACAGGTCGCGCCGCAGGCCCAGCGCCTCGAGCAACGCCGCCACCTGGGTCAGCGCTTGCGGCGTGGCGTGCGCCGCGTCGGGAATCCACTTTCGAACCTGGGCGATAAAGGCGCGCACGGCCTGGGCGCGTTCGCTGTGCTTGCTGTGTTGGCTGGGTTTGCTGTGTTGGCTGGGTTTGCTGGGTTTGCTGATCACCGGCGGGGCCGCTTGGATAGAGAGACTCATGGAATGACCTGGGCTTTTAAGAATAGAAAGACCCAGGCTACGTGGGCGCCTCACGCCGGACAACGTAGAAATGCGTCTATGGATATGCGCGCAGTGGTGGCGATGAGCGCGCCTACTCAGACGATTTCTATCGCCGGCCAGTCAGCCCGCGCCCTTCAACTCCGTTTCAACCACGTCGCGCGTCAGCGTCGGCACGAACATCTCTATGAAATGAAACGCATAGCCGCGCAGCCACGCACCTCGGCGGATGGCCAGGCGGGTCAGGTTGATCTCGAACAGGTGGCGCGCATCAATGGCGCTCAGGCGCGTGTCGCGCTCGGGGTCCCAGGCCACGGCGGCGACGATGCCCACGCCCAGTTCAAGCTCGACATAGGTCTTGATGACGTCGGCGTCCATGGCGGTCATGACGATGTCCGGCGTGATGCCGGCCCGAGCGAATGCCTCATCGATATGCGCGCGGCCCGTGTAGCCCCTGCCGTAGGTGATGATGGGATACCGCGACAGTTTCGACAGGCTGACGCCGTCGTGCATGCCCTCCAGCGGATGCCCGCGCGGCACGATGATGCTGTGGCTCCATCGGTAGCAAGGCAGGTTCACCAAGCCCGGATAGTCCGCCACGGCTTCGGTCGCCACGCCGATGTCGGCCTCGCCCTCGAGCAGCATTTCGGACACCTGCTTGGGCGAGCCTTGGTGCAGATGCAGCACCACGTCCGGATAGCGCTGGCGGAACTCCTTGATGACGGGCGGCAAGGCGTAGCGCGCCTGGGAATGCGTGGCCGCGATAGACAGCACCCCCTGGCGGCTGTCGGCGTACTCGGCGCCCGCATGCCGGATGTTGTCGGCGCATTGCAGTATCTGTTCCACCAGCGGCAGGATCAATTCGCCGGGCGGGGTCAGGCCGATCAGGCGCTTGCCGGAGCGCACGAAGATGTCCACGCCCACCTCTTCCTCCAGCTCGCGGATCTGGCGGCTGACACCGGGTTGCGACGTGTGCAGGCTTTCTGAGACGTCCGTCAGGTTGAAATCCTGTCGCACGGCTTCGCGCACGGAGCGCAGTTGTTGGAAATTCATCGAGCGCCTTCAGCCCAGAAAGGCCAGTTGGTTGCCGGACGGATCCTTGACGTACATGACGCGCGGCGACGCATCGGACAAGGAACAGACCGGATAGTGCCCGGCATGGCGCAGGCGCGTCAGGATCTCGTCATAGGCGGGTGTCTTGATGGCCAGGTAATCGGGTTTGACACCCCGATTGACTTCATCCACGGGCGATAGCGACAAGGTCGCTTCCCCCAAGGCAAACAGCAGGCGCTTGTCATCGGCGCCGGGCACTTCGTCCAGGCCGATGACGCGTTGATAGAAGTCACGCACCGCGTCGGCCTGGCGCGACAGAAAGGAAAGCTGCACCGAGTCGATCGAAAGCAATAAAGTCATGTCCTGCCACCCACATGGAACAGGGCAAATTCTAGTGTTGATGTCTCCCAACAAACAAAGAGGTTGTAATTGCTTCTACATAGCCAGAAACCCTAAAGCGCGCGGCTTATTTGCATATGCTTCAGGCGCTGCGACGCAAGGCATCGCGTGTGACGGCGAAGGCGTGTTCAAGGTCGTCGATCAGGTCTTGCGGATGCTCCAGGCCGATATGCAAACGCACCACCGATTGCTGGCCCGGACCTTGCCGCCAGATACTGTGTTCCGCCAGGCGTTCAGGCGCGGCCTCTAGCGCCAGGCTCTCGTAGCCGCCCCAGGATGCGCCGATCGAAAAGTAGCGCAGCGCGTCAATGAATCGTGATGCCGCCGTCGGGTCAGGATTGCCGAAGGCGAACGACACCAGGCCGCTTGCGCCACTGAAATCACGCCGCCACAACGCATGGCCGGGGTCTAGCTCCAGCGCGGGATGGAAGACGCGCGCCACCTCCTCGTGCCACGTCAGGTAGCGCGCCACGGCAAGCGCGTTCTCTTGATGGCGCGCCAGGCGCACGTCCAGCGTGCGCAGGCCGCGCAGCGTCAGATAGGCGTCGTCCGCGCCCACCGACAAGCCTAGCGCGTCATAGGTCTGGCCGATCTTTTGCGCAAGCGGCGCGCTGTCCACGGTGACCACGCCCATCATCACGTCCGAATGGCCCGCCAAGTACTTGGTTGCAGCCTGGATCGAGATATTCGCGCCCAGCGCCAAGGGCTGGTAGTACAGGCCGCCGCTCCAGGTGTTGTCGGCGGCGACCAATACACCGTGGCGGCGCGCCGTTGCCGCCAGCGCGGGCAAGTCCAGCACTTCAAACAGCAAGGAACTGGGCGACTCCAGGTACAGCAGGCGCGTGTTCGGCCGGATCAGGCGCTCCAGCGCGTCCCGCGCCGGTGAAAAGTACTCAAGCTCGATGCCATAGCGCCGCAGCAAGGACTTGTCGACCTTGCGCACTGGGGAATACACACTGTCGGCCACCAACGCGTGGTCGCCCGGCCCCAGCGTGGCCAACAGCACCAGCGTGATCGCCGCCAGGCCCGACGGCGCCAACACGGTCCGATAGCCGCCTTCCAGCGACGTGACGGCGGCCTCCAGCGCCTGGTGCGTGTCCAGGCCGTGCCGGCCATAGGTCGCGACACGGTCGCCCGAGGCGCGCAAGGTGTTCAGGGCAGCCTGCGTGGCGGTGTCGGCAAAGCGTACGGTACTGGTGCGCACCACGGGCACGTTCACCGGGCCGGCGCCGTTCTTCAATTCGGGCGACCCGGCGTGTACCAGGCGGGTCTGCACATGCGTGTGGTCGAGGCTCATGCGTACACCTCCTGGCCGGCGAACGGCGCCGCAACCGGCTCCGGCGCGGCCGCGCGCGCCGATCGGCGTGCATGTGATGCGCCGGACGAGCGTTGCAGGAACGCGCGGGTGCGCGGGCTGTGTGGCGCGTCGAAGATGCGCGATGGCGGGCCGGCCTCGACGATGCGTCCGGCCTCGGTGAAGTACACCGTATCGCTCACCTCTTCGGCAAAGCGCATCTCATGCGTGACCAGCATGCAAGTCAGACCGTCCTGCACCAGGTCGCGGATCACGGTCAGCACCTCGCCGACCATCTCGGGGTCCAGCGCGGACGTCACCTCGTCGAACAGGATCAGTTCAGGCTGCAAGGCCAGGGCGCGCGCAATCGCCACGCGCTGCTGCTGGCCGCCCGACAGTTCGCCGGGATAGGCGCGTTCCTTGTGCTCCATCCTGACCTTGGCCAACAGCTCGCGCGCGCGCGCCTCGGCCTGTGCGCGCGGCTGCCCGCCCACCTTCACCGGTGAGATCACCAGGTTCTCCAGCACGGTCAGGTGCGGGAACAGGTTGTACTGCTGGAACACGAAGCCCACGCGCTTTCTCAGCGCGATGAAGTCGGACTCCGTCTTCAAGCCGTCAACGCGCACGCCGCCCACCTCGATGGCGCCGCGCTGAGGGCGCAGCAGCCCGGTGATGCATCGCAGAATGGTCGACTTGCCCGACCCGGATGGGCCGATGATGGACACCGCCTGGCCCTGCCGGACCTCGACGTCGATGCCCTTGAGCACCTCGGTGTCGCCAAACGCCAGATGCACATCGCGCAGGCTGACCAGGGGATTGATTTCATGTGTTGTCATAGCGTCGTTCCAGATACCGCGTCCAACGCGCGATGGGATAGCAATAGGCGAAGAAAAGCGCCAATAGCGTGAAATAGACCAGGATGGTGAAGTCGCTGCTGGCGACGGTATTGCTGGCCACGGTGGCGGTGTCCACCAGATCGTGCACGCCCACCAGCGAGGCCAACGAGGTGCTCATCGTGATGCTGGCCGTCAGGTTCATCCAGGACGGCAACATCCGCCGAACGCATTGCGGCAGCACGATCATGCGAAATATCTGCGTGCGCCGGAAAGCCAGCGATTGCGCCGCTTCCCATTGGGCGCTGGGTATCGATTGAATTGCGCCACGGAAGATCTCGGCCACATTGGCGCTGGCGGGCAACCCCAGACCGATCACCACCTTGATCCAATCCGGAAACGGCACGTACCAGCCCGCCACGTTGACTTCAAACGGGAACACGTAGGTCGTGAAATACACCAGCACCAGAATCGGCGCATTGCGGAACAACAGCACATAGGCGCGCGCCACGCGACGCAGCAAGGCCGAGGGCGACAGCGACACCGCGCCCACCACCAAGCCCACCACCGTGCCCAACGCCATGGCCAGCACGCTGATCTGGATGTTCATGCCCAGCCCGCGCAGCAAGGCCGGAGACCAGTGCCACAAGGCCAGGACGGCGGCGGGCGTCGTGCCCGTGGCAGCCCACGCCACGCCCAAGGCCACCAAGGCCAGCAGTAGTACGAACCAGGGGTCGCGCAGCAAGGCAGGCAGCACGCCGCCGGAGGGCCGGGCCGGGTTTCCATTCAAGGCAAGCTCATTGGCCATAACCGGGCATCCTCAAACGGTCTTCCAGCCATCGCCCCGCCAGGCTGACCAGCCAGGTCAGCAAGCCGAAGTACAGCAGGATCAACAGCAGCAGTTCCAACACGTTGTCGCGGTGCGACCAGATCATGATGGATTCATACGTCACGTCGCCCACCGCAATGGCCGAGGCGATGGCGGTCATCTTCACCAGGTCCACCAGGTTGTTGACCAGCGCGGGCAAGGCAAAGCGCACGGCCAGCGGTAACTGCACCTGCGTCAGGATCTGACGCCGTGAGAACGCCAACGAACGCGCCGCTTCCATCGTCACCGACGGCACGGCCTCGATACCGGCGCGCAACGCCTCCGCGTGAAACACGCCCTTGTGCAGCGCCACCACGATCACCACCCAGGCGAACGGTGTGATGGGATTGCCGCCACCCAGTTTTTGAGTGATCAGCATGTTCAGCACCAGGAACGCGCAGTACAACTGCACCAGCGTGGGTGTGTTGCGGGTGACTTCAACAAAGGCCTGCAATGGCCGGGCCAGCCACGGCCGGTTGCTGGTCAGCGCGGCCGCGATCAGCACGCCGAACAGCAGGCTGACCGGGATGGTCCATGCGCACAGTTGCAGCGTCACCAGCAGGCCATGACCAAACGCCGACAACTCGGCCGGATCCTGCACGAAGCTGTAGTTCAGGCCCAAGGGTCGGAAGGCATCCACCCAGGCCTGCAATAACGTAGCAGTCATGCGGCGGCCTCCCAGGCAGGCGCCAACGCCAATGCCGCGACCGCCCTGCCGATGCGGTCGACGGCCTGGTCAATGTGCGCGTCGGATGCGGCAAACGACAGTCGCAGATACGGCGACAGGCCATATGCGGCGCCGCGCACCACCGCCACGCCTTCCGACTCCAGCAACCAGTCCACCACGTCGCCGTCATGCGCGATGCGCCGACCATCCGGGCGCACCGCCCCGATCAAGCCAGCCACGCCGACCCACGCAAAGAACGCCCCTTGCGGTACATTCGCCTGCAAGCCGGGGACGCCACGCAGCCCATCCACCACGCGCCGCGCGCGCCGTGCATACGCCAGTCTGGCGGTGTGGACGAAGTCGTCCGCCACGCCCTCCAACGCCGCCAGCGCCGCCGCTTGCCCCAGAGAATTTGGCCCCGAGGATACCTGGGATTGCACGGCCTCCAGCGCCTGAATCAACGGCTGCGGCCCGATGCCCCAACCGATGCGCCACCCTGTCATGGCATAGGTCTTGGACACGCCGTTGACCACCAGCGTGCGTCCCGCAAGCTCGGGCGCCACGCGCAGCAGCGGCGTGGGCTTCTGGTTGAACCAGATCTCTTCGTACATCTCGTCCCACAGCACCAGCACGTGCGGCGCGTCACGCAACACCGCCGCCAGCGCCTGCAATTCGTCGACGGAATAGACCGCGCCCGAGGGGTTGCCCGGCGAGTTCAGGATCAGCCACTTGGTGCGCGGCGTGATCGCCTGACGCAAGGCCGATGCCGTCAGCTTGAAGCCGTCTTCCGCCCGAGTCTGCACGACGACGGGCTGGCCACCGTTGATACGCACCGCGTCGGGAAACGTGGGCCAGTACGGCGCGGGCACGATCACCTCGTCGCCCTCATCCAGCGTGGCATTGAGCGCCAGGTAGATGACCTGCTTGCCGCCATTGGAAATGATGACGTTGGACGCATCCGTGGCAAGGCCGCTGCGCGACCCGAAGCCGCGCGCCACCGCCTGCCGCAGCGCCGCCGTGCCGGCCGTGGGCGTGTACTTGGTGTGGCCCCGTTCCAGCGCGGCCAGGGCCGCGTCCTTGATGGCCGCCGGCGTGTCGAAGTCAGGCTCGCCCGAGGTCAGCACCAGGATGGAACGGCCCTCGGCCGCCAAGCGCGCCGCCCGCGCACCGGCAGCGGCAATGGGCGACAACTCGGCGCCACGGGCGCGGCGCGACAGCACGTCCGGAAACAGATTCAACGCTGTCATGGCCGGCTCCCGGCTTCGGGTGGTGCGCTATCGAACTTGCCGGCCCGCGCCTGGGCGGTGACCTGCTTCAAGTAATCGGCCGGCACGCCATGGCGTTCGGCTTCTTGCACTAGCAGGCCCGTCGTCAGCCAGTCGCGGATGACGCCGTCGACAAACGCGCGCGTGTCGGCCTCATTGCGGCGCGTCCAGATCACCGTGGGTGACGGAATCAACTGATCTGGCGTGGCCAGCTCGAAGTCGCTCCATTGCGCGCCGTTTGGTCCATGCAGCGTTTCATACAGCGCGGGTTGGATGTGCACCGACGCGTCGCAACTGCCGCCCTTTAGCGCCAGCAAGGACTCGGGAATGTTGCGCAAGCCCTTGACCACCGCGCCGTAGGTGTCCTGCAAGGGCTTGGCGAAGTTGCTGCCTTGCGACACGCACGCCACCTTGCCCTTCAGGTCTTCCCAGCGCTTGATGCCACTGCCTTTCGACACCATGGCCGCGCCGCCCACCAGGTTGTAGGGGGTGGGCGCGTAGCTGAGGATCTGGCTGCGCTCCTGGGTCCACTGAATATTGGCAATCAACAGATCCACCTTGCCGGCCTGCAAGAACTGCACGCGCGTGGCAGCGGTAACCGGCACGGTCTCAAGGCTGACGCCCAAGCGCTTGGCGATGTCCGCGCCCAGCTCCGTCTGAAAGCCGCCGACCTTGCCGGTGGCCGGGTCCAGCACGCCAAACGGCGGGCTGGCGCCGTCCACGCCGACGATGATCCTGCCGCGCTGCTTGATCTTGTCCAGGGTCGCGTCCGCATGCGCGACGCCCGTGGCCGCCAAGGCCGCCGCCACCGCCCAGGCCAGCGCCGCGCCCGTCTTCTTGCTGAATTGCTTCATCTTGTCCATCCGATCCGAATTGGGGCGCGCTTAGCTGCCCTGCTTGTACTTGGCGTGCAGTTCCTGCAACAGCGGCTGCGCGGGTTCGATGCCCAGGCGCTTTTCGGTGGCAATCAGCCAGCCCGAGCGGTGCCAGTCCTGCACGATCTTGTCGACGGCGGCGATGGTGTCGGTCTCGCCCTTGCGGGTCCAGACCACGGAGTTCGCGGGCAACACGTCAGTGGCGATAGGCGCGTGGTAATCGGCCCATTCCGGGTTGTTGCGCAGCAAGGGGTGGATCAAGGTGGAATCGTGCACCGCCGCCACGCATTGCCCGCCACGCAGCGCCAGCAACGAGTCCGACGAACTCTTGAAGCCCTTGACCACGGCGCCGTAGTCGGACGACAGCGGCTTGGCGTAGCTGCTGCCTTGCGACACGCACACCGTCTTGCCGCGCAGGTCTTCCCACTTGTTGATGCCGCTGCGCTTCAAGGTCGCGGCCGCGCCGCCTACACGAAAGAACGGCGTGGGCGCATAGCCCAGGATGTCGGCGCGTTCCGGATTCAGTTCCATGGACGCGATCAGAAGATCCACCTTGCCCGAGATCAGAAACTGCGTGCGCGTCGCGGTCTGCACTTGCACCAGTTCCGCCTTCACGCCCAGGCCCTTGGCCACTTCACGCGCCAGCTCGGGGTTCCAGCCCACCAGTTGCTGCGTGGCAGGGTCCAGCGATCCGAACACGCCGCCATTGGCCAGCACGCCGATGGTCACCGTGCCCCGCTGCCGGATCTTGTCCAGCGTGGCGTCGGCGTGGGCCGCGCCGGCCGCCAGAGTCAGCGCCAGCGTGATTGCCATGCGGGCCGCGCCCGTTGTCTTGCTGATTGCCATGTTGTTGTCTTGTCGATTGAATTGAACGAAGGTCCATGCTGCGGGCGCCACGCCGGCAAGACAAAGAAGACTTTCAGATATCAATATGCGACGGGCGGCGGCGCCCTACTTCAGCTTCACGTCGGCCGATGCAATCACGCGGCGATAGGTCGCGATGTCATCGCGCACCGTCTGGTCCACCGCTTCGGGCGAGGTCGCCGCAATGGTGAAGCCCAGGTTCTCCAGCAACGCCGCCGTCTCGGGCTCGCGCAGCACGGCCACCACGTCATGGTTGATGCGGTCCACGATGGCGCGCGGCGTCGAGGCCGGTACAGACAGACCCTGCCAGCTTTCCACCACGTAATCGGACAAGCCCGCCTCTTGCAGGGTAGGCACGTCTGGCAGCGCCTTGGAGCGGTACGGCGTGGTCACCGCCAGCGCCACCAGCTTGCCGTTGCGCACGTTTTCCGTGGCCGCCGCCAAGGTGATCAACATGGCGTCCACGTGCCCCCCCAGCACGTCCAGCATGGCGGGTCCACCGCCGGGATAGGGAATCTGATTGGTTTTGGCGCCGATGCGTTCGTTCAAAAGCTCGACTGCCAGATGCCGCAAGCTGCCCGTGCCACCCGGCAACGCCAGCGACACCTCGCCCGGCTTCTGTTTCACCAACGCCACGAACTCGGCAAAGGTCTTCACCCCCAGCCCGGGGCGCACGACAAGCAATTGCGGGTTCACTACGGCCTTGGTTACCCCTCGCAGGTCCTTCACCGGGTCGTAGGGCAACTTGCCTGGCTGCAACGCGTTCAACGACAGCGCATCGCCGCCCAGCAGCAAGGTGTAGCCATCGCCACGCGCATGCGCGACCGCCGCGTTACCGATGCTGCTGCTGGCGCCGGGCTGGTTTTCGACCACCACGCTTTGGTGCCATTTTTCGCTGAGCTTCTGCGCGATGGTGCGCGCCAGCTTGTCGCCGCTGCCGCCTGCCGCCATCGGCACCACGATCTTGACGGGCCGGTTCGGATAGCGGTTGGCGTCTTCGCCCGGCACTGGCGCCGACCCCGCAAAGTTGCTGAACAAGCCCGCGCCCACGATGACGCCGGCCAGCAGGCCCAGGCCCGCGCGCCAGGCTGATTTGCGTTGAATACTCATGTACCGCCCCTGTGTGATTGAAAAAATCAGGATAGGGGCGGCGTAGGCGCGCAACAAATACCGATACGCAATGTGAAAATAGCCGTGCCGCGCGCGCGGGCGCTCACGGATGTCGATGCAGAGAATCACGGGCGGCGTGCGCTACGCCGCGTTCACGCTACTTGGCCAGCATCGACTCAACATCCGCGCCAAACGCGCAATATCCCGGGTAACCCGGTCGCGCATCGCAGGCCATCAGGCAGCCGGTCTTGCCGTTCGCGAAGCTCGCCGACACCGACATGCCGAAGCCGTAGGTGGGTGTCGTCACGTCGAAGGCGCTTTCGCACACGGCCTTCGTGCTGTAGGCAAACGTCATGCCCTCGCGCCGGCCGTTGACGGCGAACGACACCTGGAAACTGTTGTAGCTGTTCCAACCTGCGCGCGGCAGCACCACAAAGCGGTAATGCCGGGCATCGCGGCGCTCACCGAATATTTTCAATTTTGCCGAGGTGGTGCGGGTGGTGGGCGATGGGTACGGCAGCGCGAGCAAGGCGCGCGGATCGCCCAACACGCCCAGGTCCATGCCCAGGCCCTTTTGATAGAACGGCACGTCCAGGCTGGGGTAGCCGGAATACTCCACGCGCCGGGGCGGCCCGTTGTAGGTGTTGGTTTCGGGTTCGAAGTCGGGTGCGCGCGCGAACGCAACGTCCAGCGTCAGGACCACGTCCGTCGGCTTGGCGTCTTCGGTGCGGACATGTTCTTCAAAGATCTCGGCACTGCCCGCGCATCCCGCCAGCAGCGCCAGCAAGCCAAACGTCGTCAGGCGCCGGATGGACGGCATCAATGAATTCGGCATCAATGAATTCGACATCAACGAATTCGGCATCAACAAAGTCGACCTCACCTTACCGCTCCTGCGCCGTGGCAACCGGCAACGCCGCCGACTTCAGGCCATAACCATTGAACTGCCATCCGTTCTTGCCTTCTTGCCACTGAAAATTCTTGTTGATCCATTCTGCCTTCAAGTTGCGGTACAGACGGCGCTGGTCGATCCGCTTGCCGGCGTCCAGCGCCTTTCTGGCGGCCTGCGAGCTTTCATCCCACAGCACGCTGAAAGCCTTGGTTTGCATGGCTTTGGTGAACGGCACGGTGGCATAGGGGCCATCGTCCAAGCGGCCAAGCCGGATCTCGTTGTCCAGCAACAGCGCGCCGTGCCGGTTGTCCGGCGACACGGATACCAACTGGGGAATGGAATGCAGTTTTTCCTTCGGGCGCTGATGTTCAAACCACAGCACCTGGCCCGTCGATGTCACCAGCGCCCGCGAGCCCGCCGTGAACAGCAGCAGGTCCTTGCGGCCGGGTTGTGCCACGCCCATGTCGGGGTCGTGCATGTCGACGGTGGGGCTCAATACGCGCGCAAGCGGCGTGCCGTTTTGCACCGCGATCAGTATTGTGCCGACACCCATGAAGTCGTTCGACACCGCCACCAGCATCGGCTGGCCGCCTTGTGTCGGCCCCAGCGCCCGCACGTGGATGAACTCCACGGCATTCAAGGGCCGATAGGGCTTGCCGCGAAACAGGATGGTGCGCAGGTGGGAACGCGGATAGCCTTGCAGCGCGAAGTCGCCGCCGATGGGCTCGACCGTCTTCGCGTAGGCATTCTCGGACGCAGCGGGCTGCGCGCGGGCGATGGCGGGTATCGAAACGATCAGTGCCAGCGCAAGGCATAGGCCATATCGCTTGCTTGGGCTGGAAAAAAAAGTGGCGCTGGACGGATGCGGCAAGGCGGTTCGCGATTGGTGCTTCGTGAAAAGCGGTGCCGGCATTCTAGGGCATGTCTACCCTTGCCTGACCTTGTCTTGTCTAGCCTTGCTGCGCGCCGTCCCCCGCCGACGGCACACGCACCAAGGTGTCCGCGTTGACTTGCGCCACATCCACCACGCCCAGCAGGCCCATATTGCGCCTGACTTCTTCCACTATCAGGTTGATGGCATGCGCCACGCCGCGCTGCCCGGCCACCGTCGCCGCATAGTTGAACGGACGCCCCACGAACACGCAGCGCGCACCCAGCGCCATGGCCTTGAGCACGTCAGACCCACGCCGCACGCCGCTGTCCAGCATCACGTCCATGCCACCGGCCGCGTCCGCCACTGCCGGCAGCGCTTGCAAGGGCGACAGGCTGCCGTCCAGTTGCCGCCCGCCGTGGTTCGACACGATGATGCCGTCCATGCCCTGCGCGCGCGCGGTGCGTGCATCGTCGGGATGCAGAATGCCCTTGATCACCATCTGCCCTTGCCAGCGGCGGCGGATGGCGGCCACGTGCCGCCAGTTCAGATGGCCGCGGTCGGAAAAATCGCGCAGCACATTGGCCGACAGAATCGGCGCGCCGCGCGTGGCGTAGTTGTTTTCGAAGTGCGGCATGCCATGGCGCCACAGCGTGCGCAGGAACGTGCCGAACAGCCAGCGCGGATGCGTCAGCCCTTGCCAGGCCAGGCCCACGCTGGGCCGCAGCGGCGTTGAAAACCCCGCCCGCACGTTGTTCTCGCGGTTGGCGGCAACGGGCGTGTCCACCGTCAGCACCAAGGTCGTCACGCCGGCTGCCGCCACGCGGTCGATCAAGGCCGCGATCTGCGCGTCGTCGCCCGGCAGGTAGGCCTGAAACCAGGTGCCCGGCGCGGCCTGCATTACCTCTTCCAGCCGGATCAACGACGACCCGCTCATGATGCAGGGCACGTTCGCCTCGGCGGCGGCGCGCGCCAGCACGACGTCGCCGCGATAGCTCGACAGCGCCGAGATTCCCATGGGCGCCACGCCCACCGGCGCGGCGTACTCCCGACCCAATACCGTGGTGCGCGTGCTGCGTTGCGATACGTCCACCAGCACCTTGGGCCGAAAGCCGTACTGCGCAAAGGCCTGCCGGTTGCCGCGTTCGGATTGCCCGTCTTCCACCGCGCCGGACACATAGGCGTAGATGGGCTTGGGCAGGCGTCGTTTCGCCACGTCTTCAAAGTCATGCAGGCTGAGTATCTGGCGCAGGGGGTCGAACATGGGTGGCTCCTCGCGATCGGTCCGCACAGGCGGCCGCGCTGTTGTCTTGGGCAGTGGCGGACGACTATAGGCGCGTGGGCGCTTTGAATAAAGTGACTTTATCGATATTGCTTATTACACTTTTCTTCGCTCTCGATTCTTCCTGCACCGCCATGACGCTCAAGCAACTTGAAGCCTTTTACTGGGCCGCCACCTGCAAGAACTTCGCCATTGCCGCCAACCGGCTGAATATCTCGGTGTCGTCGCTGTCCAAGCGCATCGGCGAACTTGAAGCGTCCATCGGCGCCGACCTGTTCAGCCGCAGTGCGCGCAGCGCCACACTGACGGCGCTGGGCGAACAACTGGTGCCACACGCCAAGGACCTGCTGCGCAACGCCGACCAGTTCATGCAGCAGGCCAGCAGCAACTTGACGTTCTCTGGCCGCTGCCGTTTCGGGGCGGGAGAACTCACGTCAATCACGTGGATGCCGCGCCTGATCGAAGAGATTCAGCGCGCGCACCCCAACCTGCTGGTCGAGCCCTATGTGGGCGTGGGCGAATTGGTGGAGCGCGGACTGGAGGAAGGCGACCTGGATTTTGCGGTGATCGCCGGGCCGTCGTCGCGGGCGTCCATCGCCTCACATTTGATCGGCAGCGCGGAGTTTGAATGGGTGGCCTCGCTGCGCGCGGTGCCCGACCCCACGGCGCTAACCCCTGCCGACCTGCCCGGCCTGACCCTGATTACCCAACCCCAAAGCTCCGGCGTGATCCGCATGCTGGACGACTGGTTGACCGAACAGGGCATCTCGCCGGGCCGCATGCAGTGCTGCAATAGCTGGGGCGCCATTGCGGGCATGTTGCGCCAAGGCCTGGGGCTGGGTTTCCTGCCCACCGCCTGGGCGCGCATCCTGATCCAGCGCGGCGACCTGCATCCGCTGCCGGGCTTGCCGCCCCTGCGGCCCCTGCCCTACACCTTTCAATGGCGTCGCGACGACACCCGGCCCATGCTGGTCAGCCTGCGCGCGCTGGCGCAGGACACGCTGGAATTCGACGCGCCGGCAAGCATGGTCTAGCGCGGGCACTGTTTCCAAAAAGTCGCCCTTGAATAAGAAAATTATTCGCTTTATCTCCTATTTCAGCCCGAGTAGAGTCGCTTCAAACAAAGATTGAAGACCTATACGGAGACTGGGCGACATGCCGGATCTTGCTACTGCTTCGCAGAATTTCCCTAAACGACTGTGCCGCCTGGACCTGTGGCTGAACCCCGTGTTCGACCAGATCATCGGCGCGCAATCCGACATTGCCTTGTCGGTGCTGCCTGCGCATGGCGACGACGCCCGCACGCTGGCGGGCCTGAAGACGGCCCATGCCTACCATGTGTCGGCCGCCAAGGACGAACTGCCGCGCCAGTGGTTCGTGAACGCCGAACTGATTGCCCAGTGCCCGGACCTGGTGTGCGTGTCGTCGGGGGGCGCGGGCTATGACACGGTGGACGTACCCGCCTGCACGGCCGCCGGCATCGCGGTCGTGAACCAGGCAGGCGGCAACGCCGCGTCGGTGGCCGAACACACCTATGCGCTGCTGTTGGCGGTGCAGCGCCGCGTGGTCGAATCGCATCAACGCCTGCGCCACGACACGGGTTTTACGCGCGAAGACCTGATGGGCCACGAGATCCACGGCACCGTCATCGGGCTGGTGGGCATCGGCCAGATCGGTTCGCGCGTGGCCCGCATTGCGCAAGGCTTCGGCATGCGCGTGATTGCGCATGACCCGCTGCTGGACGCCGACACCATCCGCGCTCGCGGCGCCGAGCCGGTGTCGCTGCCCGACCTGCTGGCGCAAGCCGACGTGGTGTCCTTGCACTGCCCCTTGGACAATTCCACGCGCGGCATGATCGACGCGCGCGCGTTCGCCGCCATGAAGCCGGAAGCGGTTTTTGTGTCAACCGCGCGTGGCGGCATCCATGACGAGGCGGCGCTGTACGACGCCTTGCGCGGCGGCCATCTGCGTGGCGCCGGCCTGGACGTCTGGCAACAGGAACCGCCCCCGCGCGACACGCCGCTGCTGGCCTTGCCCAACGTGGTGGCCACCTTTCATACGGCGGGCGTCACGCACGAAGCCCGACGCAATGTGGCGCAGTCGTCGGCCCAACAGTTGATGGCCATGCTGCGCGGTGAACGGCCGCCGCAACTCGTCAACCCGGAAGTCTGGCCGGTCACGCAAGCCCGACTCGCGAAATTGCAGTAACACGGCGCCGCCCCCGCGCGGCAACCGAACACACAGTGCGGCATCAAGCCGCCGACCCATCCCCCGAGGAGACAACATGCAACACCCCCCTATCAAGCGCCGCACCCTGCGCGCGCTGGCCGCGTCCATCGCCCTGCTGTCCGGCGCCACGCTGTTCGCTGGTGGCGCGCAAGCGGCCGGCTACCCGGAACACCCCATCAACCTGATCGTGTCGTATGGCCCTGGCGGCGGCACCGATCTGGTGGCGCGCATGATGGCGCCTTTCTTGCAGAAGTATCTGGGCAACGACGCCCGCATCGTGGTGCTGAACCGCCCCGGCGCGGGCGGCGCCATCGGCTTCACGGAACTGGCCCGCGCGCAACCCGACGGCTACACCATCGGCTTCATCAACACGCCCAATCTGTTGACCATTCCCATCGAGCGCAAGTCCGCCTTCACGTGGCAAAGCTATGACCTGCTGGGCAATCTGATTGACGATCCGGGCGCGTTCACCGTGCGCAACGACAACGAATTGAAGACGCTGGCGGACCTGTCTGCCTACGCGAAGAAGAATCCGGGCAAGGTGACCGTGGGCACCACCGGCACCGGCTCCGACGACCATCTGGCCATGCTGCGTTTTGAACGCGCGTCGGGCGCCAAGCTCAGCCACATTCCGTACAAGGGCGCGGGCGAAGTGCGCGGCGCCTTGGCCAGCGGCGAAATCACCATTGGCGCCATCAACGTGGGCGAAGCGCTGCAATACCAGAAAGGCGGCACGCCGCTGCGCTTCCTAGGGCAGATGGGCAAAACGCGCTCGGCGGCGCTGCCTGACGTGCCCACCTTCAAGGAACAGGGTTACGACTTTGAATTGGCGTCGCTGCGCGGCCTGGCCGCGCCCAAGGGCTTGCCCGCCGAGGTACGCGCAAAGCTGGTGGATGCCGTGAAGCGCACGGTCGACGACCCGGCCTTCCAAGCCAAGGCCAAGGAAATGTTCGTGCCCCTGCGTTACCTGCCGCCCGCCGACTACGCTAGTGAATTGGCCAATGGCGAGGCCGAATTCCAGAAGCTGTGGAAGGAAGCGCCCTGGCTGGACAAGTAAGTCGCCAGCATCGCAGCGCGCTTGTCGCGTGGCGCGCCTGATTCGTAGCGCGCTACAACTGACGACGGCTTACTTCGGCTTGACGTCTTCGCCGGGATAGCCGTCGATGTAGGCGCGACCCGAGCAACGCAGCATGGCCACGCAAGCCGGCGCGCCGGTCTTGGTGGTGCACACCGAGCGCGCTTCCTC
The DNA here is from genome assembly GCF_002812705.1 of Achromobacter spanius. Taxonomy (NCBI): domain Bacteria; kingdom Pseudomonadati; phylum Pseudomonadota; class Betaproteobacteria; order Burkholderiales; family Alcaligenaceae; genus Achromobacter; species Achromobacter spanius. The sequence goes on along the minus strand of NZ_CP025030.1, from coordinate 3,944,655 downwards.
GCGCGCGGCCACGGGGTCGGGGTTTTGCGCGGTGAAGCGCGTGCCCCGGCCTTCGCTGCCCTTCACCCAGGCCATGCCGACGCAAGTGTCCTTGTAGGTCAGGACCTTGCGGCAGTCCTTGCAGTCTTCCCACTTCAGCAGCGAAGAGATGGCGTCGTCTTCCTTGGGATAGCCATCGGCATACAGCAGGCCGCCGTCGGCGTTTTCGGCCAGGGCGCCCCAATACTCGCGATCATTCAACTTGGCGGACAAGGCTTCCACCTCGGCCGGCTTGGCGCGCTTGGCCGCCTGTAGATCGGCGGCGCTATAGCCGGGGCCGACGCAGAACGGCAGGGTCACCAAGCGGCACTTGCCATCGGGGCTGCCGGCCGTGCAGCGGCGCATGGCCTTCTTGGCGGCCAGTTCGGGCGCCACGCTGTTGCCCGGAAACAGGTCCTGCCGCGAGTTGCGCGCATACGCCATGCAACTGTCCGAGAACCAGCCCAGCTTCTTGCATTCCTTGCCGCCCTGGCGGCGGCATTCGGCCAGGCTCGCGGCCTCGGCGTCTTTCTGCGATGCCTCGGGCATGGCCCAATAGGTCTTGTCGTGATTGCCGTCGGTGGCGATGCCGCCGAATTGCTTGTCGGCATAGGCGGGGCTGGCGGCCAGGCCGGCCAGCAAGGCAATCGCGGCGAAGGCGGCGCGGATCAGGGGGTGAAAGCGAGCAGGCATCATCGTCGGGGTCTGGATGGATGTAGCGGGAAATGGATCGTGCGGGTTGGGACGCGGCAGAGGGACGCTCCCGGGACTTTCCGGGGACCTTCTGGCCGTTCGGCCCAGCCGCGCTGCACGACAAGCGGGGACGATCTTAGCAAAGAGCCCCCCTGCTCCGTCCCCTGCATTTATGCCCGCCTGGGCATATTGAGTAACAAATTTCACATGCCGTGATAAGAATGCTGGCCCCGTTTTCCGGTAAAAATGTCGGACTTTTCTTAAGCGCATCACCAGTCGGGACGCGCGTTGCGTGGCTAGCACCGCGCATCCCCCGGCAACCCTGCCTGTCACGAAAAGAAACAAACACGCCGCGCCCCGGATGCCGCATGCCCCCTGCCACGGAACATCGACCTCACACCATGACGTTGCCTTTGCAAGCCCCGAACCGCCGCAAGCCGCTGCTGCTGCCGGCCGCCCTGATCGCCGCCGCGACCGGCCTGGCGGGCTGCGCCCCGATGCCCGACGGGGGCAGCTCCGCGCTGCCGTCGCTGGGCAATGTGTTCAAGTCGGGGCTGTCGTTTTCACCTAGCGTGAACGTCGCCAAGAACATGGAAGGCCGCTCCATCAACGACGCCATCGCCGCTTTGGGCGAACCGTCCAAGAAGCGCGCGGTGGGCAACACGATGGAACTGGAATGGTCGGACTACCAGGCCGCGCCTTATTCGGAATGGGTCACCACCGGCACCAGCCAGCAAGTGGTGGGCATGATTCCGGCCACCAGAACCTCTGCCGCCACGCCGGTGTTTCAGACCAATAGCACCGGGCACTATCAGAACCGTACGCGCGTGTATGAATGCATGGTGCTGATGCGCATGGAAAACAGCGTCATCACCAGCACCAAGGTGGAAGGCAACGTGTGCCCCGAGTTCATTGCCGCCCTGCGCAAATGGTCGGGCGAAGCTGAAGCCAACAACTACGTGGTGAAGTAAGCGCGGGGCGAAAGCGTGCCGGGCCAGCATGCGCCCGGCGTGCACCCATCAGGCAGTCTCGGGCAGCTTCGCGATCACCTTGATTTCAAAGTCAAAGCCGCTCAGCCACGTGACACCCACGGCGGTCAGCGAGGGATACGGCGCGGCGCCCCAATACTCGGGCACCACCTGCCAGATCTGCTCGAACTTCGATGTCGGGTCGACCATGAAAACCGTCGCGTCCACCACATCGTCAAAGGTGCAGCCCGCCGCCTTCAGAATGGCGTTCAGGTTGTCGAAGGCCAGCCGTACTTGCGCTTGCAGATCGGGTTCGGGCGACCCATCCTCGCGGCTGCCGACCTGGCCCGATACGAACAGGAATCCGTCAGACCGGATGGCGGGAGAATAGCGGTGGCGCTCGTAAAGCGCGTGGCGGCCGGCGGGAAAAACAACGTCTCGTGTCGTCATGAATAACTCCTTCAGTGGGCCGTCGTCAGGAAGAAAAGCGGCCCGTCGTTAGCGATGACTCCACTGTAAAGACGGGCTGCCCGCCGATAAACGCGCAAGCCTGTCCATCACTGTTTGTAGAATCCAAACACTCTTCAAGCCCGCCGGAGCCCCCATGGACCGATTCGATGCGATGCAGGCGTTTGCCCGCGTGGTGGAAGCAGGCAGCTTCACCAAGGCCGCCGAAACCCTGCACATGAGCAAGACCACCGTGACGCAGCTGGTGCAGCAACTGGAGGCGCGGCTGCGCGTCCGGCTGTTGAACCGCACCACGCGCCAGGTAAAGGTCACCGCCGACGGCGCGGCCTACTACGAGCGGGTGTTAAAGCTGCTGGCCGACATGGACGACGCCGAAACCAGCTTGTCCGCCGCATCGACGTCGCCACGGGGCCGCTTGCGGGTGGACGTACCCAGCCCTTTGGCGCGCATGGTCCTGATTCCGGCGCTGCCCGCCTTTCACGCGCAATATCCCGACATCCAACTGGACATGGGCGCAAGCGACCGCATCGTGGATGTGATCGCGGAAAACGTGGACTGCGTGGTGCGCGGCGGCGAATTGACCGACCTGTCCTTGATGGCGCGCCGCGTGGGCGACCTGCAACTGGGCGTGTACGCCGCGCCCAGCTACCTGGCGCGTGCCGGCCATCCCGCGCATCCGCGCGAACTGGAAGACACGCATCACCGCATCGTGGGTTATCTGTGGCAACGGCTGGGCAAGGCCTTTCCCTACGCCATGCAGCGCGGCGACGAAAGCGTGCACGTGCATGGGCGCTACGTGCTGGCGGTGGATGACGGCAACGCCTATCTGGCGGCGGGGCTGGCCGGGCTGGGCGTGTTGTGGCTGCCGGAATACATGGCCCAGCCGCACCTGGCCACGGGCGAACTACAGCCGCTGTTTCAGGACTGGCGGCTGGAGCCCATGCCGCTGACCATCGCCTTTCCCCCGAACCGGCATGTCAGCACCAAGCTGCGGGTGTTCATCGATTGGGTGGTGGCGCTGATGGGGCAGTACGCCCCGCTTGCCGCGCAGCCGCCGACCCGCTCAACCTGAGCGCCCCTCCTGAGCCACCGCTTTTTCAGTTCGCCAGTTTGATGGCGCCGCTATCCAGCAGCTTCTGCCATTTGGCGCTGTCGTCCGCAATGAAATGCTGCAGGTCGGAACGCGAACCGCCCGCCGCGACCATGCCCGCGTTGTCAACCGCTGCTTGAAACGCGGGCGACTGCACGGTTTTCTGCAAAGCCGCGTTCAACTGTTCAAGCACGGCGGTATCAATACCGGGCGAAGCCGCCACTGAAAACCACTGGCTGGCGTCGTAGTCGGGAAAGCCGGATTCGGCCACGGTGGGCACGTCGGGCAAGGCATCCAGCCGCTTCTTGGTGGTGACCGCATACGCCTTGAGCGTGCCGGCCTTGATCTGCGGCAACACAGGTGACGACCCCAGGATGGCCAAGGGAATCTGGCCGCCCGCCACGTCCGACACCGCCTGCCCGCCCCCCTTGTAAGGCACGTGCACAATGCGCGTGCCGGCAACCTGGTTCAGCAGTTCGCCCGCCAGATGTTGCGATGTGCCGTTGCCGGAGCTGCCATAGCTCCAGGTATCCGGATGCTTGCGCGCGTCCGCCAGCACGTCCGCCAACTTCGGCAAGGCCTGTTTGGCCGGGCCCACGATCACCATCGGCCCCTGCGCCATCAGCATGACCGGCGCCAGTTCCTTGCCGATGGCCGGTTGCGGCGTCGGATAGATCAGCGGACCCGGCACCGTGATCAGGTAGCCATCGCTGGCCTTGCTGCGCGCCACCATCTGCAGCGCGATCGCGCCCGACGCGCCCGGCTTGTTCTCGACCACCACGTTCAAGCCCGTGCGTTGCGCCAGGTCCTGCGCCGCCACCCGCGTCAGCACATCGGCGGAACCGCCGGGCACGAAGCCCACGATCCAGTTGATTTGCTTGCCTGGCCAGGCCAGCGGCGGCTCGGCCTGGGACCCAACAGGCAGGGCAAGCGCAACGCCCAGGCCCAGCCCCGCAATACTGCGACGAACAACGGTTTTCATGATTTCCCCTTGTGCTTGGCGCCGTCTGCGCGGGCCGTTCAATCCCGGTCAGGCCGACCGGGCGTGGTGTTCGGGTGCTCGGCGCAAGACTGATTGAAGGCTTGCACCATCTTCAGCATGGGGCCGAGCACCCAGGTATTGAAAATCAAGATATCGCTTTCTTCCTTGGGGTCCTGCTTCAAGTTGAAGAGGTACGGCGATTCCAGCTTGCCCTTGCCCTCGTTCACCTCGGGTTCCCAGTAGAAATGCAGCTTCCAGTCGCGCCATTTAAGGGCGCGCAGTTCGTTCTTGATGTAGAACAGAAAACCCTCGCGCGCCGAATCCGGACGGTCGCCGGTAAAGAAATCGGTCTGGTCGATGCCATCGATCGGCCGGTCTTGCGGCACGCTAGCCCCGCCGATGCGTGACAGCGTGGTGTACAGATCCGTCACGTGGACGATCTCGTTGGACACCTGGCCCGGCTTGACCTTGCCCGGCCAACGAATGATGAAGGGCACGCGCAGGCTGCCTTCCATGGCCGTGTGATACGTGCCGCTCCAGGGGCCTGCCGTGCCGCGATAGGGCTTGCGGAATTCCGGGCCGTTGTCGCTGCAGAAGATGAATACGGTGTTGTCGCGCAGGCCAAGTTCGTCAACTTCGGCCACGATCTGGCCCACGCGGTGATCCATTTCCACCATGGAATCCGCGAAGTCGCCCGCGCCGGTGCGCCCGGCGAAATCCGGGTGCGGCAGCGTGGGAAAGTGCAGGTGCACCAACGGCAGATACAAGAAAAAGGGCCGCCCGCCGCGCGCCTGTTCGCGCATGAAGGTCTGCGCGTGCTGCACCAGTTCGGCGTCGATGCCGCGCCGGCTATCCAGGTCGTACACCTTCACGTTGTTCGACGGCTGCCCCGCCCGGCCTTCCATGATGTAAGGCATGTCCGCCACGCTGGGATCAAAGCCGATCGACGACGTGAACTGGCTTTCGTCGGTGGTGCGCGGAATGCCGTACCAATGGTCAAAGCCGCGATCGGACGGATAGCGTCCGGGGATATCGCCCAAATGCCATTTGCCGTAATGCGCCGTGGCATAGCCCTGCCCTGACAGTTGCTGCGCCAGCGTGATCTCGTCGCGCGTCAGCCCTTGCGGCAGGCCCGGCGGCACCGATTGCAGGCAGCCGGTGCGGATCGGATGCCGGCCGCTCATGAGCGCCGAGCGGGTCGGCACGCAGTCGCTTTCCACATTGAAGTTCTGCAGCAGCAGGCCTTCGCCGGCAAGCCGGTCGATATTGGGCGTGGGCGCGCCGCGCAGCGCCCCGCCGCCATAGCAGCCGAGTTCGCCCCAACCCAGGTTGTCGGCAACGATCAAGACGATATTGGGGCGATTCGACATCTGCGCTGGCCTCTATGAGCATGGGGAATGTCCGAATTCTAGGCGCGCGCCCGCAGCGTAATATTCCCAAAAGTGCTATTCGGAATTCCTGTCGTTCATGAATCTATCCCTGCGTGACATCGAGTATTTCTTGGCGGCCGTCGAGCACGGCCATCTGGAACGGGCAGCGGCGGCCTGCGGCGTGAGCCAGCCCGCGCTGTCCAAATCCCTGCGGCGGCTGGAAGCCGACACCGGGCTGGCCCTGATGCTGCGCCACGGACGCGGCTTGACGCTCAGTTCCGAAGGCATGGTGTTCTTGCAGCACGCCAAGCGGCTGTGGGCGGAATACCGAGACGCGGTCCGCCATGCAATGGAACTGCGGGTGGGCGAAGCCGGCCTGTTGCGGGTCGGCGCCACCGGCGCCACGGTGGACAGCGTGGTGATGCCCGTGTTGGACCGCTTGCTGCCCCGCCGCCCCGCGTTGCGCATCCAGCTGACCCAAGGGCTGTCCGACGATCTGAATGCGCAGGTGGAAAGCGGCAAGCTCGACCTTGCCGTCACGCCCGTCTATGCCGATGGCCCCGCCACCCTGCGCCACGAAATCATGTTCGATGATGCGCTGTGCGTGGCGGCCAGCCGGCGCCATCCGCTGGCCGCGAAGGCGCGCGTGGCCCTGCGAGACCTAAGCGGCCAACGCTGGATTCTGCCGCGCCCTACCTCCGTGGCCCGCCTGCTGCTGGACGCACGCTTCGCGGAAGCGGGCCTGGGCCTGCCGATGGCGGCGCTTGAGGTCGAGCATTTTTCCGAAGGCTCGCTGCGGCTACTGGCCGGCTCCGACATGCTGGCGGTATTGCCCCAAAGCGCGCTGACCGCCAACGCGGACGTAATAGCGCTGCCGGTGGCGTTGGGGCCGCCATTACGCCGCAACATCGCGCTGATTTCGCGGCGCGGCACACTCTGGTCGCCGTTGATGAAGGAATTCCGCGAAGCGGTGTTGGCGGGTGCGTAGCGGGCCCTTGGTAACGCCCCTGTAACCCATGAAATATTGTGAAGCCCCTTGGTACACACGCGCCTTTATACTCGCGACCGCACAGAAACCACAGAACAACGCGACCTCTATGACCTCCTCCCAGAAGGCTTCCCCAACCCTTCGCGCCACCTTGGCCGGCCTGCTTGCCGTAGCGTTTGCCACCCTGGCCACGCCACCCGCCGCCGCCGCTTCTGACGCCACTACTGCCGCCGCGTCTGCCTCCGCGTCCGACGCGCCCGGCACGATCTCCCGACAAGCCGCGTCGGCCGTCGAGCCGCCCGATGCGCCCACGGTAATGGCCACCATCTTTGATATCGACGGCAAGGGCGAGACGACATACGAAGTCGACAATGGCCGCATCGCCACGTACTGGTTCGGCCATGCCTTCGAGTCCGAAGGCACGCACTATTACACCGGCTTCGCGTGGGAAACCGCGCCCCGGTACGCCAAGCCGGCCGGAAGTCCAACCGACACCCAAGCTGCAACCGAAGAAGAGCCCGGACCCGGCACGCGGGTCAACCTGGCCGAAGCCACTTTCGTCCTGACCGACCCCGCCTCCGACAAGCCTTGGAAATTCCGCGGCATGGAGCCCACCATCGGGGAATTCGGCGCCTACGAGCGCGGTGAGGACGTCGACACCCGCCGCAAGCCGCTGGAACACCGCACCCCGGCCGGCAAGCTGTTGCTGGCCGTGCCCACCACCAGCTTTGACAACGGCATCACCAGCGACGGCTACACCCTGCTGGTCTTCAACCCCGAACGCTTGAAGAACGACATCGACGGCCACGTCTGGACCTATGTGGGCGGCTTGCTGACCGGCGAAGACAACAGCGCGGCCTGCGCCGACGGCGACGTCATGCCGTGCACGTCCAGCAAGGGCGAACTGGTCTTTTCCCAGGACGGCAGGCAAGACATGCCCACCGTGACCGTCAAACCCAGCGGCACCACGATTTCCGGGCCGAACAAGACGCGCCAGCTAGGCGCCGCCGACGTCACCGCCTATGCCTTTGATGCCGCCGCCAAGGCCTACGTCGCCAAGTAAGCAATAACAAAAACGGGCCGACCGCCTGTCCGCATCACGACGGCGCAAAATGGACGCGACCAAACCGCTTGCGTACAGGTGCTATTAAGCCCGTCTGCCTACAATTTCCGCATGGATGTTGTTCCACTCTTCGGCTTGGACTTTCATGCGGCTTTTTGAGCAAACTTTGGTTCCCCCGCCTCGGGGCGGGATACGCATCGAGTCTTCCGACTCACCCCACTCCCACTATTCAAGCAAAGCACTGCCAGCGCTGGACGAGTTCCTGGCGCAGGCAGGGCTGCGCCAGGCGGCCATCTGCTGCGGCCTGACCGGCGCCACGGCCGGGGCGCACGCCTGGTTGCAGGCCGCGTTTGCCCAGGCATTCTTACCGCAACATGACACCACCGGGCTTGCGCAACAGCTCGGCTTGCGAACCGAGACCCACACCGCCGACCTGGACCGCGAAATCCTGCTGGCGATGCTGGCCAGCCCGGTGGCGTTCACGTTTCCCAATGTGGCCGAGCTGGCATCGGCGGTGCGCATCCGGCGCTATATCGTGCAGGCCGCCCGCAAGACGGCGCTGGCCTTTGACACCGAGCATGCCGAACGGCCCGAGGAATACTGGACTTACGACGAAGCGCGCGGCTTCACCATCCTGCCCGGCCGCTCGCTGATCGAAGGCTTGCGCAAGGCGACGCAACCCGAGGCGTCGGGACAGTTGTATGCGTTCTCGTGCTATCGCGCGACGGAGTACGTGACGGTGCTGGGCATCGCGCAGGAACTGCAACACGCCAACCCGGACCTGGGGCGGCGCCTGCAACGCCAATGGGAAACCCGCGCGGTCATGTCCGGCCGCTTTCACGAAGCCTTCCTGCACGAATACGGTTCCCTGGACGCGCCCCTGCCTCAACGCTTTTACGTGCCGGGTGACCGGCTGTGGTTCCGCAACCCGGACGCCGTGTCTTCCGACGTGGAAGGCTATGAGGGCTCATGGGTGTTCTACCTGGGCAACGGCCAGTTCAATAATTTTTGGGAACACGGCGAACCGTATACGTTGACCTCAAAATGCGTGGAGATATTCCATTGGCGACATGGCGTGCGCACCGACGCAACCGGCAAGCGCTATATGGACGAACACATCGTCCGCGATCGCGTCCGCCAAACCTTGGCGGACCCAACCGCTACCGCCGCCGTGCTGGCGCGCATGGCGTGCATCCGGGATCCGCAAGGCATATATGCAGAAGGCGGTTGCATCGATGCAACGCGCGAACGGGTGCGTTGGGTATGCCCCGGGCACTCGGACATGGCGCTGCCTGAATGCGCCGAGCCCGGTACGCCATGGGCCGCGGCCGCGTGAGCCATGGCCGTTCCGACTGAAAGTCTGGATAAAACAAAAAGACTTCTGTATTCTCATTTCGCGGCGCTCGCTTGGCCGCACGCCTCAACACCAGCCTGGACAGGCAAGCGCATTCATTCACGATGCGCTCACCCGGTCCAGGCATGCCCGCGCCATCCGGCGTTGCGACTATTGGTCAAGACGGCTCATCGACATGGCGACAAAAAGGAAAGTGAGCTTGGTGGCCGTGCTGATCACGCTGGCCGTGCTTAGCGTGGCGATCGGGTTCGCTAATGCGCTGTACGCGGGCTACCAGGTGCAAAAGGCCCAGGCGGTGCGCAATACGCTGGAAGCCAATCGGGCCTACGCCCAGAAGCTTTCCGAAGTCATCACGCTGTATATCTCGGCGGTGCATCGCCAGCTTGATGCCAGCGCGGCACAATTTTCCGGTGCTCCACTTCCAGAAGCGGAGCTGGCTTCCGAACTGTCGCGCCTGGCGGCAAGAATCGAGGGCGTATCCGCCGTGCTGCTGGCCGACCGCGAAGGCGCCATCACGGCGCGAGCGTCTGATGCCCCCCATTGGCTGGGCGCCATTCCTACCCTGACTGCATTGCGCGTGGCCGAACGCCGGATCGGCGAATGGGTCCGCCCCTGCTGCCAGCCCGAAGGCTCGCCCGCCACATTGACGCTGGTAAATCCCCTGCCCAACGGCGCGCTCGCCGCCGTGGTGGTGCTGGAACGCGGCAGCCAGATAGACAAGCTGATCGGCGAACATCCCTATGCCGACGGCACCGCCGTCTACCTGGTGAACCGAGACGGCCAGGCGCTGTACCGGCACGGCGCCAGCGGCACGTCCGCCGCGCTGCCCGACCTGATATCGGACGGCTCGCCGGCGATGGCCACGCCCGGCTCTGCCCAGCTGCAAGACGCGGCGGGCCACACCATGCTGACCGGCTACGCCCCCCTGGGCAAGGGCAACTGGGCGGTTGTCGTCCAGCGTCCGCTGGACCATGCGCTATCTCCGTTGAACGCGCTGCTGCGCGAGGCATTGCTATTCGCCATCCCCGCCGTGCTGTTGACCTTGCTGCTCGTCAGCGCCCTGGCCTACGCCATCGCCCGCCCGCTTGCCCGCCTGACGCACGCCTTGGCCAACGCGGACGCGGCAGGCCCCCAAGACCAACAGGCCAGCGGGCTGCGCACCTGGTACGTGGAAGCCGACGAACTGCGCGAGGCCTTGGCAAGCAGGCTGGCGCGGCACCGCCACGAGGTGGGCCGGTTGAATGTGGAATCCATGACGGACCCGATGACCGGGCTGATGAACCGCCGCGCCATGCGACAGCGGCTGGATGAGCTGGTGGCCACCCACACGGCGTTCGCCGTCATCGCGCTGGACGTGGACCATTTCAAGCACATCAACGACACCCATGGGCATCCGGTGGGCGACAAGGTGCTGATCGCCCTGGCCGATACGCTAAGCCGCAGCGTGCGTCAGCAGGACCAACCCTTTCGCGTGGGCGGCGAGGAATTCGTGGTGATCGTGCCGGCCGCCTCCGATGACGCGGCGCTTGCCACGGCCGAACGTATCCGCGCGGGCGTGTCGCAAACCGCCATGCCGCCCGGCGTGGGCCAGGTCACGGTGTCGGTCGGGGTGGCGCTGTGGCCGCAAGACGCCGCGTTGCCGCAGGCCGTGGTCAAAGGCGCCGATCTGGCGCTCTACGCCTCCAAACAAAACGGACGCAACCGCGTCACGCGCTGGAACAAGCAGGTCCTATCAACCATGCCCGAAGGCAAGGTGGCAACGTGAATTACTCATGGATTCTGGCGCTGTGCGCCGCCGCGTTCTTTTTGCTGTTGCTGGGTGCGATCCGATTCGGACGCTATCTGGGCAACCGCCATCAGGCGGACGAAAATGGCCGCGCGGGCTCGGCCGCCATCGAGGCGTCGGTATTCGCCCTGCTGGGATTGCTGATCGCCTTTACGTTTTCCGGGGCCGCGCAGCGCATGGCCGAGCGGCGCAACCTGCTGGTGCAGGAAGTGAATTCCATCGGCACCGCCTGGCTGCGCATCGATATGCTGAATGCGGCCGACCAACCCGCGCTGCGCGACCAGTTCCGGCTGTACGTGGACGAACGCATCAATTACTACCGGCACGTGGCCGACCTGGACCATCGCGATGCCATCGCGGCCAAAGCCTCCGCCCTGCAAAACCAGATCTGGAAGGGCTCGATGCTGGCGGCCAGGAATGCCGTGCCGCCGTTCGCGGCGTCGTACATCGGCGCCGTGAACGATATGTTCGACGTGTCCACCGCACAGACGGTCGCGCAAAAGGTGCACCCCCCGGCCATGACCTACGTGTTCCTGTGCTTTCTGGCGCTGGTATGCGCCTGCCTGATCGGCCTGAACCTGGCCACCGCGCAGCGCGACACCCTGTTCCACCAGATCATCTATGCGTTGGTCATGACGGCAGCGCTGTACATCATCATCGACTTCGAGTTTCCGCGTATCGGCGCCATCCGCATCGACCAGAGCGACACGCTGCTGATGGCGCAGCGGGAAACGATGGGCACACTGTCCGGAGCCCTTAAATGACACTGGCCCGGCGCGCGACAGCCTGGGTGTCGGCCTATGTCGTCGCCGCGCTGGCGTGCGCCGTTGGGGCGGACGCCAGCGCGCAAACGCTGCGACTCAGCAAGGACGATTTGCAAAAGCGCGCGAACGGGGTGTTGGCGCTGATGTCGTTTTCCATCGTGCCGGACATCACGACCAGTTCGCTTTCCATCGGTAGCGGCGGCGGTTCCACCTCGGGGTCCACCGAATTCTTCATGACGCAGTTGGGCGGCGGCGACACCATCTCGGACTCGGTGCCCATCTACCTGGAAGGCGTGCTGGCCGGCAGCCGGTACGACCCTACCTTCGTGGCGACCCAGGGCGCCGAAAACCGCAGCATCCCGACAAAATGGAACAGCCTGTCGGCCACCGGCGGCATCGGCTGGGACTTCAAGCTGACCGACGAGCTGAAGCTGCGCCCCATCTTCAACGTGGCGCTGGGCAACGTCACCAGCGACCTGCGCGCCGCAAGCTGGTATGTGGGGCGGCAAACCGGCACCGACGTCGACTTCCTGGACCGCGGGTCCTTGAATGCCTACGGCCTGGGCGGCTCGTTGATGCTGGACTACGAGCACTACCGACCCGGCTACGAAGTGGACGTGGAGCTGCGCTATTCGGATATCCGCCTGAAAAGCTTCTCCAGCTCGGCCGCCGTGCAGGGCAACGCCACCGCGCAATCGGCCAACCTGTGGGCGCGCTACCGGGCGCCCACGGGGATCGTGCTGCTGCAACGGCCACTGCGCTATGTGTTGGAACTGACGCATTCGGAATTCCTGGGCGACCAGCGTGGCGTGCTGGGCTTTGACCGCCTGACGTCCGTGGGCGCGGGCCTGGAACTGGACTCCAGCGCCTACGACGTCATCATCACGCGCACGCGGCTGGTGGGCCGGTATGTCTTCGGCACCAATGTGTCGGGGTTTTCGGTGGGGCTGGCGGTCAGCTTCTGACGGGGTTCAGCCGGGCGTTGCACTGCGTGATGCCAAGGCTTGCGCCAGGCCCAACGCGCGGGCCAAAAATTCCGATCCGTCGTCCTTGCGGTAGCTGGCAATCACCGGCGACACAAACCCATCGCCCTCGATCCGCACATGCGCCACGTCCTGACGCTGCAAGCGCTGCACGGATGCCGGCACCACCGTCACGCCCAAGCCCGCCGCCACCAGGCCAATCGCCGTTTGCAATTCATTGGCCTCTTGCACCACTTGCAACGAATAACCGGCCGCGCGGAACAGCCCCAGCACGTGGTCCGCGAAGTTCGGTCGGGGCCGCGCCGGGTACAGCACAAAGGGCTCTTGCGCCAGGCGCTCCACCGACACACTGGGCGCGCCCGCCAAGGGGTGATGCAAGGGCACGGCGGCCACCAGGGCTTCCGTCATCAGCACCTGCCGTTCAATGGCCGGGTCATCCAGCAGGATCCGGCCGATGCCCAGGTCAATGCGCCCGGCCTTCAGCGCTTCCAACTGCGGCAGGGTCGTCATTTCCATCAAGCCCACTTCCACCTGGGGGTCGGCGCTGCGTAGTTGCCGGATCAGTTCGGGCACGAAGCCGTACAGCGTCGACGGCACGAAACCGATGCCGAACCAGCGGCGCTGGGTCTGCCCCAGCCTGCGCGTGCCTTCCAGCACCTCTTCCAGCCGCGCCGTCAGCAAGCGGGACTGCTCCAATAGAAACCTCCCGGCCTCGGTCAGGCGCAGTGCCCGCGTGGTGCGTTCAAACAGCAGCACGCCCAGCTCTTCCTCAAGCTGGCGTATCTGCCGGCTGAGCGGCGGCTGGGCGATGTGCAAGCGGGCGGCGGCGCGCGTAAAACTACCCTCTTCCGCCACGGCCTGGAAATACCGCAGGTGCCTGAGTTCCATGGCTGATATAGACCTTAAAGGTATTAATCGAAACCCATATAGTCTTGGACGCGATCGGAAAGCGCAAGCCATACTGCGATCAATCGCTCAACCCTTGGCATTAAAAGTATGAATCCGGCAAGCATTCTTTCGGTCCAGGCCATTCTGGTGGACCTGCCCACCATCCGCGCCCATCAACTGGCCATGGCGGTCATGCAGCGCCAGACGCTGGTGATTGTGCGGCTGACGTGCAGCGACGGCATCGAAGGCATCGGCGAGGCCACCACCATCGGCGGCCTGTCCTACGGAGAAGAAAGCCCCGAAGGCATCAAGCTGGCCATCGATACCTACCTGGCGCCCGCGCTGGCGGGCGGCGACGCCACCAACATCCACGCCGCCATGCAGCGGCTGGACAAGGTGGCGCGCGGCAATCGCTTTGCCAAGTCGGCACTGGAAACCGCGCTGCTGGACGCGCAAGGCAAGCGCCTGAACGTGCCGGTGTCCACCCTGCTGGGCGGCGCGGTACGCAAGCGCATGCCCGTGCTGTGGACCCTGGCCAGCGGCGACACCGCGCGCGATATCGAGGAAGCCGAGTCGCTGCTGCAAAGCCGCCGTCACAACACCTTCAAGCTGAAGGTGGGACGCCGCGCCGTGTCTGAAGACGTGGCGCATGTGTCGCGCATCAAGCAGGCGCTGGGCGACCGCGCCCGCGTCACGGTGGACGTGAACCAGGCCTGGAACGAAGCCGATGCGGCCGGCGCCATCGCCCGGCTGGAAGCCGCGGGGGTGGACCTGATCGAACAACCCATTCCGCGCGCCAACCTGGCCGGCATGGCGCGGCTGGCGGCGCGCTTTGTGGTGCCCATCATGGCGGACGAAGCCGTCAACGGCCCGGAAGATGCGCTGGACATCGCGCGCCAGGGCGCGGCCGATGTACTGGCCTTGAAGATCGCCAAGTCCGGCGGCCTGTATGAAATGCTGCGCACGGCGGCCGTGGGCGACGCGGCCGGCATGTCGCTGTATGGCGGCACCATGCTGGAAGGCTCGGTGGGGTCCGTGGCGTCGGCGCACGGCTTTGCCTGCCTGCCCCGCCTGTCCTGGGGCACGGAACTGTTCGGCCCCCTGCTGCTGAAGGACGACATCGTGGCCAACCCGCCGCGCTACGCCGACTTTGAATTGGAACTGCCCGACGGCCCCGGTCTGGGGTTGACGTTGGACGAAGACAAACTCAAGTTCTATCGTCGCGACCGCTGATGGCCACTATCGACCCCTATCGCCCCCTATCGACCACTACCGATCACCACCAAACACTAAGCACCGTTAGCGGATAACGGATAACGCCCCACTACCCGGCAAGACGGGCCCGCGCCGCCAAGAGCGCGCCCACCCACTATCAAGCACCACGGAGACAACCATGCGCCTGCGCCATGTGATCAAACCCTTTGCCCGCGCCATTTTGGCCATGTCCTTGCTGGGCGGCGCGTCCGCCGCGCTGGCCGATAGCTATCCAGACCGCCCGGTCAAGTGGGTAGTGCCCTTCCCGCCCGGCGGCGCCATGGACAGCATCGCCCGCACGTTGAGCGAATCCATGAGCAAGCAACTCAACACCTCGTTCATCGTGGAAAACCGCGCGGGCGCGGGCGGCAACATCGGCGCGGCCAGCGTGGCGCGCTCCAAGCCCGACGGCTACACGATCCTGATCGTGGCCAACGGCATGGCCGTGAACCCGGCCTTGTACGCCGACCTGAACTACGACCCCATCAAGGACTTCGCCCCGATCTCGCTGCTGGCCGTGGTGCCCAACGTGCTGGTCACCAACCCCCAGCGCACCGGCGCCACCAGCGTGGCGGACGTCATTGCCAAGGCGAAGGCCCAGCCCAATCACTACACCTACGCCTCGGCGGGCGTCGGCACGTCCATCCACCTGGCGGGCGAATTGTTCGTGTCCATGACGGGCGTGGAGATGCTGCACGTGCCCTACAAGGGCAGCGGCCCCGCCGTGGCCGACCTCTTGGGCGGGCAGGTGGACTACATGTTCGATAGCATCACGTCGGCCAAGCCGCACATTGCCACGGGCAAGCTGCGCGCGCTGGGCGTGACCACCGCCAAGCGCTCCGCCGCCCTGCCCGACGTGCCCACCATGCAGGAAGCCGGCGTGGCGGGCTACGAGCTGATGCCCTGGTTCGCGGCCTTCGCCCCCGCCGGCACGCCACCGGAAGTGGTGGCCAAGCTGAACGAAGCCATGCGCGTGGCGCTGGCCGAGCCCAAGGTCCGCGCCACACTGGATTCAATCGGCGCGGAATCCATCGGCGGCTCGCCGGAGGCCCTGCGCGATCATCTGGCCAAGGAAACGGCGCAGTGGAAGACGCTGGTGAAGGAACGGAACATCAAGGTCAATTAAGACCTGGCCTCCCATGTAAAAACGCCCACGTCGCACTTGCGTGCACGTGGGCGTTTTGCCATGCCTTAAGCAGAAGTTATTCCAACCTTGCTCATGCCACCATGGATTACTCCACCGTTGCCCCGGACTTTTTCACCACTTCCGCCCAGCGCGGAATTTCGGTGGCCATCAGCGCGCGCAGTTGGTCGGGCGTACTGCCCACGAGTTCCATGCCCATGGTCTTGCCCAGTTTCTCCTGCACGTCCGGCTCTTTCAGGATGACGGCAATTTCGGCCGCCAGCTTGTCCAGGATCGGCTTGGGCGTGCCCTTGGGCGCGTAGACGGCCTGCCAGGACGCCATCTGGAAGCCCGGCACGCCGGCTTCCTGCATCGTGGGCACCTCAGGCGCCAGCGCGATACGGTCCTTGGTGGTGACGGCCAGCAGTTTCAGCTTGCCGGTTTGCAGCAGCGGCAGCGCGGCCGTCATCTGGTCGAACATGAAAGTGACCGAGCCGGACGACACGTCCACCATGGCGGGCGGCGTACCCTTGTACGGCACGTGCGTGAGCGGCACGCCGATCATGCTGGAAAACAACTCACCGGCCAGGTGCGTGGACGTGCCCGCGCCAGACGACGCGAAGGTGCGCTTGTTGGGGTCGCGCTTGAGCAGCGCGATCAAGTCAGCCACCGAATTCACGCCCAGGTTCGGGTCCACCAGCAGCACGTTGGGCAGGTAGGCAATCAGCGACACCGGCTCGAAATCCTTGACCGGGTCGTACTTCAGATTCTTGTACAGGCTGGCGTTGATGGCGTGCGTGCTGATGGTGCCGCCAAACAGCGTGTAGCCGTCGGGCGCGGCCTTGGCCACGTAGGTGGCGCCGATGCCGCCGGCCGCGCCGGGCTTGTTTTCAACGATGACGTTCTGGTGCAGGCGGTCGCCCAGCTTCTGAGCCAGCACGCGGCCGACCACGTCGGTGGAACCGCCCACGGTAAACGGCACCACATAGGAAATGGGCTTTTGCGCGGGCCAGTCGGCGGCGCTGGCGGGCATGGCCAGTGCGCACAGGGCGCCGGCCAGCAGCGCGCACAACGCGCTGCGTCGTTGCGTATTCATGGATTGTCTCCTGCCTTGATTTATAGACTTATAGGTATGGATCGCCGGCCGGGCGGCCGGCGGCAAAGCTCAACGGCCTTGTTCTTTGCGCCAGGCGGCGAATTTGTCTTTGGTGCCCGGGTCGGTGGGCGGGTACAGGCCCAGGATGGACGCGCCCTGCTGCACCTGGCTGGTCACGAAGTCTTCGAAGGCGGTCATCTCCACCGCTTCGATCGAGATCTCGTCGGCCAGATGCGCCGGAATCACCACCACGCCTTCACGGTCGCCCACGACGATGTCGCCGGGCCACACCGCCACGTCGCCGCAGCCAATGGGTTCGTTGATGTCCAGCGCCTGATGCAAGGTCAGGTTGGTGGGGGCCGACGGGCGCTGGTGATAGGCAGCGAAGCCGAGTTCGGCGATCTCCGGGGAATCGCGAAAGCCGCCGTCAGTGACCACGCCCGCCACGCCGCGCTTCATCAGGCGCGTGATCAGGATGGAACCGGCGGACGCGGCGCGCGCGTCCTTGCGGCTGTCCATGACCAGCACCGCGCCTTCCGGGCAGGTTTCGACGGCCACGCGCTGCGGATGCGAGCGGTCTTCAAACACCTTGATGGTGTTCAGGTCTTCGCGGGCCGGGATGTAGCGCAGGGTGAACGCCGGGCCGACCATATTGGGCAGATTGGCGTTCAGCGGACGCACGTCCTGGATGAACTGGTTGCGCAGGCCGCGCTTGAACAAGGCGGTGCACAGGGTGGCCGTGCTGATGCCTGACAGGCGGGCACGGGTTTCGGGATTCATTTGGGACACGATGGCTCCGGGCAATAGGCAAGGAACAAGGAATAAGAAACCAGGCTTAGAAAATCTCGGGCTCGGGCACGGGTGCGCCAAACTCGGTTTCCAGAAAATCGAAATCGCAGCCGTCGTTGGCTTGCAGGATGTGCTTGGAATACATCCAGCCGTAGCCGCGCTCGTAGCGCTTGGGCGGCGGCGTCCAGGCGGCGCGGCGAGCGGCGAGTTCTTCGTCGCTGATGTTCAGGTGGATGCTGCGGGCCGGCACATCGACCGTGATCAGGTCACCCGTCTTGACGAACGCCAGCGGTCCGCCCACATACGATTCGGGCGCGGCATGCAGAATGCAGGCGCCGTAGCTGGTGCCGCTCATGCGGGCGTCGGACAGGCGCAGCATGTCGCGCACGCCCTGCTTCACCAGCTTGGTGGGAATCGGCAGCATGCCCCACTCCGGCATGCCGGGGCCGCCTTGCGGCCCGGCGTTGCGCAGGATCATGATGTGTTCCGGCGTGACGTCCAGGTTTTCGTCGTCCACCGCGGCCTTCATGCTGGGGTAGTCGTCGAACACCAGCGCCGGGCCGGTGTGCTGCAAGAACTGCGGCGCGCAGGCGCTGGGCTTGATGACGCAGCCGTCCGGCGCGATATTGCCGCGCAGCACGGCCAGCGCGCCTTCGTCGTAGATGGCGGTGTCCAGCTTGCGGATCACGTCGTCGTTATAGACCTCGGCGCCGGCGATGTTCTCGCCCAGCGTCTTGCCGGTCACGGTCATGGCCGACAGGTCCAGGTGGCCTTCCAGGCGCGTCATCAACGCCGGCAAGCCGCCCGCGTAATAGAAGTCTTCCATCAGATAGGTGTCACCGCTGGGCCGGATGTTCGCAATGACCGGCACCTTGCGGCTGGCGGCATCGAAATCTTCCAGGCCCACGGCATGGCCGGCGCGGCGCGACATGGCCACCAGGTGAATGATGGCGTTGGTGGAACAGCCCATGGCCATGGCCACGTTGATGGCGTTCTTGAACGAAGCCATGCTCAGGATGCGCTGGGGGGTCAGGTCGTCCCAGACCATTTCCACCACGCGGCGGCCGCATTCGGCGGACATGCGCATGTGGCCGACGTCGGCAGCCGGTATCGAGGAGGCGCCCGGCAGCGTCATGCCGATGGATTCGGCGATGGCGGTCATGGTGCTGGCCGTGCCCATCGTCATGCAGGTGCCGTAGCTGCGGGCAATGCCCCCTTCCACTTCGGTCCATTGTTCCTGGGTGATCTTGCCGGCGCGGCGCTCGTCCCAAAGCTTCCAGGCATCAGAGCCCGAGCCGAGGATCTTGCCCTTCCAGTTGCCGCGCAGCATGGGGCCGGCGGGCACGTACACGCACGGCAGCCCGGCGCTGATGGCGCCCATGAGCAGGCCCGGCGTGGTCTTGTCGCAACCGCCCATCAGCACCGCGCCATCCACCGGATGGCTGCGCAGCAGCTCTTCGGTTTCCATGGCCAGGAAGTTGCGATAAAGCATGGTGGTGGGTTTCACGAACGATTCCGACACCGAAATCGCCGGCAGCTCCACCGGAAACCCGCCCGCCTGGAACACGCCGCGCTTCACGTCTTCCACGCGCTGCTTGAAGTGGCTGTGACAGGGGTTCAGGTCGGACCAGGTGTTGATGATGGCGATGATAGGCCGGCCGACCCAATCGTCCGGGGCATAGCCCATTTGCATCATGCGGGACCGATGGCCGAACGAACGCAGGTCGTCCTTGGCCATCCAGGCGGCGCTGCGCAGACTTTCGTAGGTACGTTTCATAGGGGGTATGGGGGAATTGGGAGCAATGACAGGGTGGAATGGAGCCATTTAAACACTAATACATTAGTGCGTCAGCTAGGTGAAAACCCGCTACACTGCGGGCTTTCCTACCGTACTCCCGTCAGGCCCCCTGATGCAAAGCCCCAAGCTCAGACTGGACCGCTCGCGCCACGCCGCGCCCCAGGTCTTCGAACATCTACGCGAACAGATCGTATCGCTGGAACTCGCGCCCGGCGCCCCGCTGTCGCGCGTGACGCTGGCTGAAAGCTATGGCCTGAGCCAAACCCCCATCCGCGACGCGCTGATGCGGCTGGCCGAAGAGGCGCTGGTCGAGATCTACCCGCAGCACACCACGGTGGTCAGCCGCATCGACATTCCCGCCGCGCGCCAGGCGCACTTTCTGCGGCAATCGCTGGAGCTGGAAATCGTGCACTTGCTGGCGCAGCAGTCCGACGCGGCCTTGCACAAGCGCCTGCAAACCAGCATCGACCTGCAACGCATCAGCCACGCCAATGGCGAATACCAGCAGTTCATCGACGCCGACCA
The DNA here is from genome assembly GCF_002812705.1 of Achromobacter spanius. Taxonomy (NCBI): domain Bacteria; kingdom Pseudomonadati; phylum Pseudomonadota; class Betaproteobacteria; order Burkholderiales; family Alcaligenaceae; genus Achromobacter; species Achromobacter spanius. The sequence goes on along the minus strand of NZ_CP025030.1, from coordinate 3,924,655 downwards.
GGCCTTTCACCGCGACATGCACATTGCCGCGGGTGTGACGAGCCTATGGGAGCTTGAGCAGCGCTACAGTGGCCATCTGGACCGCCTGCGCCGGCTGCATCTGCCCGAAGCCGGCAAGGCCGAACGCATCATGGACGACCATCAACGCTTGCTGGATGCGATCCGGGCGCAAGAGCCCGCGCGGGCGCAGCAGGTGCTGCGCGAACATCTGTCCGGCACCTTGAGCCAGGTGGCCGAGATCTGCAAACGCTACCCCGACTACGTGTTGGCTGCCTGACCCGCCGGCGCCCACGCGCTGACGTTTTGCCTACGTGCTTGCGTTTACCCACGCCCCGGCGTTGACGCGCCGAAGATGTCCTCCTGCGCCGCCTTGCGCAGCGCAATGATGGCCGGGTGCTGCAACTGCCGTTCGGTGGTCAGCGCGTAAAGCTGTTCCTTGACGGCGCGGGCGCTGCCGATGGAGCGCACCCGGTACTGCTTGACCAGAAAGGCGGCCGTGGCGGTCGGCGCGGCGAACAGGCCCACCCCGGTTTGGCCGAAGGCATTCAGCAAGGCGCTGTCATCAAATTCGCCCACGATGCGCGGGCGGATATTGTGTTCGTCAAACCATTGCAGCAGCCGCAGGCGAATCGCCGCGTCTTCGCCCGGCAACAGGAAAGGCGCCTGGTCCAGCATCTTCGGAAAGCGGCCCGGCAACTGTTCCAGCAAGGCGGGCGCGCCAAAGAACGTCAGGCTGCTTTCGCCCAGCAAGTGGCTAAAACCGCGCACGTTCAGATGACTCGGCATCGGGCGGTCGGCAATCACCATGTCGTAACGGTGTACCGCCAGGTCCGCCAGCAAAAAGGCCAGCCGCCCTTCACGGCAGATCAGCCGCACGTTCTCTTCCAACTGCAACACCGGCTCGATCATCCGGTACACCAGCGATTTGGGTACGCCTTCGGCAATGCCCAGCCTGAAATCCAGGGTTTGCCGCGCGGGGCGGTTACGCAGATCGTCCAGCAATTCGTCGCCCAGGGTGAAGATGCGATCCGCGTATTGCAGTGTGCGGCGGCCGATGTCCGTGAGTTCAAGCCCCCGCCCCACCCGTCGGAACAGCGCGGACCCCAGCGCGTCTTCCAAATCTTGCAATTGGCCGCTGATCGATTGAGGCGTGCGCTGCAATTGCTGTGCCGCGCGGGCAATGCTGCCAGCCTTGGCGACTACCCAGAAATAGCGCAGATGTTTGTAGTTGAGAGTGACCATGGCGATCATTCCAAAAAATCTGACTATGGGTTCATGTTATGCGAATTGTCCGAAGAATAGAGCCGCTCTAGACTGGCCTCGTATTTGTGGAGGCGACGTATGAGCCAGGTAGAAACGTTTGCCACCCTGCCGATGTGGGTGGGGTTCATCGTTTTCGTGGTGGCCGTGCTGGCGCTTGATCTGTATGCGCTGGGCGGCCGCCAGGCGCACCGCGTGTCGTCTCGGGAAGCGCTGTGCTGGGTGCTGGCCTGGTCGTCGTTGGCGACGCTGTTCGGCCTGCTGATGTGGTGGTTTCTGGACGCCAGCATGAGCCGCGCGGTGGCCAATCAAAAAACGCTGGAATTCTTCACCGGCTATCTCATCGAACTGTCCCTGTCCGCGGACAACATGTTCGTGTTTTCCCTGATCTTCACCTACTTCGCCGTGCCCGCCGAATTACAGCGGCGGGTGTTGCTGTACGGCGTGCTGGGCGCCATCTTCATGCGCATCGGGATGATACTTGCGGGTGTGTGGCTGCTGACCCAGTTCGTGTGGATGTTCTATGTGCTGGGCGCCTTCCTGGTGCTGAGCGGCGCCAGGATGCTGGCCGTGGCCGGCCGTCAGCCCGACATCGCCCAGAACCCCTTGGTGCGGTTCATGCGGGCCACCATGCGGATCACCAAGGACTATCACGGCCAGGCCTTCTTCGTGCGAATCGACGGGCTGCGCTACGCGACCCCAATGTTCGTGGTGCTGCTGATGATCGAAGCGACGGACGTGGTCTTCGCGGTGGACAGCATTCCCGCCATCTTCGCGATCACCACCGACCCCTACATCGTTTTCACGTCCAATATCTTCGCCATCATGGGCTTGCGGGCGCTCTACTTCCTGCTGGCCGACATGGTGGACCGCTTTCATTACCTGAAGTACGGCTTGGCTGTGGTACTGATGATTATCGGCGCCAAGATGCTGGCGGCACAGTGGATGCACGTGCCGGTGCATTGGTCGCTAGGCATTATCGGGCTGGTTCTGGCGGCCTCGATTGGCGCCAGCCTGGCCCGGCCAAAGCGGAAAGGCACTGCCAACCGCAACGAAGTGAAGAAGCCCCAAACCGGAGAGCAGCCATGAACACGATCATTCTTGCCACCGACGGATCGACGTATAGCGATGAGGCGGCCCGCTACCTGGTCGCCACCCCATTGCTGAACCGCGATTTCATCGTGCATGTGGTGCATTGCGAGCCCGAGGTTCGGGGGGATGTCGTGTCATTCATCGGCAAGGACGAAGTCGATGCCTGGCACCACGAAGAAAGCGACAAGGCGATGCGCTCGGTGGCGGACATCCTGCGCCACGGCAACGTGAACTTCGAATGCCACGAGATGACCGGCTTCACGCCCGGAAAAATCGTCGACTACGCGACTCGGGTCAAGGCCACCGCCATCGTGCTGGGTTCCCATCACCGCAGCCCGCTGATGAATGCGTTGATGGGGTCCGTCAGCAGCCGGATCATCGCGCACGCGCCCTGCCCGGTGCTGGTGGTCTGACGCGGGCAACACGGCGGCATCCGCTGGCGCTACCCGTATGGCGCTTCCCGTTGGCGCTTTCTGTTGGCGCCACCTGTCGGCGCTTCCTGGTCGCGCTTCAATCCAGCGGGTACCGCCGAATCACCGTCTTGCCGTCGCGCTCGGCCAGCGACAGCAGCGCGTCGCCCGTGGCGTCCAGGCCCAGCAGGCCGATCTCCACGTCCTGCGGTATCTGGAACGGGCGCCACGTCTTGCCCTGGTCGCGCGTGTAGAAATAGGTCTTGGTGTATTCGTTGAACGAAAACAGATGGTCGGCGTAGGTCTTGATGACCCACGCATTCGGCCCGAACCAGGCATCGTCGATCCAGCTAGGCTTGCCCTGCACCGTCGGCGAGGCCGCGCGCCGCTGCCAGGTTTGCTCGGCCTTGTCCAGTTCGTAGATGGCATCGCCCCAGATCTCGAACACCGCCTGGTCGCGCGTGACGCTGGCCTCGGCCGCCTGCGCCGGCACCGCTGGCACGTCTTGCGTGATGCGGAACGCGGGCGATGCCCCACTTTGCAGCTCGACTTCAAAGCGCCGCGTTTCCAGAACCTGGTTCCCGGCCGAGGCATCCAGGCTGATCCGCGTGCGCCAGCTCCACCCCACGGCGCGGTGCTCGTCCAGCGGATACAGCGACCAGTCATAGGCCAGCTGGTCTTCCGCGCCCGCGCCGCCGGCCTTGGCCAGGCGTTCGCGAAACCCGCGTTCAAACGCCGCCGCGTCCGGCCAGACCTGCTCATCCAGCAAAGTGGCTGACCAATGGCGCGCGCCGTCCTGGCTGATCATCAGGCGTTGGCGCCCGTCATGCCGTTCCAGGGCAATGACGCGGTCCGACGTCAGAAACACCGTATGCCGCAGCGGCGGGCCCAGCACCACGTCCGGCGCCAGCGTCCAGGTCTTGCCCAGGTCGTTGGACTGCAAAATTTCCCAGGTGGCGGGCACCTCGTCCGGGTCGGCGCGGCGTTCAGCGGCGGTCACCAGGTACAGCTCTCGCCCTTGCGGCGACCCGATCAGGCTGACGCCCGCATCCCCGCTGATCGAACCCAGCAAGGTAAACGCGCCCGTGCCGTGGCCGCCGTAAATCAGGTTGCGCGTGTCGGCCACCAGCCAGGGGTTGGGCTGGCGCGTGCTCAAGGCTGGCACCAGCGCGTCCAGCACGGGCGCCGTGTCCAGCGCCGCCATGTCCTGGGCGGACACCAGGCGCTGCCCAATCAGCAACTGCCGTTCGCCGTAGCGTTGCAGCACCACCCGGGACGACGAGGCCAGCGCCGGGCCATTGAGTTCGCCGATGATTTCGCTGCGCGCCAGCGGCTGGCCCAGCGGAACCAGTTGGTAGATGCCATACCCGATCACCCCCGCGACGGCAATCGCAACACCGCTGGCCAGCAGTCTAAGGTTCATGGAGGAAGGGCTTTTGATGCACGCGCACCCGCCGTTTGGCGGGTATCTTTTAAAGGGAATGGGCGAAACTATAGCGTGTTGGCCGACGTTCTCTATACTGGCGTGACATACTCTTACGCTGCACCGGCCACCCACGGAACCCCGACATGATCGCAAGGCACGCACTGCTTACCATCGCCCTGGCTCTGCTGGGTGCCGCCGCCTGCGTACCGTCGGTGCAGGCGGCTCCGCCCGATGTCTTGTGGACACCGCTAGACCCCCAATCCATGCCCGGCGTGTTCTATGACAGCGCGTCAATTGCGCGCGTGTCCGAAAAGCCCATGGTCATGACCGTGACGGTCGCATGGTTTTATGCGCAGCACCGGGTGTCTGAAACCACGGGCCAAAGCTATGGATCGGTCGCGCAACCCATCACCTTGAACTGCAGCGCCGACACCTATACGGTCACCGAAACCCGGCACTACGCCGGCAACGACGCCACCGGCGCCTTGGTGGAATCCATTCCGGTGGCGGGCATCCACAATGCCCCCGTCGCGCGGGACCCCGTTCAGCGCAAGCTGCGCGCCGTGGTCTGCCCCACGCCGGGTAAGAACGCCAGAAAATAAGCCCGATCAGACTTGCGCCAGCGCCTGCTCCAGGTCGGCGATCAGGTCATCAATGTGCTCAATGCCGATCGACAAGCGCACGGTCTCTTCGCGCACGCCGGCCTTTTGCAGCTCTTCCGGGTTCAGTTGGCGGTGCGTGGTGGACGCCGGATGCGTGGCCAGCGACTTCGAATCCCCAATGTTGACCAGGCGCGTGAACAGTTGCAGCGCATCCTGGAAGCGCGCGCCGGCATCGCGGCCGCCCTTCACGCCAAACGTGAACAAGCCCGGCACCTTGCCGCCCAGGTACTTCTGCGCCAGGGCGTGGTCGGGGTGGTCCGGCAGGCCGGCGTAGTTGACCCATTCCACCTTCGGGTGTTCCCGCAGGAAGTTCGCGACCTTCACGGCGTTTTCAACGATACGGTCCACGCGCAGCGCCAGCGTTTCGATGCCTTGCAGAATCTGGAACGAGTTGAACGGTGAAATCGCAGCACCCGTGTTGCGCAGCGGCACGACGCGCGCGCGGCCAATGTAGGCGGCCGCGCCGAAGGCCTCGGTGTAGACCACGCCGTGGTAGCTGATGTCCGGTTCGTTCAGGCGCTTGAAGCGGGCCTTGTGCTCGGCCCACGGGAACTTGCCCGAATCAATGATGGCGCCGCCCAGGCTGGTGCCGTGGCCACCCAGGTACTTGGTCAGCGACTGCACCACGATGTCCGCGCCATGTTCGATGGGGCGCAGCAGGTACGGCGACGGCACGGTGTTGTCCACGATCAGCGGCAGGCCGTGGCGGTGCGCCAGTTCAGCCAGCGCGGCGATGTCGGTGATGTTGCCCAGCGGGTTGCCGACCGATTCCGCGAAGATGGCCTTGGTGCGCTCATCGATCTGCGCTTCAAAGGCGGCCAGGTCGCTGGGGTTGGCAAAGCGCGTGGTGATGCCGTATTGCGGCAGCGTGTGCGCAAACAGGTTGTAGGTGCCGCCGTACAGCGTGCTGGACGACACGATGTTGTCGCCCGCTTCGGCGATGGTCATGATGGCGTAGGTGACGGCCGACTGGCCCGAGGCCAGCGCCAGCGCCGCGATGCCGCCTTCCAGGGCCGCCACGCGCTGCTCCAGCACGTCGGTCGTGGGGTTCATGATGCGGGTATAGATGTTGCCCGGCACCTTCAGGTCAAACAGATCAGCGCCATGCTGCGTGTCGTCGAAAGCGTAGGCCACGGTCTGGTAGATGGGCACGGCCACGGCGCGCGTCGTCGGATCCGGGCGGTAGCCGCCATGCACGGCCACGGTTTCCAAACGCCAATTGGGCTTCTTCGGTTCAGTCATTTGTCTCTCCAGAAAGTGTCGTGATGGCGGGGTTGGTGTGGATCACCTGCCCCGCCTGTTTTTGAATTCAAGGCTTCAACCCGCGCGCGAATCCAGCGGCGTGCGGTTCAGGAAACGATCAAACGCGCTTAGATAGGCCACTTCCACCGCCGTCAGCTTGCGCTGTTTGTGCCAGGTCAGGAACACATCGATCTCGGCCACCGACTCGGCGGGCGGCAGCCGGCGCAGGTCGCCGCCCATCACGTCCTGGCGGATCAGGTGCTCCGGCAGAAAGCTCAGGCCGATGCCCGCCACCACCATGCGGCGTATCTCTTCGATGTTCGGCGACGTGCCCACGATGCGTCCCGTAAACCCCTGCTGATCGCGAAAGATCGTCAAGGGCGACAGCGTATCGCCAATCTGGTCGCTGGCGAAGCATACAAAGTTCTGGTCCATCAGGTCTTCAAGGCTGACGCGCGGCTTTGAAAACAGCGGGTGATGGCGGCCGCAGACCACGGCGTAGTGGTGCCGCAGGAACAGCCGGCGCTCCAGCGCGTCGACCGGCTTGCGGCACAGGCAGATGCCCAAGGCGGGCACGCGCTTGGCCAGCGCGTCCAGAATGGCGGCGCTGGGCAGCACGTCAACGTGGAATTCAATCTTGGGATAGCGCCGATGAAATTGCGCCAGAAAGTCGTCGTAGGCCGGGCTTTGCACCTTGCTCATCACCAGCAGCCGCAAGGTGCCGGCAATTTCGGCCCGGTCCTGGGTGGCGGCGTTTTCAATGCGCGCCATCGTGCCGTACATGTCGCGGGCGATGGCGTAGATTTCGTCGCCCAGGCCCGTCAGGCGGAATTCGCCGTTGCGCCGGTGCAGCAGCAGGCCGCCCACTGCGTCTTCAAGACGTTTCAGCGCCTGGCTGACCGCCGGCTGGCTCAGGTGCAGCGCCTGCGCCGCGCGGCCCACGCCGCGCTCTTGCACGACGAACATGAACGTGCGCAGCAGGTTCCAGTCCATGCGTTCGGGGGCAAGCGGCAGCGACGGCGGAGTGCGGACAGGCGTTTCGGGCATGGCGTGGCGGACGGGGTCGAAAAAAAGGCCGGGTGGAATCCACGCCGGCCCGGCCGATGCCCGACGCTTCAAACGCCGGTCAGCCCCGCGAAGAAGCGCGACGCATTGGATTCCAATCCGTCGATATAGTAGCCGCCTTCCTGAACGATCAGCGTCGGCAGGCGCAGGCCGCCCACCTCGCGGCCCAGCCGTTCGAAGCCGTCTTCGGTCACGCTGACCATGGCTTGCGGGTCCTTCTCGAAAATATCGAATCCCAAGGACAGCACCAGGGCATCGGGCTGGAACAGTTCAATGGCGCGGCGCGCTTGCGCCAAGCGGTCAAAGAACACGGATTCCGGCGAGCCGTGCGGCATCGGCAGGTTGATGTTGTAGCCGTAGCCCTCGCCCGCGCCGCGCTCGTCTTCGAACCCGGCAACCACCGGGTAGAAGTTTTCAGGGTCGCCGTGGATCGAGACGTACAGCACGTCGCTGCGTTCGTAGAAAATTTCCTGGATGCCCTGGCCATGATGCATGTCGGTGTCCAGGATGGCCACGCGCGGAAACTGGGACGTGAGCCGCTGCGCGGCGATAGCGGCGTTGTTCAGGTAACAGAACCCGCCGGCCGCGTCGCGCCGGGCGTGGTGGCCGGGCGGACGGCAAATGGCGTAGGCGTGTTGGTCGCCGGCCAGCAAGGCGTCGGCGCCCGACACCGCGCACTGCGCCGACCAATAGGCCGACTGCCAGGTTTGCGGCCCGACCGGGCAACTGCCATCGGCCAGATAACGCCCCGCCTTGGCCAGCACGCCGCGCAAGGCGTTGGGTTCACGCACGAAGACGTTCGACACCACTTCGCCGCCCCAATCGCCCGGCAGCTTCATCCAGTCTTCATGGGCGCTTTGCAGAAAGCGCAGGTAATCCAGGCTGTGCACGGCAGAAATAGCGCCCGCGCCCTGGTCTTCAGGCGCCTGCACGTCAAAGCCCAGCTTGCGGGCCGCCTGCACCAGCCCGTCCAGACGCGCCGGCACTTCCTGCGGGGTGCGCATCTTGCCGCGTGAAAAATAGGTCTGCGGATGATGCAGCTTCTGCTCGTCGTGAAAAAAAGCCTTCATGCTTGCTGATCCTTCAGGTGAAGTTGCTCGGTGCGCTGGCCGACATTGCCCAGCAGCAAAACAGAAACCAGGGAAAGCAACGAAATCGCCGAGAACAGCAGCGCCAACGGCCACCACTGCCCCTTGAAATTCTCGGCCAGCACCGTGCCCAGCAAGGGCGTCAGGCCGCCGAAGATGGCGCCTGACAACTGGTAGGCCATCGAGATGCCGGTGTAGCGGATGCCCGTCGGGAAGCTATCGCTGACATAGCCCGCGATGACCGCGTAGTAGGCGCCCATGAAGAGTACCGCCACGCCGACCCCCAGCGTAATACTGGTAAGCGAGCCCTGGTCGACCAGGTTGAACATGGCGTACGGCGTGAAGATCGACACGAAGGCCATGGCGCCCAGAAAGCGCAGGTTGCCCACGCGGCTGGCGATGTAGGCCGACAGCGGCGTAATCAGGAACTGCATGATGGACACCAGCAGCAGGCAGTCCAGGATCACCGCCCGGTTCAAGCCCACGTACTGCGTGGTGTAGGCAATCATGAAGGTATTGGTGAAATAGAAGCCGGCAATGCCCAGCACGTTGGCGCCGACCGCCAGCGCCAGCAAGCCCGGCGCGCCGCGCAGCACTTGGGCAAGCGGCGCCTGGGCGGGCTTGGCGCGCTGCAAACGGGCCGCTTTTTCAGCGATGAAATCGGGCGATTCGTTGACGCTCAGGCGGATCACGAAACCCACTACCAGCAACACGGCCGAAAACAGGAACGGCACGCGCCAGCCCCAGCTCAGAAAGGCCTCGTCGTCCAGACCGGTCACCAGCTTGAACATCAGCATCGACAGAATCAGGCCCGCCGGACTGCCCAGTTGCGCGAAGGACGCGAAGAACGTTCTCTTGCTTTTGTCCGGCGAGTGTTCGCCCGCCATCAGCACCGCGCCGCCCCATTCGCCACCCACCGCGATGCCTTGCACGATGCGCAGCAGGATCAGCAGCACGGGCGCCCACACGCCAATGGAAGCGTGGGTGGGCAACAGGCCGATCAGCACGGTTACCGTGCCCATCATCACCAAGGTGATCACCAGCGATTTCTTGCGGCCGATCTTGTCGCCGATGTGGCCGAAGATGGCGCCGCCCAAGGGCCGCGCGAAAAAGCCCACCGCGAACGTGCCGAAGGCGGCAAGCGTTCCGTAAAAACCCGTGGCCGACGGGAAGAACAACTTGCCGAACACCAGCGCGGCCGCGGTGGCGTAAATGTAGAAGTCGTACCACTCGATCATGGTGCCGACAAAGGCGGCGGTAGACGCGCGCACCGGCTGGTGCCCCGTCGCAGGTTTTCCCCTCATGCTTGTCTCTCTTAAGGTGGTTGAGGCTAATCAGCCAGTCGTTATAGCCCCGGCCCCACCATAAGAAAAATTCTTATTTCTTATCTTCCAGATTACCTGCCCTAATGAGGGGAAAACCCTTAGTCAGGCTTATTGCGTGATGGTCTGGCCGTCGGGCGCCACCTTGCGCACCACGTAGCCCATCGGCACCCAGCGGTTCTTGCTGGCCACCATCGATACCGTCTCGGTGGCCGGCATGTTGCGGAACTGGGTGCTGAAGATGACGTTCACATACTGCCCTTGCGGCAGGTCGGCAGGGTCCGACACGCGCACCACCTGCAACCATTCGCGCCCGGCGTTGCGGCCCACCTCGGCGCGCAACTGACTCAGGTAATCCGACCAGCCCTGCTTGTCGATGCGCTGTTTCATGATGTCGCTGCTAGCGCCCCACATCTTGTCCGTGGAGCCGGAGTCCGACATCGACGCCCATTGCTTGGCCGCCGTCACCGCGCTGTCCAGCGACGGGTCCGCCAGTGCTGGCGCGGCGAACAGGATGGCGCCGCACAAAAGGCCGGCGCGCGCGCCGCGGGAGATCAGAGTCGTGTGTTGCATAAGTCCTCGCTATATATAGGTAGCACTGCAAGTAGCACTTCAAGTCGCACTGCAAAAATCACTGAAAAAAAGCACTGCGGAAAAAATCACTGCATGGGCACAAGCGCCGGCCCGCAGACTCCAAGCCCGCGGGCCGGCGCGGCCTTACCACTGGTAGCCTGCCCCGATCACCGCGCCGACGGTGCCGCGCGTGTTGGTGGAACCCGACATCTTGTAGACCCACTTGCCATTGCCCGACACCGTCGACAAGCCCATCGCGAAGCCTTGCTGGCCGTCGTACGTGCTGCCCGCGATCGAGAACATGCCCCGGCCCGGCAGATACGCTTGCGCCAGGCCGGCCACTGCCAGCGCCGTGGCCGTGCCGCCCGCCGCGTCGCGCCGATAGCGATCCACGTCGTTGCGCAGGTTCCGGAACTTGCCGTCGGTGTAGGCGTTGGACTGCTGCACCGCGCCGCCCAGACCCTCGTTAAGCTGCCGCACGTTGACGGCGTCGGTGTTCTCGACCCCGGCCGCGACATTGCTCAGCGTGACCGGCGCGCCGCCGTTGCCCAGCGTGACCCGGCTGTAGTCCACCGTGTTGGTGCCGGGCTTGGTGGCGTACTGCACCGAGCCCTGTTTGGCGGCGTTCAACTGCTGCACGTTGACCGCATCCGTCTGCGCGGTGCCGGCCGCCACGTTCGTCACTTGGCGTTCCTTGCCGGCCGCGCCGACGGACACGACGTTCGAGCGCCCGCCATCCGAACTGCCCGCACCCAAGGCCACCGAGTTGTCGCCACGAGATTCCGCCGCGTTACCCAGCGCCGTACTGTTGTTGGCCGAGGCCACCGCGCCCGCGCCGCCCGCCGTGGCGTTCGCGCCGGTGGCCGTGGGCGCGGTCGTCGGGCTGGTCTGACTCACCTGGAACATTCCGCTGCCGCCCTGAGTCAGGCCGCTGTTGATCGCGGCGATCTGCTGGTCCGTATAGCGGTTGGCCTGCGTGACCGCGCCATCCAATTGCCGCAGGTTCACGGCGTCGGTGGCGTTCTTCGCATCCCCCACATTGCTGACGGTGCGCTCGGCGCCAGCCGTTCCCACTGACACCGTGCCGGCGACGCTGTTGGACGCCCCCGAGTACTTGCCGGTGTAGGCCGGCGCCGCGCCCATGTCGGCAATAGCCCCGGCGCCCAGCGCCACGTCGCCCGCTTGCAAGGCCTGCGCTCCCGAGCCCAGCGCCACGGAATTGGCCGCGGCGGCGCTGGCGCTTGCGCCCATCGCCACACTGCGATCACCCGCGGCGCTCGCCGAGGCCCCGAATGCCATCGATTGCGAGCCGGCGGCCAACGACGACGAGCCCAAGGCAATGGCCGAATCCAGCGCCGAGCGCGCGGATGATCCGATGGCGATGCCATTGATGGCGGTGCTGTCCACTTGCGCGGCCAGCCCCATGCCGATGCCCGCGTCGCCGTTCACCACGGTTTCAGCGCCGACCGCGATCGCATCCGAGCCCACTGCCAGTGAATCCACCCGGGCGCTGTTCGCGTGGAAGTACTGGGTGCCCGTCACCGCGACCGATGCGATGGCGCCTTGCAACTGGCGTACCGTCACCGCGTCCTGTGCCTGCGTGCCGTCGGCCACGTTGATGATCTGGCGTTCCATGCCTGGCGCGCCCACCGAGAACGCCCCCGGTGCCACGGCGCGCTTGCCGGTGCGAACCACGGTGGCGCGATCAGAGACCGAGCCCTGGCCAATGGCGACGCCGCCATCCACGGTGACTTGCGTGTCGGCGCCCAAGGCCAGGCTGCCCGCGCCGTCGGCCTGCGCGTTGTAGCCGATGGCGGTCGCGCCCTGCCCCCTGGCATGTGCATTGCCGGGCGTCATCCCAGTGTCGTTGGTCCGCTCATAGCGAGATCCCTGGCCATTGACAGCCGGATCCAACGTGCCGGTGTAGCCGTTCACCGTGCTGGCCAACTGCGCCATCGCTTCGTTGGTGGCGAACAATTGCGCGCCGTTCACGGCGTCCCAGCTTGTTGCACTGAGCACGCCCGGCGCAACGCTGGTGATGATGCTGGGTCCGCCGATGCTGCCGTGCGCGGCGGTATACGCACCGACACCGCCATTGGCCGTGGGGTCCCACATCAGCGCGTCGGTACCCACCTCGCCCAAGCGCGTGCTCACCTGCTGCAATTGGCGGACGTTGACGGCGTCCGTCATGTCGCTACCCGGCGCCAGGTTGGTCAGCTTGCGCAAGCCGCCGGCAGACCCCACGGACACTTCGCCGACAGAATCTGCCGTGCCCGCCAGGCCGAAGGCAACGTAAGCGGTTTGCGCGCCAACCGAGGCCACCGAACCCTGGCCCAAGGCCACGTTGGAGCCGGTCAGCCCCGCCGTGATCCTGGCGCCCTGGCCCAAGGCCGTGGAATTCGCCACGCCGTTATCGGTGGCTTGATTGCCCAGCACCACAGACGCCGCGCCGCTGGCCGACGCGCCGAAACCACCCGCCGCGCTATTCGCACCCGCCGCCAGGGGCTGCGCGGACGTCACCGTGGTGTCCGCCACGAAGGGGCCCGATTTGCCGCTGCTGATGTGGGATACCACCGTATCCAGCCCGACAATCGCCGTGCTCAGGCTGGTGTACGTATTGCCTTGCACGGTATAGCTGGGCCCGGACACCAGGCCCGTGGTCGGGTCGTACGCCGAGCCGCCGCCCAGGCCGGCAGCCACGCTGGCGCCCAGCAATGCCGCCGAACCCTGCAACTGCGCCACGTTCACGGCATCGGTCGCGACGCTGCCGGCCGCCAGGTTGGTGATCTTGCGCTCGGCCCCCGCCGCGCCCAGCGACACTTCACCCGCCGAGCTTTGCGTGGTGGACAGGCCGAAGGCGGCATAGTTGCTTTGCGCGCCCAGCGTCGCGGCGGAACCCTGGCCCAAGGCCACGTTGGAACCGGTCAGGCCCGCCGTGATCGTGGCGCCCTGGCCCAGCACCGTGGAGTTGGCGACGCTGTTATCCATGGCTTGATTGCCGACAACGGTCGACGCCACGCCCGTTGCTGACGCCCCGAAACCACCCGCCGCGCTGTCCGCCCCCGACGCCAGCGCCTGCGTAGTGGTGACGCTGTTGTCCGAGACGAACGGTCCACCCTTGCCGCTGGCGATCGTGCTGACCGCCGAGTCCAGGCCGCCGATCGCGCTGCCCAGGTTCGAGTAGGTGGCGCCTTGCACGCCGTAGGTCGGCGCGGAGACCGTGCCCGTCGCAGGGTCGAAGGCAGCGCCACCGCCAAGGTTCGACGCCACGCTGGAACCCAAGGTGCCGAGGCCCGTTGTTGCGGCATTGGCGACGCCGGTCAATTGGGCGACGTTGACGGCGTCGGTGGCTGCGCTGCCGGCGGCAAGATTCGTGATCTTGCGTTCGGCGCCTGCGGATCCCAGCGACACTTCACCGCTGGAATTTTGCGCCGCCGACAATCCGATAGCCGTGTAGCCGGTTTCGGAACCGACGGCTGCGACTGACCCTTGACCCAGCGCCACGTTCGAACCGGTCAGGCCCGCCGTGATCGTTGCGCCTTGGCCCAGCGCGGTGGAGTTGGCGACGCCGTTGTCAGTGGCCTGGTTGCCAATGACAGTCGACGCCGCACCCGTCGCCGACGCACCGAACCCGCCTGCCGATGCATCCGCGCCAGACGCAACGGCCTGCACCGTCGTCACGCTGTTGTCCGATACGGACGGGCCAGTCTTACCGGTGCTAAGGCCGGTCACCGCCGTATCGAGGCCGCCGATGGCGCTGCCCAGATTCGAATGGGTGGCGCCTTGCACGCCGTAAGTCGGGGCAGTAACCGTGCCAGTCGCCGGATCGAACGCCGATCCGCCGCCCAGATTGGACGCCACGCTGATACCCAACGTGCTCAGCCCGGTTGTTGCGGCATTGGCAACACCCGTCAGTTGCCCGACGTTGACCGCATCGGTTGCGGCGCTGCCGGCGGCAAGATTCGTGATCTTGCGTTCGGCGCCGGTTGATCCCAGCGACACTTCGCCGCTGGAATTTTGCGCCGCCGACAATCCGATAGCCGTGTAGCCGGTTTCAGAACCGACGGCTGCGACCGAGCCTTGACCCAACGCCACGTTAGAACCACTCAGGCCCGCCGTGATCATCGCGCCTTGGCCCAGTGCCGTGGAGTCGGCAACGCCGTTGTCGCTTGCCTGATTACCAATGACAGTCGACGCCGCACCTGTTGCCGACGCACCAAAGCCGCCCGCCGACGCATCCGCGCCAGAGGCAACGGCTTGCGCCGTCGATACGCTGTTATCCGATACGAATGGGCCGGACTTGCCGCTGCTGATGCTGGTGACCGCCGAGTCCAGGCCGCCGATCGCGCTGCCCAGGTTCGAGTAGGTGGCGCCTTGCACGCCGTAGGTCGGCGCGGAGACCGTGCCCGTCGCAGGGTCGAAGGCAGCTCCGCCGCCCAGATTGGTCGCCACGCTGGAACCCAAGGTGCTCAGGCCCGTCGTTGCCGTAGTAGCAACACCAGTCAGTTGACCCACGTTGACCGCGTCGGTGGCGGCGCTACCGGCGGCAAGATTCGTGATCTTGCGTTCGGCGCCCGCCGATCCCAGCGACACTTCACCGCTGGAATTTTGCGCCGCCGACAATCCGATAGCCGTGTAGCCGGTTTCAGCACCAACTGCCGCGACCGAGCCTTGACCCAACGCCACGTTAGAACCCGTCAGGCCCGCCGTGATCGTCGCACCCTGGCCGAGCACCGTCGCATCCGCAACGCCGTTATCCGTTGCCTGATTGCCGATCACCGTCGACGCCGCACCCGTTGCCGACGCACCGAAACCGCCCGCCGACGCATCCGCGCCAGAGGCAACGGCCTGCACCGTCGTCACGCTGTTGTCCGATACGAATGGGCCGGACTTGCCGCTGCTGATGCTCGTGACTGCCGTATCCAGGCCGCCGATCGCGCTGCCCAGGTTCGAGTGGGTGGTTCCCTGCACACCGTAAGTCGGCGCGGTAACCGTGCCCGTCGCCGGATCGAACGCCGATCCACCACCCAGATTGGTCGCCACGCTGGAACCCAAAGTGCTCAAGCCGGTTGTTGCTGCAGTGGCCACCCCCGCCAGTTGGCCCACGTTGACCGCATCGGTCGCCGCGCTGCCGGCGGCAAGATTCGTGATCTTGCGTTCTGCGGCCGCCGATCCCAACGACACTTCGCCGCTGGAATTTTGCGCCGCCGACAGGCCGATTGCGGTGTAACCGGTTTCAGCACCGACTGCCGCGACCGAGCCCTGACCCAACGCCACGTTGGAACCGGTCAGGCCCGCCGTGATCGTCGCTCCCTGGCCCAGCGCCGTGGAATTGGCAACGCCGTTGTCGCTTGCCTGATTACCAATGACAGTCGACCCCGCACCCGTCGCCGACGCGCCGAACCCGCCCGCCGACGCATCCGCGCCAGAGGCAACGGCCTGCACCGTCGTCACGCTGTTGTCCGATACGAATGGGCCGGACTTGCCGCTGCTGATGCTGGTGACCGCCGTGTCCAAACCGCCGATGGCGCTGCCCAGGTTGGAGTGGGTCGTTCCCTGCACACCGTACGTCGGCGCAGTGACCGTACCAGTCGCCGGATCGAACGCCGATCCACCACCCAGATTGGTCGCCACGCTGGAACCCAGCGTGCTCAGCCCGGTTGCTGCGGCATTGGCGACACCCGCCAGTTGCCCGACGTTGACTGCATCGGTCGCCGCGCTCCCGGCGGCAAGATTCGTGATCTTGCGTTCGGTGCCCGCCGATCCCAACGACACTTCGCCGCTGGAATTTTGCGCCGCCGCCAATCCGATTGCGGTATAGCCGCTTTCAGCACCGACTGCCGCCACCGAGCCTTGACCCAACGCCACGTTGGAACCGGTGAGGCCCGCCGTGATCGTCGCGCCCTGGCCCAGCACCGTCGAATCCGCAACGCCGTTATCCGTTGCCTGGTTGCCGACGACGGTCGACGCCGCACCCGTCGCCAACGCGCCGAAGCCACCTGCCGACGCATCAGCGCCAGACGCAACGGCTTGTGCCGCCGTCACGCTGTTGTCCGATACGAACGCGCCAGTCTTACCGGTGCTAAGGTCGGTCACCGCCGTATCCAGGCCACCGATAGCGCCGCCCAGGTTTGAATGGGTCGTGCCTTGCACACCGTAGCTTGGTGCCGTGACGGTGCCGGTTGCCGGATCAAACGCCGATCCGCCGCCCAGGTTGGACGCCACGCTGGAACCCAAAGTGCTCAAGCCGGTTGTTGCCGCATTGGCCACCCCCGTCAGTTGGCTCACGTTGACCGCATCGGTCGCCGCGCTGCCAGCAGCAAGATTCGTGATCTTGCGTTCTGCGGCCGCCGATCCCAACGACACTTCGCCGCTGGAATTCTGCGCCGCCGACAATCCGATAGCCGTGTAGCCGGTTTCAGCACCAACCGCCGCCACCGAGCCTTGACCCAGCGCCACGTTAGAACCGGTCAGGCCCGCCGTGATCGTTGCGCCTTGTCCAAGCACCGTCGAATCCGCAACGCCGTTGTCGCTTGCCTGGTTGCCAATGACAGTCGACGCCGCACCCGTCGCCGACGCACCGAAACCGCCCGCCGATGCATCCGCGCCAGAGGCAACGGCTTGCACCGTCGTCACGCTGTTGTCCGATACGGACGGGCCTGTCTTACCGGTGCTAAGGCCGGTCACTGCCGTATCCAGGCCGCCGATCGCGCTGCCCAGGTTCGAGTGGGTGGTTCCCTGCACACCGTAAGTCGGCGCACTAACCGTGCCCGTCGCCGGATCGAAGACCGATCCACCGCCGAGGTTGGACGCCACGCTGGAACCCAAGGTACCGAGGCCCGTTGTTGCGGCAGAGGACACACCCGTCAGTTGCGCCACGTTGACCGCATCGGTCGCCGCGCTGCCGGCCGCCACGTTGGTGATCTGGCGCCGGCCGGCGGCGGTGCCCACCGACACTTCGCCGATGGAGGTCTGCGCCCCCGACAAGCCGAAGGCGGTGTAGCCGCCTTGCGCGCCCACCACGGCCGACGAATCCTGGCCCAAGACCACGTTCGAACCCGTCACGCCAGCGTCGACGAACGCGCCCTGGCCCAATATCGACGAGCCGGCCACGCCGTTGTCATTGGCCTGATTGCCGTACACCGTGGAACCCGGGCCCGAGGCGATGGCGCCAAAACCGCCCGCGCTGGCGTTGGCGCCGGAGGCCACCGCTTGCGCCATGGTGACGCTGTGATCCGATACGAACGGGCCCGCCTCGCCCGCCAGCAAATTGGAGATTGCCGTGTCCGCGCCGCCAAATGCCGCGCCCACATCGGTGTACGCCGTGCCTTGAATGGTGTAGCTGGGCGCGCTGATCGTTCCTGCCGCGCCGTCGTAAATGGCCCCGCCTCCCAGGCGGGCCGCCATGGCGGTGCCCAGGTTGAACGCCGCCCCGCTCAACTGCCCCACGTTCACGGCGTCGGTCGGCGCAAGGCCGGCCGCCACGTTCGTGATCTTGCGGCGGACGGAGGCCGAGCCCACCGACACTTCGCCGCCCGAGTTCTGCGGCATGGTCAAGCCAAACGCCGTATAGCCCGTCTGCGACCTCGTGGCCGCCTCGGAGCCTTGACCCAGGGCAACGTTGGCTCCCGAGAGCCCCGTGGCGATGGACGCGCCCTGCCCCACGACAGTCGAGTTGGCGACCGCGTTGTCCCTGGCCTGGTTGCCCACGACGGTCGAGGCGGCGCCCGTGGCCGACGCGCCAAAGCCGCCCGCGCTGGCGTTTGCGCCCGACGCCACGGCCTGCGTGGCGGTGACGCTGTTGTCCGAAACGAACGGCCCCGACTCGCCCGCCACCAGATTGTTGATGGCCTCATCCGCGCTTTCCAGCGCCGCGCCGACATCGTCGTACGCCATGCCTTGCACGGTATATGACGGCGCGCTGATCGCACCTGAAGCAGCGTTGTAGGTCGCACCGCCTCCCAGGCCGGTGGCAATGCTTGCGCCCAGGTTGGACGCGGCGCCGCTCAGTTGCCCCACGTTGACGGCATCCGTCAGCGCGCTGCCCGCCGCCACGTTGGTGATCTGGCGGCGGATGGCCCCCGAACCCACCGAGACTTCACCGTTGGCGTTCTGCGGCGCAGACAGGCCGAATGCGGTATAGCCCGTCTGAGCGCCCAGCGACGCGCTCGAGCCCTGGCCCAGCACCACGTTGGACCCCGTAAGCCCCGCGACCACCGACGCGCCTTGTCCCAAGATGGTGGAGTTGGCGACGCCGTTGTCGGTGGACTGGTTGCCCAGGACCGTGGACGCCGCGCCCGTGGCCGACGATCCAAAGCCGCCCGCCGCCGCGCTCGCGCCCGACGACACCGCCTGCACCGTCGTCACGCTGTTGTCCGACACGAATGGACCGATCTTGCCGGTGACCAGGTCGGTCACCGCCGAATCCAAACCGCCTACCGCCGTGCCCACGTTGGTGAAGGACGTGCCCTGCACGCTGTAGGTGGGCGTGCCGATGGTGCCCGAGGCGGCGGTGTAGGTCGCGCCGCCGCCCAGGTTGGTGGCGACGCTGGTGCCCAGGTTGTTCATGCCCGAGTTCGCGGCGCTGGCCACGGCCGTCATCTGCCGCACTGTCACGGCGTCATTGGAATCCGAGCCGTCAGCCACGTTCTTGATCTGGCGCTTGGCGCTGGGCGTACCGACTGATATCGCGCCAGTCGCCATGTTGGCCGTGTTATTGAACGCAACTCCCGCGATGGGGCCCGCCGAGCTGGGTGACACCACGCCGCTGGTCACCACGTTGGCTGCACCTGCCGATCCCGCGCCCAGGGCCACCGCGCCAGGCACGCCGGAGGTTGCTCCAGTACCCAACGCAATGGCGTTGATCGCGGATGTCTGCGCCGCGTCGCCCAGGGCAATGGACCCCCCGCCCGACGCCGTTGCCGTCCTGCCGATTGCCGTGGCATTCAGGCCCGCCGCGGCGGCGCTGCCGCCAATGGCAATGGCGTCCGTGCCCGTTGCCCCCGAGTTGGCCCGCGTGTTGCTGCCTACCCCCGTTACGGTGGAGTTGGCGTTGAAGTAATTCGTCGGGGTAGGCGAAATGGACGCCACTTGCTGCGCCACCGCGAAAAGCTGCGAGCCGTTGACCGCGTCCGTGCTGTTCGAGCTGAGCAAGCCGGTGGCCACGCGCTGGATGCGGCGCGTCGATCCGGCGTCGCCCACGCTGACGACACCCGTGGGCGTGCCCTGGCCGCCTCCGAAGTTGTAGGTATTGCCGCTGATGGTCGCGCTGCCATAGGACGTCGTACCGGCCGTGCTGGTGGAAAGCGCCGCCGTGGTGGATGAGTTGCTACCCAGCGCCACCGAGTTCGCGATGTTGGTATTGGCCAGATAGCCCAAGGCCACGGTGCGGTCCACCGTGACGTTGCTGCCCGCCCCACGCCCTGCCGCCAGGTTGTCGTCACCCGACACGTTCTGGCCCGCGTCCTGGCCAATGGCGGTGGTGCCTTCGCCCGTGGCCAGCGTTCCGGCGTAGGCGCCGATTGCCGTGTTCTGGCCACGGCTTGCGAGGGTGCCCGTGCCGGCGCCGACCCCGATGAAGGTGTCTTCAAGCCCCTGGGCAATGGCCCCCCGGCCGATCGCGACCGACGACGTGCCCGAGGCAATGGCGTTGGCCCCCATCGCCACCGAGTTCGACCCGGCGGCCGCACTTTGATAGCCCACCGTGACGCTGTTGGTGCCACCGGTGACGCTTTGATAGCCGATGGCGACGGCCTGCCCCGCCGTGGCGGCGGCCTGATAGCCCAACGCGATGGTGCTGCCCGATGTCGCCAATGAGCCCGAGCCGATGGCGATGGACGCCAGCCCGGACGCCGTGTTCAGGTCACCGATGGCGACCGCGCCTTGCCCGGTTGCCGGGTTGGTGTTGCCGATGGAGACGGCGCCACGGCCGGCTGCATTCGACGAAAAGCCGGCCCCAAACGCCCCGTTGCCCCCGCTGGCCTGCGAGCCCGAGCCCAAGGCCACCGCCCCGGGCGTTACCGCCGAGTTGGTATTGCCGATAGCCACGGCGCCTGCTGCCGTCGCGGTGTTGTCGGCGCCCACGGCAACCGCGCCGGTGCCGGTGGCGACGTTAGGGTCGCCGATGGCCACCGCGCCATCGCCCGTGGCGGTCTGTTGCCGTCCAATGGCCACCGCGCCGCCCGTTGCCGTGGCCGCGTTGGCAGCGGTGCCCGACGAACCAATCGCCACGTTCTGGCCGGTGGCGTTGGACCTGGACCCATCGCCCACTGCGATGCCGAACGCGCCGATGGCGCGCGCATCGCGCCCGATGGCGATGCCCGATGTTGCCGCCGCCGTCACCGACGACTGCCCGCCTATCGCCACGGCGTTGATGGCCGCCGCCGACGCGCCGCTGGTGGAGTTACCGCCCAACCCGACGGCGCCCGCCGCGGTGGCACGCGCGCCATTGCCCGCCGCCAACGAACTGCCGCCGCTTGCCAGCGCGTTGTTGCCCAAGGCCGTGTCGTTGATGGGCGCCCCCACCAAGGCGCCCGCGACGGCGCTGGACCCGATGGCCAACGAGTTCTGGTTCAGGGCCTGCGCATTGATACCCCCGGCAAACGCCGAAATTCCACGTGCTTCGGCGGAAGAACCCACCGCCACCGCGCCCGTCGCCGTCGCGGTTGACGACACGCCGATAGACACCGCGTTACCGGCGGACGTGCTGGACAATTGGCCCAATGCAATAGAGCTGTTGCCGGCCGACGTTGAGTTCTGTCCCAGCGCCACGGAACTGGCCCCCAGTGCCGACGCGCCCGTGCCGAACGCCGACGAACTGTTGCCTGACGCGGAAGCGCCCTGGCCCACCGCCGTGGCGCTGGTGTTGGAAGCGGACGCCGATGCGCCCACCGCCACGGTGTTGTTGGCGCTTGCCGTGGCGTTGGAGCCAAAAGCGGTGGCGCCAATGCCGCTGGCCGTTGACGACGACCCCACGCCCGTGGCGTTGTTGCCGGTCACGATGGCCAGGCGGCCCACGGCGACCGAGTTGGTACCGGTGGCAACCGACGCGTCCCCAATCGCCACGCTGACGTTCGTTGCCGTAGCGCCGAATCCGCCGCCAATGGCAATGGAGTTTGCATCGACCGAGGCCGGCGTCAAACCGCCGGTGGTGATGGGGTTGACGATGATTCCCTGGATGGCGGTGCCCGCCCAGGCCGTGCCCCCCACCGCCGCGGCCAACATCAATGGCGCCGCGATTCCCCCGGCCCTGCGCAGCGCGGCTTGCCGTGCCCCTCGATTGGATTTTCCGCGGGTTTTCGTCAATTCGGACACAGCTACCCACGCACCGATGATCTGGTTCCACACGAGGTTATAGATTTTATTCACGGCCACTCTCCATTGACGAATTTTTGCAACCCGCAACCAGTAACGCGACGCTGATTCCATTTAGTAAGAATCAGAGGACTTTTTCCCATCGAATTCAGACATTTCTGTTAGGAATGCTAGTGAATGCGATTATTCCGAAATGTGTTTTGTCG
This sequence comes from Achromobacter spanius, assembly GCF_002812705.1. Classification (NCBI taxonomy): domain Bacteria; kingdom Pseudomonadati; phylum Pseudomonadota; class Betaproteobacteria; order Burkholderiales; family Alcaligenaceae; genus Achromobacter; species Achromobacter spanius. The sequence continues at coordinate 3,902,996 of NZ_CP025030.1, read as the reverse complement.
CAATACCGTGAAAGCCAATATGAATACCATCTTATTAATCCGATAACTAAACTGAATTGCAGTGAAACCCCCTGCGCGCCCATGACAGAAAGAGCCCTTGCACGCAGATGTGAAAGGGCTTGGAGATAATCGGGAGAGTGTTGTGACACACCGCTGGAAGGCCGGAAAGCGAAGCGATCGGCAGACATATTCCAGCACGGCGCGACGCGATACCGAAAAGGATTCGGCAAGCGGTACGCTTGAGATCTGATTTAAATAAAAAGTAAAAACCGAAGTTTTATTGTCGTACTAGTATCGGTTTTCGTCTTAGGCCTGATATTTCAACGACGTCATTATTTAATGACGCCACTGTCATTCAGCATAGAAATAAAAGCTGTGTTGACCAAACAGCATGCGCTTTCAGGCCAGTCCAAGCGCGTCACACAGAAAATCCACCACGCGCTCGGGATCATTCAAGGGCAGACAAGGCAAGGCGGTGTCCAACGGCGCATCAGTCACCACCGCCAGAAAGCCGCTGTCTTCCGCATGCAACGGCGGCTTGCCCAGCGCCGGGCGGTACACCTCGATGCGCGCAATCGCCGCATGTTTGAAACCTTCCACCAGCACCAGGTCAGCGGGCGACAAGCGCGCCACTTGTTCTTCCAGCGTCGGCTCGGGTGTGCCGCGCAGTTCGTGCACGATGGCGTAGCGAAACGGCGATGCCACCATCACTTCGTGCGCGCCCGCCAGCCGGAAGCGCGCGCTGTCCTTGCCCGGCGGCTCCATCTGAAAATCGTGGTGGCTGTGCTTGATGACATTGACGCGCAGGCCGCGCGCCGCCAGCAGGGGCAGCATCGCCTCGATCAGGGTCGTCTTGCCGCTGCCGGACCGGCCGGCGATACCAAAAACTGGGCTCATGCATGCTCCGATAACAAGGGACTTTCCGGGACAAAAGCGCATCGGGCAAACGCGCGTCCGCCCGCGGCGAGTATGCCAGCAAAGACTCGGCGTTCTGGGCATTTGCCCGCTTTCGGGAGGCCGCCCCGGGGGCATCCGGGACAGGACTGCCATGCGTTTGCGCTGGATCAAGCGGGGAGCTTGGTCGTCCGCCCGGGTGAGGTTTAATATGCATTTTCAATACATCTTAAAGCCATCTTAGAGCGATCAGCGCCGCCATGCCTCCACTGCCAACCATCGCCCCGTGCCCCCCGGCCCCGCGCCGCCCTCGTCCGCAATGGCGCGCCTTCACTGAAATGGGATTCAGGCCGCTGTACCTGGCGGGCTGCTTCTGGGCGCTGGCGTCCGTATGGCTGTGGGTGCACGCTCCCGCGCGCATCACCGGCGTGTTGGGCGGCGTGTTCTGGCATGCGCACGAAATGCTGTGGGGCTTTGTGGCCACCATTGCAGTGGGCTTTCTGCTGACTGCCGGCGCCAACTGGACCGGCAAGAATCCGCTGCGCGGCAACGCCTTGGCCATGCTTTGTCTGCTTTGGCTGGTGGCGCGCGTGGCGTATCTGGTGCCGGGCCACCCCGCGTTCTTGATCGCCGGCCTGGCCGACACGGGCTTTTTCGTGTGGGGCGCCGCGGCCTTGGCGCGCGTCGTCTGGCTGAGCCGCAATCGGCGCAATGCGGGCGTGCCTGTTTTGCTGCTGGGGTTGGCCGCTACCAACGCGCTGTATCTGTGGGCTGCCGTTCAAGGCGACTACATGGCGCTGATGCGTTACTTCAATGCGGGCCTGCTGTGCATGGCGGTGCTGACGCTCTTGATCGCCCGTCGCGTGCTGCCGTTTTTCGCCCAACGCGCCGTGGCTGGCCTGAACATTCCCGCGCACACGCGCAGCGGCCATTGGCAACTGGCAAGCGGCCTGGCCGCGATTGCCTGCCTGCTGGCCGGCCTGCCGACTCTGGCCGCGGCGGCGCTGGCCGCAACCGGCCTGATCGCGCTGGTGCAATGGGTGTCGTGGAAACCGTGGGCAGTGCGGCGCGTGCCGCTGCTGTGGGTGCTGTATGCGGGGTATTTCGGCTTGGGCGTCGGGCTGCTGGTGGGTGCAGCGTATTTGGCTAGTCCCTTAGCCATGCCCTTGGCCAATCCCTTGGCCATTCCTTTGGTTAATCCGGTAGACAGCCCCTGGCTGGGGATCGTGATCCGGCCCGCCTGGCCCGCCCACGTCATCGGGGTAGCCGGCTTTTCAGTGTTGATTCTGGGCATGGTGACGCGCACCGCGCTGGGTCACCTGGGACGGCCATTGCAGACCGACCGCGCCATGGTCGCCAGTTTTGTCCTGATGATACTGGCGGCGCTGCTGCGGCTGGCCGCCTTGTTGCCCACCGCCGCCTCCACCGGCTTGCTGCATGCCGCCACGCTCGCCTGGGTGCTGGCGCTGGGCTTGTACCTGTGGCGCTTCTTTCCGCTGATGATTCGCCCGCGCGCCGACGCCGCCAAGACGGCAGCGCCGGTCATTCGCGTGGAAGCGGCGGCGCGGACCGGGTCTTAGGCCCGACCTTCCCGGCGCTCAATCGCCGCGACTTCGCGGCGCATTGCCTTGAGCCAGGACTTGAGCGATCCCTCGTCCGCAAACTGCCTCACTTCGTGCTCGAGCTCGCCGATGTATTCCTGGATGTCTTCGATGTCGGCATCCAGTTCTTCCAGCACCGTTTCCGGGTCGAACGACGCGAAGGGGTCCAGGTCGTAACGCAGCTTGAAACCCTCTTCCGCATAGCTGGCCTGGTGCAGCACTTCGTCCAGTTGGGCTTGCAGCGTGGCGTTCGCGGCGGGCAGGCCGCTATCGGCCACCTCGCCCACCGGCCCCAGGTCGGGCGTGCCTTGCTGGCGACGCGCCTGTTCTTCGTCCTGCATCGCCTGCCACGCCGCCGCGTTCGGAGTCGTGTTGCGCAGCGCGGCGCGGGCCAGGGCCAGCAGTTCTTCGGCGTCGTCGTCCTCGAATTGGTCTTGGATGATGCGCAGCAGCTGGGTGGGCGTGAACGTGGACAGATCGGTGTCCGGGTCCAGCTCCAGCGCCTCGATCAGTTCGGCCCTGGCGTCTTCGGTTTCTTCAGCGGCGGCCTCGTCGTAGTCGGCGCCGTTGTGCTTCTTATATAGGGTCTTCAGGCGCTCGGCATCGCAACCGGCCGGCAGCTCGCCCTTGGCGTCCAGCAGCAGCAGTTCCGCCGAAAACTCGGTGATCAGTTCCGACACGAATTCGCGTTCGGCCTTGGACAATCCCATGTTCTTGTGCGCGTGGTCAAAGCACAGCACCAGCTTCATGCGCAGTTCGTGCAGCTTTTTTTCAAGCGGCGCGAGGCCTTCGGCGTACTTGCGCCGGTACTCGTCTTCCACCTCATGCCACTGCTGCAAGCGCGCCTGTTCCGTCTCAAGCCGGGCTTGTAGACGCTCGAATAACTGACGCGGGGTTTCTAGAGAATGCTCGCCCATGACCTGCTCCTTGCAAACCGGCTGATGAAAGTAGCCGCCACTCTAAACCATACGCGCAAACCCCTCTTGAAATTCGAAGTCAATAACGCTAATCATTATTATTAATATAGAATCACCGCTGTCCGCAACACCCCAGATTGGCAGCCCCGATGTCTCTGCCCCCCATTGCGGGCTCTGCCCCCTCACGCAAACGATTGATCCTGACCGCCGCCGCCTTGTTGCTGGCCGTGCTGGTCGGCATCGGTTATTGGCTGGCGGGCGCCAAGGGCCCCAGCACTCCACCGCCGCCTCAGTACGGGCAGATTCCCGTTGCCGTCGCCGTGGCGGCCGCGCGCGTCGGCCCATTGCAACGCGACCTGCATGCCTTGGGCACCATCACGCCGCTGTCCCAGGTGGTGCTGCGCAGCCAGGTCGATGGCGAACTGATGCGCGTGCATTACACCGAGGGCCAGGCCGTGGTGCGTGGCCAACTGCTGGCCGAGATTGACGCCCGCCCGTATCAGACCGCGCTGGCCTCGGCCGAAGGGGAACTGGCACGCACCCAGGCGCTGCTGGACAACGCCCAGGCCGACCTGCAGCGCTACCGCAAGCTGGCGCGGCAGGAATCGGTGGCGGGGCAGCAACTGGACACCGCCGAAGCCCAGGTGCGCGCCTACACCGCGCAGCGCGAACTGAACCGCGCGCGGGTCGCCGATGCCAAGCGCCTGCTTGGCTTGACCCGCATCGTGGCGCCGCAGGATGGCCGCATTGGTTTGCGCCGGGTCGACGCCGGCAACCACGTGCGGGCCGATGACGCCAACGGCTTGACCACGCTGGTGCAGACCACGCCCATATCCGCCCTCTTCAGCATTTCGGAAACGCGGCTGGACGTGCTGCGCCAGGCGCAGGCCAAGACCGCCGTGCTGCGCGTGCAAGCCTGGGACGCCGACGACCGCCGCATCCTGGCCGAAGGCACGCTGGAAGCGCTGGACAACCGCATCCAGACCGGCAGCGGCACCGTGCGCTTGCGCGCCCGCTTCGACAATGCCGATGAATCGCTGTTTCCGAATCAGTTCGTGAACATCCGCCTGGCTGTGGTGCAGCAGGACAACGTCGTCACCATCCCGTCGGCCGCCGTGCAGTACGGGTCGGAAGGCGCGTTTGTCTTCGTCATCGGCGACGACGCCCGCGCCACCCGCCGCGTGCTGCAACTGGGTCCGGCCAACGCCGGCCAGATCGTGGTGGAAGCGGGCCTGGCCCCGGCCGAGCGCGTTGTCGTCGAAGGCGTGGACCGCCTGCATGATGGCCGCAACGTCCAGATCGTAGAACCCCTGACTTGAACCGCGCATGAGCCTGTCACGCCCCTTCATCCTGCGTCCGGTGGCGACGTCCTTCCTGATGATCGCCCTGCTGCTGTCGGGCATCCTGGCGTGGCGCATGCTGCCCGTGGCCGCGCTGCCGCAGGTGGACTACCCCATCATCCAGGTCACCACGCAGTATCCCGGTGCCAGCCCCACCGTGACGGCGCGCGCGGTCACGGCGCCGCTGGAGCGCCGCTTTGGGCAGATACCGGGCTTGAAGCAGATGTCTTCCACCAGCGGCAGTGGCATCTCGGTGATCACCTTGCAGTTTTCGTTGGACGTCTCGCTGGGCGTGGCCGAGCAGGAAGTGCAGGCGGCCATCAGCGCCAGCGGCTCGCTGCTGCCGTCCGACTTGCCCACCCCGCCCGTGTACCGCAAGGTCAACCCGGCCGACGTGCCCATCCTGACGCTGGCGGTGACCTCTGATTCGTTGCCGCTGCCCACGGTGTACGACCTGGTCGACACCCGCATGACGCAGCGCCTGTCGCAGTTGTCCGGCGTGGGCATGGTGAGCCTGGCCGGCGGCCAGCGGCCCGCCGTGCGCGTGCAGGTCAACCCGATGGCGCTGGCCGCGCGCGGACTCCAATTGTCCGACGTGCAGGACGCCATCTCCAAGGCGAACTCGAACCAGCCCAAGGGCAGCTTCGACGGGCCGGTGCGCTCGGTCATCATGGACGCAAACGACCAACTGCAAAGCGCCGACGAATACCGCGAACTGATCGTGGCCTGGAAGAACGGCGCGCCGGTGCGGCTGGGCCAGGTCGCTACCATTGAAGACGGCGCCGAAGACCGCTACCTGGCCGCCTGGGTCGACAAGCAGCCCGCCGTGCTGGTCAACATCCAGCGTCAGCCGGGCGCCAACGTCATTGCGGTGGCGGACCAGGTAAAAGCCCTGCTGCCCCAGTTGACGGCCAGCCTGCCGGCCGCCGCGCAGGTGCGCATCCTGACCGACCGCACCGAAAGCATTCGCGCGTCGGTGCGGGGCGTGCAATGGGAACTGGTGTTCGCCGTGGGGCTGGTGGTGCTGGTCACCTTTCTGTTCCTGCGCAACCTGCCCGCCACGCTGATACCCAGCCTGGCCGTGCCGCTGTCCTTGATCGGCACCTTCGGCTTCATGCACCTGGCGGGCTTTTCCACCAACAACCTGACCTTGATGGCGCTGACCATCGGCGCGGGCTTCGTGGTGGACGACGCCATCGTCATGCTGGAGAACATCGCGCGGTATCGCGAGCAGGGGCACAGCCCGATGGCCGCCGCGCTGAAAGGCGCCGGGCAGATCGGCTTCACGCTTGTGTCGCTGACCTTGTCCTTGATTGCCGTGCTGATCCCGCTGCTGTTCATGGAAGACGTGGTCGGCCGGCTGTTTCGGGAATTCGCCATCACGCTGGCGGTGGCCATCCTGATATCGCTGGCGGTGTCGCTGACGCTTACGCCGATGATGTGCGCGCGCCTGTTGCCCGCACATGTGGCATCCGACAAACCCGGCTTCCTGGACCGCGTTCAGGCGCGCTACGCGGGTTGGCTGGACGTGACGCTGCGCCACCAGCGCCTGACGCTGCTGGTCATGGTGGGCACCGTGGTGTTGACCGGGCTGCTGTACCTGGCCGTGCCCAAGGGCTTCTTTCCGGTGCAGGACGGCGGCGTGCTGCAAGGCGTGACGCAGTCGGCGCAAAGCACCTCGTTCGAGGCCATGTCGCGCCGCCAGCAAGCCGTGGCGGAAAGCCTGCTGGCCGACCCGGACGTGCAAAGCCTGTCGTCCTTCATCGGCATCGACGCCATGAACACCACGCTGAACACGGGGCGTTTGCTGATAAACCTGAAGCCCTGGAGCGAGCGCAGCGCGCCGCTGGCGGACGTGATGGCGCGGCTGGACGAGCGCGCCCGCCAGGTCCACGGCATCTCGCTGTTCTTGCAGCCGGTGCAGGAACTGAACATCGAAGACCGCGTCAGCCGGGGCCAGTATCAATTCACCCTGACCTCGCCCGATAGCGCACTGCTGGCGCAATGGAGCCAGGCGCTGATGCAGCGGCTGGCCCAATCGCCCGCCTTGGCCGAGGTGTCGTCCGACCTGCAAGGCAATGGCCGCCAAGCCTATCTGCAAGTGTCGCGCGACACGGCGGCGCGGCTGGGCGTGACGATGGACGATGTGGTGCAGGCGCTGTACAACGCCTTCGGCCAACGCCAGGTGGCCACGCTGTTCACGCAGTCCAACCAGTACCGCGTGGTGCTGGAAGTGGACCGCAAGCTGGCGCTCAGCCCCGACGCGCTGGAACGTATCCACCTGCAAACCGAAGACGGGCAGGCGATTCCGCTGTCGGCCCTGGCCACGGTCAGCGAACGCGCCGTGCCGCTGGCCATCAATCACCTGTCGCAGTTTCCGGCGGTGAACCTGTCGTTCAACCTGCCGCCCGGCGGGTCCTTGGGCGAGGCCATTGCCGCCATCGACACCGCCAAGGCCGACATCGCCATGCCGCCCAGCGTGGAACTGCGCCTGCAAGGCGCGGCGTCTGCGTTCCAGGCCTCGCTGTCCAACACGCTGTGGCTGATGCTGGCGGCGGTGGTCACGATGTATCTGGTGCTGGGCATGCTGTATGAAAGCGCCATCCATCCCATCACCATTCTGTCGACCCTGCCGTCGGCCACCGTCGGCGCGCTGTTGGCGCTGCTGATCACGGGACGGCCGCTGGACCTGATTGCCGTCATCGGCATCATCCTGCTGATCGGGCTGGTGAAAAAGAACGGCATCATGATGGTGGACTTTGCGCTGGAAGCCGAGCGCTCGCGCGGCCTGGCGCCGCAAGACGCCATCCGTGAAGCCGCGCTGCTGCGCCTGCGGCCCATCTTGATGACCACGCTGGCCGCGCTGTTCGGCGCGCTGCCGCTGATGCTGGCCACGGGCTCGGGCGCCGAACTGCGCCAGCCGCTGGGCTGGGTGATGGTGGGCGGGCTGCTGGTCAGCCAGGTGCTGACGCTGTTCACCACGCCCGCCGTCTATCTGTTCTTTCACAGGCTGGGCCAGCGGCGCGGCGGCGTGGCGAACACGCCGGCAAAGGCTGACGGGCCGCAGCCATGATACGCGCGCTGCTGCATCGCCCCATCGCCTGCATCTTTCTGGCGTTGGCGCTGACCTTGCTGGGCGCGGTGGCGTGGCGGCTGCTGCCCGTTGCCCCCTTGCCGCAGGTGGATTTCCCCACGATTGAAGTGCGCGCCGAACTCCCCGGCGCCAGCCCGGAAAGCATGGCCAGCACTGTGGCCGCGCCGCTTGAGCGCGCCTTGGGCAGCATCGCCGGCGTCAGCGCCATGACCTCGTCCAGCAACCAGGGCGCCACCCGCGTGCAGTTGCAGTTTGAACTGGACCGCGACATCAACGAAGCCGCCCGCGACGTTCAAGCCGCCATCAACGCGTCGCGCGGCGACCTGCCCGCGGGCATGCCGCAAAACCCCAGCTACCGCAAGGTCAACCCGTCACAAGCGCCCATTATGGCGCTGGCGCTCAGTTCGGCCACGCGCCCCGCCGGCCAGCTTTATGACCTGGGATCGACGGTGCTGGCGCAAAAGCTGTCGCAGATCAACGGCGTGGGCGAAGTCACGATGGGCGGCAGCTCGCTGCCCGCCGTGCGCGTGCAGGTCAACCCGAACGCCCTGGCGCACTACGGCGTGGCGCTGGACGATGTGCGCAACGCCATCTCCGATGCCGCGCCCATGCGCCCGCTGGGCCAATTGGATTCGGCTGGCCAGCGCTGGGAAGTGGGCACGCCCGAACAGCCGCGCACCGCCCCGGAATACGGCAGCCTGATCGTGCGCCATGAAGACGGCGCGGTGATCCGCCTGTCGCAAGTGGCGCGCGTCAGCGATTCCGTCGAAAACCGCTACAGCAGCGGTTTTCATAACCAGAACCCCGCCGTAGTGCTGACCATCAGCCGCCAGACCGGCGCAAACATCATTGAAACCATCGGCGCCATCAACGACGCCCTCCCCGGCCTGCGCGCGCTGATGCCCGCCGACGTGGACCTGACCGTGGCGCTGGACCGCTCGCCCGGCATCAACGCCACCCTGCGCGAAGCCCACATCACGCTGGGGCTGGCGACCGGGCTGGTCATCCTGGTGGTCTGGCTGTTCCTGGGCAACGCGCGCGCGGCGGCCATCCCCAGCGTGGCGATTCCGGTGTGCCTGATCGCCACCTTCGCCGTCATGCACGCCTGGGGGTTTTCGCTGAACAACCTGTCGCTGATGGCGCTGATCGTGGCCGCCGGGCTGGTGGTGGATGACGCCATCGTGGTTCTGGAAAACATTTCACGCCACATCGAACGCGGCCTGTCGCCCACCAAGGCCGCGCTGCGCGGCGTGCGCGAAGTGGGCTTCACGCTGGTGGCGATGACGGTGGCGCTGAGCGTGGTCTTCGTGTCCATCCTGTTCATGGGCGGGCTGGTGGAACGCCTGTTCCGCGAGTTCTCCATCACGCTGGTCGCGGCCACGGTGATATCGCTGGTGGTGTCGGTGGCCATCATCCCGGCCTTGTGCGCGCGCTGGTTGAAGCCAGCCGCCCATCCCGACCCCACCGACCCCACCGCAGCCCCGCCGCGCCCTTCCCGCATGCAGGCCGCCTTTGCGCGCGTGCATGATTGGTACGGCAGATCGCTCGCCCGCGTGCTGGGCCATGCGCGCCTGACTTTGGTGCTGCTGGCCGCCGTGGTTGGCCTGAACGTGTATCTGTACATCGACGCGCCCAAGGGCTTTCTGCCGGTGCAAGACACCGGCCAACTGATGGGCTTCGTGCGGGGCGATGACGGCTTTTCGTTCCAGGTGATGCAACCCAAAATCGACCAGTACCGCCAACTGGTGTTGAAGCACCCCGCCGTGCAAGACGTCATCGGCTACAACGGCGGCAACCTGGGCATCAGCAATTCGCTGTTTTTGATCCGGCTAAAACCCGTGGCCGAACGTGGGGAATCGTCCACCGAGGTCATCAACTGGCTGCGCACCAACGCGCCGGCCGTGCCGGGCGGCATGTTCTTCCTGAACGTCGATCAAGACTTGCGCATGCCCGGCGGCTTCGGCAATTCCGGCGACCACGAACTGGCCATCATGGCCAGCGACGTGCCCACGCTGCGGCAATGGTCACGCAAGATCTCCAAGGCCATGCAGGAAATCCCCGAACTGCGCGACGTGGATGCCGAAGGCGACGGCGCCACGCAGCAGGTCGTGATCAACATCGACCGCAGCGCGGCGCAACGGCTGGGCGTGGACATGAATACGATCAGCAGCGTCTTGAGCAATTCATTCAGCCAACGGCAGGTGGCGACGATGTACGACGCCATGAACCAGTACCGCGTGGTGCTGGAGCTGGACCCGCGCTACACCGAAGACCCCGAAGTGCTGGAACAGGTGCAGGTGGTGGCGGCCGACGGCACCCGCATTCCGCTGACCGCCTTCGCCACGTATGAAAACGGCCTGGTCAACGACCGCGTCTTCCACGATGGCCTGTTCGCGGCCGTGGGCGTGGGCTTTTCGCTGGCGCCCGGCGTGTCGCTGGAACAGGGCCTGGCCGCCATCGACGCCACGCTGGCCAGCTTGATGGTGCCGTCCACCATCCAGACGCGCCTGGGCGGCGACGCCCGCAATTTCCAGCAAAGCCTGCAAGACCAACCCTGGCTGATCCTGGCCGTGCTGATTGCCATCTACCTGGTGCTGGGCATTCTGTACGAAAGCCCGTTGCACCCGCTGACCATCCTGTCCACCCTGCCGTCTGCCGGCGTGGGCGCGCTGCTGGCCTTGCGCCTCGCCAACATCGAATTCACGCTGATCGCGCTGCTGGGCCTTTTCCTGCTGGTGGGCATCGTGATGAAGAACGCCATCCTGATGATCGACTTCGCCCTCAGCCTGGAACGCCGCGAAGGCCTGCCCCCCGAACAAGCCATCCACCGCGCCGCCATGCTGCGCCTGCGCCCCATCGTCATGACCAACCTGGCCGGCCTGCTGGGCGCGCTGCCCCTGGTGCTGGGCATGGGCGAAGGCTCGGAACTGCGCCGCCCCCTGGGCATCGCCATCGTGGGGGGCCTGATGATCAGCCAGTTCTTGACGCTGTATACGACGCCGATTGTTTATTTGGCGCTGGAAAGGCTGCGGTTGAAGGTGGGGGGTGTGGGGCGCGCTACTCCGGCCACCTCGGCGCAGCCGTCAAACGATCAGCCATGAACGCCAAAAACTCCCGCGCCAGCAGCGGCAGGGTTCTGCCCTGCAAGGTCAGTACCTGGATGCTTCGCTGCCGCATTTCCGGATTGCTGAACGGCACCGCCGCAAGCTCGCCTTCGACACCCAGTTGCCCCATCAGCGTCAGGTAGCCGGACAGGGCAACGATCTGGCTGCCCGGCAGCATGGGCAGGAACGCGGCGGAATGGTTCGAGACGTAGGCGGGTTCGATGTGCAGGCCGGCGTTGGCGCAGGCGGCGTCGAACAGTTGCCGCACCGTGGTGCCCTGGTCGCCCAGTGACAGCGGAAAATTCACCAGGTCGCGCATGCTGACGCTGCGGCGGCCGGCCAGCGGGTGCTTGCGGCACATCACGGCGTAGACGGGTGCGCGGGTCAGCAATTCTGTTTTCAGGCGGTCGTCCTGCGCGGTGGTGTAGCGCAGGGCCATCTGCGCCAGGCCTTCCAGAATATGCCGGCTGACCTCTTCCGGGCGTTCCACGTGCAGATGGAAGCGTGCCTCGGGCCGCATGTGTTTGAACTCGGCCATGCAAAGCGGCAGGAAGTGATGCGCGAAGCCTTCGGTGCACGCCAGCCGAATCGTGACGTCGCCCACGTGGCTGCGCTGGCGGATTTCGGTGGTGACGCGCTCGGCCTCCAGGGCCGCGGCGTTGGCATAGGCGGCAAGCTGGCGTCCGGCTTCGCTCAGCTCCATGCCGCGCGCCTGGCGTTCGAACAGCGCAATGCCCAGCCCGTCTTCCAGTTTGGCGATCTGGCGGCTGACTGCGGAGGCAGCCACATGCTGCGCCGCCGCCGCGCCCGCGATCGAGCCGCAGCGCGCCACCTCCAGAAAATACCGTAGACCCAGTGAAATCATGTTGCCTTCCCGTCATGCAATTCCATCATGCGATTCCAAAGCATGCCAAAAAGGCAATGCAAAGGTGCTAATTATCTAATTGTGGCATGTACCGATGCGTAATAACTTTGTGCCTTCTTTTGCATCCTTGCGTCTCGAGAGCCGCCGTGAACCGCGAACAAGCCGTCCTGCAAGCCGTCGAAGCCTTCGACAATGGCACCCTTGAATCCACGCTGGCGCGCCGCGTCGCCTACGCCACGGAAAGCGAGGTGCCGGACCAGGCGCCCACCCAGCACGCCTACCTGAATCAGGACTTGATTCCGACGCTGACCGAGTTGGGCTTCACCTGTGAGGTGCACGCCAACCCCGCCGGCGTCGACCTGCCCATTCTGGTGGCGCGCCGCGTGGAACAGCCGGGGCTGCCGACCGTGCTGATGTATGGGCATGGCGACGTGGTGCGCGGCAATGCCGCCAAATGGGAAGCCGGGCGCGACCCGTGGCGCCTGCAAGTGGACGGCGACCGCTGGTATGGACGCGGCACCGCCGACAACAAGGGTCAGCATTCCATCAACCTGGAAGCGTTGCGGCACGTGATCGCCGCACGCGGCGGCAAGCTGGGCTTTAACGCCACCTGGCTGATCGAGACCGGCGAGGAAGCCGGGTCGCCCGGCTTGGCCGCGTTCTGCGATGCGCAGCGCGATGCCTTGGCCGCCGACGTCTTCATTGCCAGCGACGGCCCGCGCCTGCGTGCGGCGCGCCCCACCCTGTTCATGGGCTCGCGCGGCGCGGTGAACTTTGAACTGTCCTTACGCGCACGCGAACGCGGCTATCACTCGGGCAACTGGGGCGGCTTGCTGGCCAACCCGGCCATCGTGCTGATGCACGCCATCGGTACGATGGTGGACGCGCAAGGCCGCATCACCGTGCCGGGCTTGCGTCCGCCTCCCATCCCCGCCGCCGTGGCCGCCGCCTTGGCCGACCTGGACGTGGGCGGTGGCGAAGACGACCCCGAAATCAACCATTGGTGGGGCGAACCCGGCCTGTCCGCGCCTGAAAAAGTGTTTGGCTGGAACAGCCTGGACGTGCTGACCTTTGGCGCGGGCGACCCCGCCAAGCCGGTCAACGCGATTCCGCCAGAGGCCGTGGCGTGGTGCCAACTGCGTTTTGTGGTCGGCACCGATTGGCGCGCGCTGGAAACCCATGTGCGCGAACACCTGCGCCAAGGCGGGTTTGAAGCCGTGCAAGTGCGCATCGGCATGCAGGGCGGCGCAACCCGTCTATCGCCCGACAACGCCTGGGTGCGCTGGGCCGCCGCGTCGCTGGAACGCACCACCGGCAAGCGCCCCGCGCTGCTGCCGAACCTGGGTGGCTCGCTACCCAATGAAATTTTTGCCGACCTGCTGGGCCTGCCCACGCTGTGGGTGCCGCATTCCTACCCCGCCTGCGCGCAGCATGCGCCCAACGAACATCTGCTGGGCAGCGTGGCGCGCGAAGGGCTGGCCATCATGGCGGGTTTGTACTGGGACCTGGGCGATCAAGGCCAAAGCCTGTGCCAGATCGCGGCCGCCACGGCGGCGTGACCGCATTCCGATTTTTTTTCTGACTGACCGAGAGCGTTGCAATGACCGCTAGATTTTGTGCCGCCGTGATGGCGTTCAACCTTGCCGTCGCCGCCTATGCGGGCGAGGCCCACGCCGCCTATCCCGAGCAGGCGATCAAGATCGTCGTGCCGTTCACGCCCGGCGGCGCCACCGATGCGGTGGCGCGGCTCTTGGCCAACAAGCTGTCGGGCAGCCTGGGCCAGTCGGTCATTGTCGAGAACCGCCCCGGCGCGTCCACGGTGATCGGCGCCGACGCGGTGGCACGCGCGCAACCCGACGGCTACACCTTGCTGCTATCGGGCAGCACCACGTACACGGTGCTGCCGGCGCTGAAACCGTCGTTGCCCTACGACCCGTTGCGTAGCTTCGAACACATCGGCATCGTCGCCATGGCGCCGGTGGTGCTGCTGGCGCAGAACGGGTTGGCGGCCAACACGGTGCAGGAAGCCGCGGCACTTGCCAAACAGCAAAGCAGCAAGGGCGGGCTGATGTACGGCACCTTTGGGCCGGGCTCCGCACCGCATCTGGCCGGAGAAATGTTCGCCGAGGCCGCCGGCGCGAAGATGATGCCCGTGCCGTACAAGGGCAGCGCGCAGTTGATCACCGCGATGATCGGCGGCGAAGTGTCCCTGGGCGTGGATACCGTGTCGTCCGCCGCGCCGCAGGTGCGCGCGGGCAAGGTGCGCGCGCTGGCCGTCACCGGCGAGCACCGCATGCCGCAGTTGCCGGACGTGCCCACCTTCGCGGAAGCCGGCATTCCCCAGGTGTCGTTCGTGGGCTGGTACGCGCTGGCCGCCCCCGCGCGCACGCCCGCGCCGGTCATCGATACGCTGAACCGCGCGGTGGAAAAAATCATGCAGGACCCGCAAGTGCGCAAGGCGGTGTCGGACCTGGCGCTGGAACCCGTGTATTTGCCGGGCCAGGCGCTCAAGGACCAGATCGCGAAAGAAGTGAAAACGTTTGGCGACGTGGCCAAGCGGGCCGACATCAAGCTGGAATAGTAGGCGGGTATACAGCGGGGGTAAGCGGCGAAAAAGGCGCAGAAAAGCAGCGCGTCAAAACCGCCCCCCAAAAAAAACGCTTGGCCCCAGCGCGTTACAAACGTCCGGGGCCAAGCGCGTTTTACGTCAGACTGCCTTACACCATCGGCGGCATCGTTTCCCGCTCAGGGTGCCGATGCATGGCCAGCGCCTGGATGAACGCCGCCGCGCTTTTTGCCGGCGCGCCGCCGCCCATCAACAGGCCGCTGTCCGCCTCGTTGGGCGCAATGCCGGCCGACCCGAACAACTGCCCTCCCCGGCCCAAACCCAGCAAGGTCTTGCCGTGCCGGAACGCATCGCGCAAGAACTCCAGCGCGCGGCCATCCGCCTGCAAGCGCGTCACCGCGCCTTCGCCGCCCGGCACCACCGCGCCGTCGAACAGCCCGGACGGATGATTGTCCAGCGATGCATCGGCGTCGAACATGCCGCCGCCTTCGGCCTGCACGGGGCCAATGCGTTGGCCCACCAAGCGCACCACCACGCCCGCCTGGATCAGCGCATCGGCCACCGCCGTCACGGCCGCGCCGTCCACGCCTTCTGCGACCAGGATGGCGACCTTGCGCGTGGCCACGCCGCCATCGCCCGGCCTGGCAGTCAGGGACAACGCGGGTGACACCTCGACTTCCGGCTTGGGCGGTTGCGCCGCCGCGCGCGGCATCGGTTCGGGCAAGACCATGCCCAACAGGTCGGCCACGCCCTGCGCCAGTTCGTCAGACACGTTGCGCAGCGACGCCACCATGCGTTGGCGGATGGCGGGCACCGTCACCTTGCTCAGCTCAAACGAGAAGGCGTGAATGATGTGCTGCTTTTCCCAATCAGTCTGGCTGTTGTAGAACAGCGCGGCCTGGTTGTAGTGCTCGGCGAACTTCTCGGGGTGCCCGCGCAATTCATCGCCCGCGATCGGCTCGGGGAACGGCACAAAGCCCTGCATGCCCGCCTGGAACGGACACCCGCCTGCCAGCGAATTCGGTTCGTAGGCCACGCGGCCCCGATGGATGGCCTGGCGATGCATGCCATCGCGCTGGTTGTTATGGACCGGCGCCACCGGCGCGTTGATGGGAATTTCATGGAAATTGGGGCCGCCCAAGCGCGAGATTTGCGTGTCCACATACGAATGGATGCGGCCGGCCAACAGCGGGTCGTTCGTGAAATCGATGCCCGGCACCACGTGCGCCGTACAGAAGGCCACCTGCTCGGTTTCCGCGAAGAAGTTGTCGGGATTGCGGTCCAGCACCATGCGGCCGATGGGGGTGATGGGCACCAGTTCCTCGGGCACGATCTTGGTGGCGTCCAGCACGTCGAAGCTGTAGCGCTCGGCGTCTTCCTCGGTGAAGATCTGCACACCCAGTTCCCATTCCGGGCCGTGGCCCGCGTCAATGGCTTCCCACAGATCGCGGCGGTGGAAGTCGGGGTCGGCCCCCGATACCTTGACGGCTTCGTCCCATACCTGCGAATGCGTGCCCAGCACCGGGTTCCAGTGGAACTTCACCAGGCGCGACTCCCCGCTGGCATTGACGAAGCGGAAGGTATGCACGCCAAAGCCTTGCATCATCCGATAGCTGCGCGGAATGCCCCGGTCGGACATCACCCACATCAGCATGTGGGTGGACTCCGGCATCAAGGACACAAAGTCCCAGAACGTGTCGTGGGCCGACGCGGCCTGCGGCATGCCATGGTGCGGTTCAGGCTTTACCGCGTGCACCAGGTCCGGAAATTTCATCGCGTCCTGGATGAAGAAGACAGGCATGTTGTTGCCGACCAGATCCCAGTTGCCTTCGTCGGTATAGAACTTGACGGCAAAACCGCGCACGTCGCGCGCGGTGTCCTTGGACCCCCGCTCGCCCGCCACCGTGGAAAAGCGCACGAACACCGGCGTGCGCTTGCCTTGTTCTGCAAACAGGGACGCGGCGGTCAGGTCGGTCAAGGGCTTGTAGCACTCGAAGTAACCGTGGGCGGCCGAGCCGCGCGCGTGCACGATGCGCTCGGGAATGCGCTCGTGATCGAAGTGGGTAATTTTTTCGCGCAGGATGAAGTCTTTCAGCAGCGCCGGCCCGCGCAGACCGGCCTTGAGCGAATGCTGGTTGTCTGCAACCGGCACGCCCTGGTTAGTCGTCAACTGCTGGCCGCTGCCGTCCGAACGCACCCGTGACAGGCGCCCGTGCACCTCGTTGACCCCCGGCGCGGCGGCGTCGCCGGTCTTGGCGGTGGATTCGGATTCCGACAAGGAACTTGCGCCCACGGAGGGGTCCGGCGGCGTCGTCTGCGCGCCGGTGTAAGGACAGCGCGCGGCCTGTTCACCATATTCGGCGGCCTTGTTGGCGTTGTGGGGCATGGACGCAGCCGTGGCGCCCACGGCGGCCGCGCGCTTTAGCGCGGGCTCGGTCGGCTTGCCAGCGGGACCGGCGGCCGGGCCGCTGTCGGTGTTCATGTATGCAGTGGGCAATGCGCCAGCGGCGCCCTTGGCTGCGGGTTTCTTGCTTGCCATTGAATCTCTCCTAGTGTTTCAGCATTTCGCCGCGCGCCTGCTCGGCCCGCGAGGCGCCGATGGCGGTTTTCACTTGTTTGACTTCTTCAGGCGGGGGCAGCACCGCGGGCAAGCCCAGCGACTCCACCCACAGCTCGCGCGACCACCCTTGCGTGTGATACAGGTGGTGGTCTTCGTCCTGCGCCACCGCGTCGTGGGCCTGTTTCAGAATCGCGGCTTCCTTGCCGGAATGCTGCTCGGCCAGCAGCCCGATCAGCGACCAGTTGGCGTGGTCCTTGGTTTCGGCCAGCACCACGCATTCGGTCGCCACCAACTGCGCGGCATCGGCATCGCCCGCGCTGACGGCCATCTTCATGGCCTTCACCATCGAATCGCCAAGATGGCGCACCACCTCGCGCCCCGGCGTCTGCTTGGCGGGGTCAAGTCCCAGTTGTTCAAACACGGTCAAAAGCACACGATGATGCGTGCGCGTTTCTTCCAGGTATTCCTTCCATTCCTTTTTCAGGTCTTCGTTGACGGCACAGGACACGGCGGTCTCGTACACGGCCAAGCCGCCGATTTCAGTCTCCAGCGCCTGGTACAGCAATTCGTTGATTTGTTTGGCGTTTGCCGCTTTGCGTTTCATCAGGGGCTCCTTGTTTACGGGGTCGGTTCGCCGGTTGCGCCCTACGTTCGCAAACCCGGCGGCATGACGCGCAGCTTCAGCAAGCGCCATGCCCACCCACCCGCCGACAACGCCCCTAATTCGCTTAAACTCGGAACCATTCTCAATTAACAAAAATTGCCCGCCCGTTCACCGCGGCAATCCCACAACAAGAGGCTCGCTCTGAAATCCGGTTTCCGCCTATCCATGGCCTGGTTGCACACCTGGGTCGGCCTGTGGTTTTCGTGGCTGCTGTACACGGTGTTCCTGACCGGTTCGCTTGCCCTCTTCGCCGAACCCATCACCCACTGGATGACGCCCGAGCACCACGCGGCCGAGGCGGCGGCGGCGGCGCAGGAAGGCGCGCCCGTGGACCGCGCCCGCCGTCTGGACCTGGCCGTGGACTACATGGCGCGCCATCACCCGGGCGCGGGCATGTGGGAGATCTGGCCCGTTAACCGGCATCACGACAATGGCTTGTCGGTCTACTGGTTCGACAAGAACGGCATGTACGCCGACGCGGAACTGGACCCCGACACGGGCGCCGAACTTGACGATCATCATGACGAAGCAGGCCGCGCCACCATGGGCGGCACGCACTTCGTGAACTTCCACTACATGCTTCACGAAAGCCGTTTCGGCGTGTGGATCGTGGCGTTCGCCACCATGGCGATGCTGGTCGCGCTGATCTCGGGCGTGGTCACGCACAAGCGCATCTTCAAGGACTTCTTCACCTTCCGCGCCAAGAAAGGCCAGCGTTCGTGGCTGGACGCGCACAACGCCGTGGCGGTGCTGACGCTGCCCTTCCAGTTCATGATTGCCTACACCGGCATCGTGATTTCCAGCGCGCAACTGATGCCCGCCCCGGTCGTGGCGCAGTACGGCGCCGGCATGGAAGCCACCCGCCTGTACCTGGCCGAAATGCAGGGGGAAGAAAAGCCCGTGCGCACCGGCCAGCCGCTGGCCATGCCGCCGCTGGAACCGCTGGTGGCCCGCGCCGAAGCCATGATCGGCCAAAGCGCGCGCGCCATCGTCATCCAGAACCCGGAAGACAGTTCCATGCGCATTGCGGTCTACGGCTGGAACGAAGCCAGCGACGCCTTGCACAACATCAGCGCCACCACCGGCATGGCCGAATTCTCGGCGGCCACGGGCGACCTGTTGCGCATGCGCCCGGCGGGCGGCGTCAACGGCGGCGCGCCGGCACTCACGCGCCAGGTGATGGGTGACCTGCACATGGCGCCGTTTGGCGGGCTGGCCGTGAAGTGGCTGTACTTCCTGTGTGGCTTGGCCGGGGCCGCCATGATGGGCACGGGCGCCGTGCTGTTCATGGTGAAGCGGCGCGCCAAGCTGGGCAACGAATTCGGCGCGGCCACCGCGCGCATGTACCGCCTGTTCGAAGGCCTGAACGTGGCGGCGCTGGCCGGTCTGGCGGTGGCTTGCATCGGCTACTTCTGGGCCAACCGCCTGCTGCCCGTCGCGCTGGAAAACCGTGCGTTGTGGGAACTGCGCTGCTTTTTCGGGCTGTGGGCGCTGATGCTTGCGCATGCCTGGCTGTGTCGTCCCCGGCTTGCGTGGATCACGCAGCTAGGCTTGCTGGCGGCGCTGTGCCTGCTGTTGCCGGTGCTGTCGTTCTTCACATTGGGCGACCACACCGCGGCGCAGATGGCGCGCGGCGACTGGGAAAGCGCGGGCGTCGAACTCACCGCCGTGGCCGTTGGCGTACTATCCGCGTGGGCGGCCATCCGTATGTGGAAGAAGCCCCAGTCCGCGCCCGCCCAGCGCACCCCCCGCGCGACGCAAAAGGCAGCGGCATGAACCTGAACGACGTATTCGCCATTGCAGTGGCTTTGCTGCTGACCTACTCGGGCATGGCCTGCCTGAGCCTGGCCATGCCGCGCCATTACGAGCAGGTGTGGGATCGCGACCCATCGGCCGGTCACACGCGCGTGCTGCGCGGCGCGGGCGTGCTGCTGCTGGCGCTGGCCTTGCTGCCTTGCGTGGGCCTGTGGGGCAATACGGTAGGCGTGGTGGCGTGGCTGGGCTGGCTGTCGGCGGGCGCATTGCTATGGGTCGGCATGCTGTCGTGGGCGCCCCGTCCGGCCGCACGCGCCGCCGCGTTCGCCGTGGCCATTTCCTTGGCGGGCATCGGCATCGGCTTCTGACGCCAGGCCAAAGCCGCATTGCGATTTGCCCCTTCGTTTTTCCTTGTTTGACCCGCATCAAGCCAGGCTGACATCGCCTTCCACGGGCAGTCACTCACACCATATGTAGTGATAGAGTTTTGACACTCCACTACATATGGTGTCAGCCATGCTTCTACAGCCCCCGCTCCCCCGCAACATCCCCTCCGCCTCTTTCGACCGCAACAAGCTGGTCGACGTGGAAAGCGCCATGGAGGAATACCTGGACCAACGCGATTGGCGCGTCAACGCCAATGCCAACCAGGGATACAGCCTGGGCGGCCTGATCCTGAACGTGGCGGGCAAGGTTACGGCCAACTATTGGCTATCGCACGTGTTCACACCCGAGGCGGGCCAGGCGCACCGCGACGGCGACCTCCACATCCATGACCTGGACATGCTTAGCGGCTATTGCGCCGGCTGGTCGTTGCGCCAATTGCTGACCGAAGGCTTCAACGGCGTGCCCAACAAGGTGGAATCCACGCCGCCCAAACATATGTCGGCGGCCATCGGCCAGATCGTCAACTTCCTGGGCACGCTGCAAAACGAATGGGCGGGCGCGCAAGCCTTCAGTTCGTTCGACACCTACATGGCCCCCTTCATCCGCCGCGACGCCATGACCTACGCGGACGTGAAGCAGGCCATGCAGGAATTGATTTTCAACCTGAACGTGCCCAGCCGCTGGGGCACGCAAACGCCCTTCACCAACCTGACCTTCGACTGGACCTGCCCCGCCGACCTGAAAGAACAGGTGCCCTACGTGGGCGGCGAGGAAATGCCCTTCGCCTATGGCGAGCTGCAAGCAGAAATGGACGTGATCAACCGCGCCTACATCGAAGTGATGATGGCCGGCGACGCCCGGGGCCGCGTGTTCACTTTCCCGATACCCACCTACAACATCACGCCGGATTTTGATTGGAGCCACCCCAACACCACGCGCCTGTTCGAGATGACGGCGCGCTACGGCCTGCCCTACTTTCAGAACTTCTTGAATTCGGATCTGGAACCGCACATGGTGCGGTCCATGTGCTGCCGCCTGCAACTGGACCTGCGCGAATTGCTCAAGCGCGGCAACGGCTTGTTCGGCTCGGCCGAGCAGACCGGATCCGTGGGCGTGGTCACCATCAACTGCGCGCGGCTGGGCCATACCTGCCAAGGCGACGAAGCCCGGTTGATGCAACGGCTGGACCACCTGCTGGAACTCGGTCGTGACGTGTTGGAAACCAAGCGCCGCGTGGTGCAGCACTACATCGATCAAGGCCTGTACCCCTACACCCGCCGCTACCTGGGCACCTTGCGCAACCACTTCAGCACGCTGGGCGTGAACGGCATCAACGAGATGATCCGCAACTTCACGCACGACGCCGACGACGTCACCACGCCGGCCGGCCACGCGCTGGCGGTGCGCCTGTTGGACCGCGTGCGCGAGCGCATGACCGAATTCCAGGAACAGACCGGGCACCTGTACAACCTGGAAGCCACACCCGCCGAAGGCACCACCTATCGCTTCGCGCGCGAAGACCGCAAGCGCTTTCCCGGCATCTTGCAGGCGGGTAGCGACGCCCAACCCTACTACACCAACTCCAGCCAATTGCCGGTGGGCCATACCGACGACCCCTTCCATGCGCTGCAATTGCAGGAAACGCTGCAAGGCAAGTACACGGGCGGCACCGTGCTGCACCTGTACATGAACGAGGCCGTGTCGTCCGCCCAGGCATGCAAGGAATTGGTGCGTCGCGCGCTGACTAACTTCCGGCTGCCTTACATCACCGTCACACCCACGTTTTCCATCTGCCCCCACCACGGGTATCTGGCTGGGCACCACGACGTCTGCCCGAAATGCGAGGTCGAGGGCAACGCCCCCGAACCGGTGCGCTGCGAAGTCTGGACCCGCGTCATGGGCTATCACCGCCCCGTGACGTCCTTCAACACCGGCAAACAAGGCGAATTCCATGAACGCCGCTTCTTCGTCGAACAACACTGAACCCGTTGCGCGCCGACCCGCGCGCGCTGCGCCCCCGCTACCCGTGGCAACAGCCCTGCCCCGGCATGCGCCCGCCATCGGCGGACTGGTTCCGTTTTCAACGGTGGATTGGCCTGGCCAATTGGCGGCCGTGGTCTTTATTGCCGGTTGCCCATGGCGCTGCCACTACTGCCACAACCCCGATCTGCAAACCCGCGCCGCCCGCTACGACTGGCGCGATACGCGCGCCTTTCTGAAAGACCGCGCGGGCTTGCTGGACGCGGTGGTGTTTTCAGGCGGCGAGCCGCTGTCCGAACCCCGCCTGCCGTCGTTGATCCGCGACGTGAAGCGCATGGGCTACCGCGTGGGCCTGCATACGGCCGGCATCTACCCCTTGCGCCTGGCCGATGTGTTGCGCCATCTGGATTGGGTGGGCCTGGACATCAAGGCCGATGCGCAAGGCTACGACGACATCACCGGCCGCCGCGATTCCCATCGCCCCGCGATGGCGTGCCTGACGCAGTTGCTGTCGGCGGGTACGGACTTTGAATGCCGCATCACCTGGCACCCTGATTGGCTGGCCGAGGAACGGCTGCTGGTGATGGCGCAAGCGCTGGCGCGCCGGGGTGTGCGGCGCTTTGCGGTGCAGGCGGCGCGCGGTGCTTCCAACCTGCCCGCCGCGCGCATGCTGAGTCCGCCGGCGCAGGCAAGCATGGCGCAGTGGTTCGACGAATTCACTTATCGCTGAACCGAAAGAACGGCGGAAGAAGGCAGCAGAAAGAGCCGGCGGTCTCACGCGCCTAACGCCGCGCCGCCAGCGCCGCTTCCAACGTGGCCCGAAAACGCGGCGACCCAATCGCGCCCACATTGCACCGCGACCATGGCGACACCGCCGTGGGGTCCACGCTGAACACGCGGCCCGGCGCCATGATGACCTTCTCGGGCATCAGATCCGTTGCCAACGTCAACGAGTCCGCCACGCCCGGAAACGATGACCATAGATACAGCGAACTGGTCGGCCGCGCGAATACCTCGGCCCCCAGTGCATCCAACACCTGCAAGGCATGGCCGGTGGCGGCCTCCAGCCGCTGGCGCAAGCGCGCCAGATGGCGCTCGTAATGCCCTTCGCGCAGCATCACGTCCACCATGCGCTCGCAGTATTCCGAACTGCTGACGTGTACCAGCGCCTTCAGGTCGGCCAGGTCACTAGCCAGGGCCGCGTTGCAGGCGATGAAGCCCACGCGCAACGCCGCCGAGAACGACTTAGAAAAACTGCCGATGTAGATCGTGCGTTCCAACTGGTCCAGCGCCGACAGCCGCACGGCGGACGTGGGCTTGAAATCCGCCAGCGCATCGTTTTCCACGATCATCAGGTTGTAGCGCTCGGACAATTGCAGCACCTTGTAGGCCTTGGCCAGCGAGATGTCCGACCCGGTCGGGTTGTGCGCCAGCGACTGCGTAAAAAACAAGCGCGGCTTCTCGCGCTGCAACAAGGCTTCCAGCGCGACCACGTCCGGCCCATCCGACAGGCGCGGCACGCCCAGCATGCGCACGCCCGCCAGCTTCAGCTTGCCAAACAGCGGGTAGTAGCCCGGGTCGTCCACCAGCACGGTCGCGCCCGGCGGCACAAAGTAGCGGATCACCAGGTCCATCGCCTCGTTGGCGCCATGGGTCAGCACCAACTGCGACGGCGCCACATTCACGCCCACATCGCCCAGCTTGCGCACCAGGCTTTCGCGCAGCGGCGCGTAGCCAAAGCGGCTGCCGTAGCGAAACAGCGCGCCCAGGCCGGTGCGCACCACCTTCTGGTGATAGCGGTCCATGCGCATGTCGGCCAGCCATTCCACGGGCGGAAAACCATCGCCCGCCTGGACGGCGTCGGGCTGCGTCTTGAGCTGCTCGCGCATCAGCCAGACGATGTCCATGGCGCGGCTCAATTGGCCGGGTTCCTCGTCGGCCGCCTTGCGCGCGAAGTCGCCGTCCAGCACGAAGAAACCCGAGCCACGGCGCGGTTCAACCAGCCCCTGGGCCACCAGCATTTCAAACGCCACCACCACGGTGTTCTTGGCGTAGCGGTGCAACTGCGACAGTTCGCGCAGCGACGGCAGCTTGTCGCCCGGGCGGTAGACGCCGTCGGCAATCTGCTGGCCGATCAGCTTGGCCAGGCTTTCCGCGATAGGCGCGCCGCGCGGCCGTTTACCGGTATTGCTGGGGTCATTCATGCTGTGTTTTTCGCCCGGGGCGCCCGCCAAAATTGGTGCAGTGCGATGGTACTGTTTGGCAAAACTGTACCTCTCAATAGCGGTACAGTTTACCTAGAATCAGGCCACTCAATAACGATACGGAGACCTGCCATCGTGGCCGATTCACGCCTACCCAACTTCCGCGCGCTGACCCCCGCACAACGCCTGGCCGCCATTGCCCAGGCCGCCACGCTGACCCCCGATGAACAACAATTGCTGGCCCAGCCCGGCGCGCTGGGACTGGACCGCGCCGACGGCATGATCGAAAACGTTATCGGCGCCTTCGAACTGCCGCTGGGCGTGGCGGGCAACTTCCAGGTCAATGGCCGCGACGTGCTGGTGCCGATGGCGGTGGAAGAGCCGTCGGTGGTGGCGGCGGCGTCCTACATGGCCAAGCTGGCGCGCGAATGCGGCGGCTTTGAAACGTCAAGCACGCGCCCCCTGATGCGCGCGCAGGTGCAGGTGCTGGGCCTGACCGACCCGCATGGCGCGCGGCTGGCGCTGCTGCGCGAACGCGAACGCATCCTGACGCTGGCCAACAGCCGCGACAAGGTGCTGATCGAGCTGGGCGGCGGCTGCCAGGACATCGACGTGCATGTGTTCGCCGACACGCCGCGCGGCCCGATGATCGTGCTGCACCTGATCGTGGACGTGCGCGACGCCATGGGCGCCAACACCGTCAACACCATGGCCGAAGCGGTGGCGCCGCTGGTGGAAGAAATCACCGGCGGCTCGGTGCGCCTGCGCATCCTGTCCAACCTGGCCGACCTGCGCCTGGCGCGCGCCCGCGTGCGCCTGACGCCGCAAGTGCTGGACACCAAGGAACGCAGCGGCGCCGACATCATCGAAGGCGTGCTGGACGCCTACACCTTCGCCGCCGTCGACCCGTACCGCGCCGCCACGCACAACAAGGGCATCATGAACGGCATCGACCCCGTCATCGTCGCCACCGGCAACGATTGGCGCGCGGTGGAAGCCGGCGCGCACGCCTACGCCGCGCGCTCGGGCCGCTACACGTCGCTGACCACCTGGGAAAAAGACACGTCGGGCGCCTTGGTGGGCACCATCGAAATGCCCATGCCCGTGGGCCTGGTGGGCGGCGCCACCAAGACGCATCCGCTGGCGCGGCTGGCCCTGAAGATCATGGACGTGCGCTCGGCCCAAGAGCTGGGCGAAGTGGCGGTGGCCGTGGGCTTGGCGCAGAATCTGGGCGCGCTGCGCGCCCTGGCTACCGAAGGCATCCAACGCGGCCACATGGCCCTGCATGCGCGCAACATCGCGCTGGTGGCGGGCGCCGTGGGCGCCGAGATCGATACGGTCGCCAAGCGCATGGCCGAAGAAAAAGACGTACGCACCGACCGCGCGCTGGCCTTGCTGGAGGAACTGCGCGCCAAGAAATAAGCCCTGGCCCCCGGCCACATAAGAACAGAGGCGATGCGGCCAAGGCACGGCCGCATCGCCCCACCACAACGGAGAGAGACATGGAACCAAAATCCCCAGCGCCGTCCTGGCGCCTGGCAGAAGTGTGGAACGACACGGTGGACCTGCGCCAACTGGCGTGGGCCATCGGCATCGGCATCGCCATCAGCGTGACCGGCTTCTTCGCCGCCAGCCGCTGGCTGCGCGGCGTGGTGGCGTCGCCGGAACTGGCGCACGCCTACGCCATGCTGGCCGGCCTTGCCGGCTGCGTGATCGCGGGCATCCTCTGCGCGCGCCTGTTCCCGCCCAAGCGCGAAGTGGTCGAGCACACCTCCACGCATGACCCCGCCTGGCGAGCCGAAGTGCTGGCCGAACTGGCCGAGCAGCCGGGCGGCCTGGGTTCGCTGGCCGACCTGCCCGAACCCGTGGTGCGTGAGCTGAAGGAACTGGGCCTGTACGAGCTGTTCGCCGAGGCGCCGCCGAAGCCGCAGGCCGCAACAACGCAGTCCGCCGACCTGCCGCAAGGCGCATCCAAGGAGGCGCTGGCATGAGCGACCCCATCCTGCTTGAACAAATCATGGTGGCCGCCGCCATGGGCCTGCTGGGCGCGGTGGTGTTTGCCGCCATCGGCCTGGTGTCCGGCACCGACGAAACCACCACGCTTGCGCCGCTAACCCTGCTGGTGGTGCTGCTGGGCGTACCGCCCGCCGGCGTCTTCACCTTCTTCCTGGCCGGCGCCGTCGCCAAGCACATGACGCACGCGGTACCCACGGCGCTACTGGGGATACCGGGCGACACCCTGGCCACGCCGCTGCTGCAAGACGCGAACATGCTGCGCAAACTGGGCGTGCCGCACATTGCCTTGCGCAAGATGGTGTCCGGCGCCATCGTGGCCGCCTTCGTGGCGGTGCCGCTGGCCGTGCTGTTCGCCGTATTGCTGGCGCCGTTTGGCGCGGCGATCACCAAATCCGCGCCCTGGATCTTTCTGGCCGCCGCGGTGCTCATCGCGTACTTCTCGGCCGGGCGCTGGTCGGCGGTCGCGCTGCTGGTGCCCTTTGTGGTGGTGATCATTGCCCTGCAAAGCCTGACCGCCAAGTACGGCGTCAAGCTCAGCATCAGCTACTTCCTGGGCATCGCCATCGGCCCGTTGATCGCGGATCTGTTCACCGTGGTGTCGCCCGTGGGGCGCAAGACAATGATGCGCGACAAGGTCCGCACGTTCTCGCTGGCGCCCGACGTCAAGGGCTGGTCGGGCTATTTCCCCAACCCGCTCAAGGTCATGGACCGCGTGCAGACCCGCTGGACGCTGGCCACCGCCGCCATCTCCAGCGCCACCTTCGTGTTCAGCCCCGTCGCCATGACCGTGGTGCTGGGCGAGCTGGTGGGTTCGCGCATCAAGCATGCGTACCATCGCCTGACGACGGTGCTGTCTGCGCGCAACGGCGTCACCGAAGCCACCTACATTGCCGAGGCGCTGATTCCGCTGATCGCATTCGGCCTGCCGCTCAGCCCCGTGGCCGCCGGCCCCGCCGCGCCGCTGTTCAACGCGCCGCCGCGCTTCACGGTGGACGCCGCCACCGGCCAGACGCATAACCTGCACAACCTGCTGAACCACTGGGAATTCCTGGGCTACGGCATGCTGGCCGTGCTGCTGGCGGCGCTGGTGTCTTACCCCTTCGCCATGAACTTCGCGCGCCGCGCCGCCCTGTTCGTGTCGCGCCGCGTCAGCCACGAAGCCATCATCGCCACCTTCGTGGGCCTGATCATCGTCATCAGCATCTGGGAAGGCCAGTTTCTGGGCCTGCTGGTCATTCTGACGATGGGCCTCTTCGGCGGCCTGCTGTCGCGCCGCTTCGGCTTCAACACGGGCGTGCAGTTCATGGGTTACTACACGGCCGTGCTGTCGGTGCCGGCGATTGTGAAGCTGATGGCCTGATCGCGCTACGCTGGCAACGGCGCTTCCAGAATCGCCCCGGTTGCGGATTCCGTCATCACGACGGAGCCGCCATCGGGGCGTATTGCCACATTGGTGACCGTGCTGCCGGCATGGAACGATGCCGCGCGCCTTGCCGCGCCATGCATGGCGGGGTCGCTCATCACTTGCCCCACCAACGGGTTCAAGCCGCCGTCTGGATGCCGGCTTCGCGGATCAGCGCCGCCCATTTCTTTTGTTCGTCCAGAATGTATTGCTGCGCCACTTGGGGCGAACCGCCCATCGCCTTGCTGCCTTCCGCCGTGAACATGGCGATGGTGGCCGGGTCCGCCAGCACCTTTTGCACCACGCTGTTGACCGTCTCGATCACCTCGGGCGGGGTGCCGGCGGGCGCCACCAGCGCCTTCCAGTCCAAGGCCTCGAAACCGTCGAATCCGGATTCCGCCACGGTCGGCACATCCGGCAGGATGGACAGGCGCTCGCGAGCGCTGACAGCCAAGGGGCGCAGCACTTTTCCTTTCAGCATTTCCTGCGCGGCCTGCGGCGTGGCGAACATGTAGTCGGTGTTCTCGCCCAGCAGGTCGTTCAACGCGGGCGCCGCGCCCCGGTACGGCACATTCAGCACCTGGAACTTGGCCTGATACGCCAGCAGCTCGCCCGCCAGGTGGCCCACCGTGCCCGAACCGGCAAGCGCCTGCTTGATGGCGCCGGGCTGCGCGCGCGCTTCTTTGACCAGGTCGGCCAGCGTGTTCCATCGCGCGTTGGCCTTCACCACCAGCACCACGGGCAGCGACGCAATCATGGCGACCGCCGCGAAATCCTTGCCGGCATCGAACGGCATCTTGGGCATCAGCGCGGGGTTGATTGCCAGATTGGCGGTTTGGCCCATGCCCAGCATGAAGCCGTCGGGCCGGGTCTTGGCCACTTGGTCCATGCCAATGTTGCCGCCCGCGCCGGGGCGGTTTTCCACCACTACCGACCACCCTGCCGCCCCCGTGATCTTGGCGGCGATGGCGCGCGCCACCGAATCGGTGCCGCCGCCCGGCGTGTAGGGCACGATCAGCCGGATGGGCCGGCCGTCGGGATACGCGGATGCGGCATGCAGGCGCAACGGCAAGGCCGCCGCGCACAGGGTTGCGCCCAGGAACGAGCGTCGGGTCAAAGCGATCATGATGGTGTGTCTCCTTCTGTTATGCGCCTTGCTTTCAAGGCCGCGATCTCATCGTCGCGATAGCCGACCGCCCGCAAGAGCGCGTCGGTGTGTTCGCCCACAGCCGGGGGCTGCAAACGGATGGGGGGTTGCCGCCCGTCCAGCGTCAACGGGGTCAGCGGCACGAAGCTGTCAGTGCCATCCGGCAGCGTGATCGGCGCCAGCCCGCCGGTGGCTTTCAGATGCGGGTCATCGAACAGTTGCTCGGGCCGGGTGATGGGCGCGAAGGGCAAGCCTTCTGCTTCGAAGCGCGCGGCCAGTTCCGCCGCGCTATGTCCCGCCAGATGCGAACGCAGCAGCGGCATAAGCCAATCTCGCGCGCGGACCCGATCGTTGTTGGTGGCAAGGCGCGGGTCCGACAGCCATTCTTCAAGGCCGAAGGCGCGGCAGAAAATGTCCCACTGCTTGTCGCTGACCACCGCCAGGAAAATCTGCTCGCCATGCTTGACGGTGAACACGTCGTACACCGCCCACGCGGATATGCGGGTGGGCATCGGCGCGGGCGCGCGGCCGGTCACTGCGTACTGCATCATGTGCTGCCCAACCAGAAACACGTTGTTCTCGAACAGCGAGGCTTGCACCTCGGCGCCCACGCCCGTGTGTTCGCGCTGGGCCAGCGCGGCCATGGTGCCCATCGCGCCGAACATGCCGCCCATGATGTCGTTCACGCTGGACCCCGCGCGCAGCGGGTCGCCCGCCCGGCCGGTCATATAGGCCAGGCCGCCCATCATCTGCACGACCTCATCCAAGGCGGTGCGATTGTCGTACGGGCCAGGCAGAAAGCCTTTGTGGCTGACGTAGATCAGCCGGGGGTTGCGCGCCTTCAAGGTGGCGTAGTCCAGGCCCAGCTTCTGCATCACGCCGGCCTTGAAGTTCTCACTGACGACGTCGGCCGTGTCGATCAGGCGCAAGGCGGCTTCCACGCCTTCGGGCTGCTTCAGGTCCAGCGCAATGCTTTTCTTGTTGCGGTTGAACATGGGAAAGAAGCCCGCGCCGGAGCCCAGCAGGCGGCGGGTGGTGTCGCCGCCTATGGGTTCGACCTTGATCACTTCCGCGCCCAGGTCCGCGAGCAGCATGCCGCATGTCGGCCCCATCACCATGTGGGTGAACTCGACGACGCGGATGCCTTCATACGGAAGGCGGGACGTTGCACTGCTAGTCATGTGGGATGCACCTTGGTGGCAATAAGGGGGAAGCGGATGCCGCTAGCGGGCCTGGACAAAGCCCAAGGGCAAGCCGGCGTCCGGCGTCATGCCGTACAGCGGTTCGCCCGGCAGGCCGGCGGCTAGCGGCTGACGCGCCGCGACGATTTTTTCCAGGTCGATGCCGGTACGCACGCCCATGGCTTCAAACATGAAGACCAGGTCTTCGGTCACGACATTGCCCGACGCACCCGGCGCATACGGGCAGCCGCCCAAGCCACCCAGCGAACTGTCGAACGTGCGGACCCCTTCGTCCCAGGCGGCCAGGCAATTGGCCAGGCCCAGGCCGCGCGTGTTGTGCATGTGCGCGGCGCCGGCCTTTGCGCCCAATTCCGCGCGCAGGCGCCGGAACAAGCGACGCACCTGCGCCGGGTTGGCGTGGCCGACCGTGTCCGACAAGCCCGATTCATCCGCGCCTGCCTCCACGCACATCAACGCCAGCCGAATCACGTCGTCCTCCGGCACCAGGCCTTGCAGCGTGCAGCCGAACGCGGTGGAAATGCCGGCTTCAAGCTTCACGTGGGGCGCAAGTTCGTCGCGCAGCGTGGCAATGGCGCGCACCTGCTCCACCATGTCTTCCGGGGTCTTGCGGACGTTGGCCAGGGAATGCGCGGGGCTGGCGGATACCGGCATGGTCAGCTTGTGCACGCCTGCCCGCAGTGCGGCCTCGGCCCCCCGCAGATTGGGCACCAGCGCCACCACCGTCAAACCCGGGATGCGCGCGGCGTAGGCCACGACCTCGGCCGCGTCCGCCATCTGCGGCAACAGGCGAGCCGGCACGAACGACGCCACCTCGATCTCGCGCACGCCGGCCGCCACCAGCGCGTCGATCCAGCGGAATTTGCCCTGCGTGGGCATGGTGGACGACACCGACTGCAAGCCGTCGCGCGGGCCCACTTCGCTGATCAGTACCTGCCCCGGGTTGGGCGCGATATCCGCCATGACTGCGTCTCCTTATATTCTATCTATTAGAACTGTGTTCTTTCTTATAGAATTAAAGACGAAGCGAAATTCGCTGTCAAGCGCGAATACCGGCGCGGCGCGAAGCTGTGCCTACAATGGCGGCGCCTGCCGTTCTAAAGGATGGAATATGCCGATCGCCCTTCCCTTGCTCGTTCGCATTGCCTGCGCCCTGGCCGTCACCACGCGGACCCACCATGCCGCGTAAAGCTGCCACCGAATCTGTTGCCGACGCCGATGCCGCCGCCGGTGGCGTTGCCGCGGTCGATCGCGCGATGAGCCTGATGGCCGTGTTCACGCCCAACGACCGCACCCTGTCGCTGGGGGAATTGGCCGAACGCACGCGCCTGTACAAGAGCACGGTGCTGCGCCTGCTGGCTTCGCTTGAACACGCGCAATGGATCCAACGGCTGGATGACGGCCGCTACGCGCTGGGCCCGGAAATTGCACGCCTGCACGGCATTTATTCCGCTTCGTTTTCCCTTGAGCATGTGGTGGTGCCGGTGTTGCGCGACCTGGTCGCCGCCACCGGCGAAAGCGCCGCCTATCACGTGCGCCAGGGCGACGCGCGCCTGTGCCTGTACCGCGTGGACTCGCCCAACCCGGTGCGCGACCATATCCGCGCGGGCGACCTGCTGCCGCTGGAACGCGGCAGCGGTGGGCGCGTGCTGACGGCTTTCGATGACATCCTGGGCAAGGCGCCCGGCCCCGAACAAGCGCTTTACACGCGCATCCGCCAGGACGGCTACTTTGCCGCCATGGGCGACCGCCTGAACGAAGTGGCGGGCATATCGGCGCCGGTATTTTTGCTGTCGGGTGGCCTCGCCGCCGCCGTGACGCTGACCGCGCCCGTGCACCGCTACAACCCCGACCATCTGAGCCATGTGCTAAACGCAGCCCGGCGCCTGACCGGCCGCGTGGGCTAAGGCCCGCGGCGCTCGTCACGCGCGGCGCCCCGGCAGCGCCCGCCACATCCGCCGCGCCCGTCGCGCCCCTTAGTCGCTGCGTCGCTGCGTCGCTGCGCCCCATCACCCCGCCGCTTGATCCCGCGCAAGGCAACCCGTCATGCCTTGCTCTAGCCTCTGTCCACTTGACCAGAGGAAAGGCTTCAACATGACGTGGTTCAAATCACTCAAACTGGGCGGCCGAGAGCTGCTGCCCATCGTGCAGGGCGGCATGGGCGTCGGCGTGTCGGCGCATCGGCTGGCGGGCGCCGTGGCCAGCCAGAACGCGGTGGGCACCATTGCCAGCATTGATTTGCGCCACCACCATCCCGACCTGCTTGAAAGAACCGACAAGTGCAATGACCGCGACCTGATCGACAGCGTCAACCTGCTTGCCCTGGACCGCGAAGTGCGCGCCGCGCTGGACACGGCGCAAGGCCGGGGCCTGGTGGCGGTGAACGTCATGAAAGCCGTGCGCGGCCACCCCGCGCTGGTGCGGCAAGCCTGCGAAAGCGGCGCGCAGGCCATTGTGATGGGCGCGGGGCTGCCGATGGACCTGCCCGAGATGACGGCGGACTTTCCCAAGGTGGCGTTGGTACCGATCTTGTCCGAAGCGCGCGGCGTGGCCGTCGTGTTGAAGAAATGGATGAAAAAAGGCCGGCTGGCCGACGCCGTGGTGATCGAACACCCCGGCCATGCGGGCGGCCATCTGGGCGCCGCGCGCATCACCGACATTCATGACGAACGCTTTGATTTCCAGCGCGTGCTGGCCGACTGCCATGCGCTGTTCGATGAACTGCAATTGGGCAGCGACGCCCCCAAGCTGATCGTGGCGGGCGGCGTAGGCAGCCATGATCAAGTGCGACATTGGCTTGCCCACGGCGCCGATGGCGTGCAGGTGGGCACCGCGTTCGCCGTCACCCGGGAAGGCGATGCCCATGAAAACTTCAAGCGCGTGCTGATGGATGCGGACCCGGCCCAACTGGCCGAATTCACCAGCGTGGCCGGCCTGCCCGCGCGCGCGGTCGCCACGCCGTGGCTGACGCGCTATCTGCGCCAGGAAGCCACCCTGCAAGCCGGCACGCGCTGCGACCCGCGCCGTTGCAGCCAGCGCATGGACTGCCTGACGCAATGCGGGCTGCGCGATGGCCTGTCGCGCTTTGGGCAGTTTTGCATCGACTTGAAGCTGGCTGCGGCGCTACGTGGTGAAGTCAGCCGTGGCCTGTTCTTCCGGGGCGCGTCCAAGCTGCCGTTCGGCAGCGCCATGAGGTCGGTGCGCGAATTGATGGACTATCTGCTGCACGGACAGATGCCGACGGCGGCGTAATTAGCCTAAGTGGCCTACGTGGCTCAAGTGGCTTAAGCAAATAAAACCCGTCGGCGGCGGCCAGCTTCGCCTACCGCGCCGCCGACAAATCAAACTGAAACACCGCCCCCGGTTCCGGCCGTTCCACCAGCCGGATCTCGCTTTGATGCAGTTGCAGAATGCGCTGCACAATCACCAGACCCAGCCCGCCGCCATCACGCGGCCCTCGGTTCAACGCCGAGGCGCGCGTGAACAAACCGTTGCGCAGTTCAGGCGGAATGCCCTTGCCCGTATCGCTCACCTGCACCTGCACGCGGTTCTGCGCCACGCCCAACTGCAAGTCAATCCGGCTGCCCGGTGGGCTATGGCGAATGGCGTTGTCCAGCAGGTTCGTCAGCACGCGCTCGATCAGGCCCAAGTCGGCCCGCACCAGGGGCAAGGCCTGGGGAATGTCGGTCGTCAGTTCCTGCTGTCGGGCTTCGGCGGCCAGCTCAAACTTCTGCATCACGTCCTGCACCAGTTCCGGCAGGGAAAACGTTTCCGGTTCCAGCCGCACCAAGCCCGACTCCAGGCGCGCCAGTTCAAAGAGTTCTTGCGCCAAACGTCCCACCTTGCGGCTTTGCGCCAGCGCAATGTCCAGATACCGGCGGCGCTCGCTGGCGTCCAGCGTTTCGTCTTTCAGGCGCAGCGTTTCCAGGTAGCCATGCAGGGACGTCAGCGGCGTGCGCAGGTCGTGCGAAATATTGGCGACCAGGTCGCGGCGCTGCTGGTCTTGCCGCGTCAGCTCGCGCCATTGGTCCGAGATGCGTCCGCCCATCTGCACGAAGCTGCGACGCAGTACCGAGATTTCATTCAAGCTCTGGTCCGTGGCGTCGCCCGGCCGGGCCAAGGCGGCCAGCGCCTTGCCGTCATCGCCTTCAAACGCGCTGACTGCCCGCGTCAAGGCACGCAGCGGCCGCGTAATGAGCGCAAACGCCGTCAAGCCCGCCACCAGCCCCAGCAAGGCCACCAAGGCAATCGACCACAGCGTGGTGCGCAACACCGAACTGCGCGACACCGACATCGCCAGCGCATCATGCGCCTGCCCTTGCAGCACCACGTACACATAGCCCGCGTCCGACGTTCCCACGCGCACGGGCGCGGCGCTGAACACCTTCTGGGCATCCTCGCTGCGCGGGTCGTCGCCCACAATGGGCAGCATGCCGCCCGCCAGCAGGCGCTTGACCGGGGCCAAGTCCACCTGGCGCCGCTTGATCTGCCCGGCCGGCGCGGCATCGCCCACGATGCGGCCATCGTTGTTCAGCAGATAGACCTCCACGGCGGGGTTCACCGCCATCAGCATGTCGAACAGCGAGCGCACCGCATCGGGCTTCCAGCCGTTGGCGTCCATCAGCTCGGTGCTGCCCGCAATATGCTGCGCCAGCCCGCTGGACAGGCGCTGCACCACTTCCTGCTCGTAGCGTGAATTGGCGGCGATCTGCAACCAGGCCGACGCGCCGCAGCAGGCCAGCAACAGCAGCGCAAAGACGGCGGACAGGCGTTGGGTCAAGGTGAATCGTTTCATGTCGAGCCTCCGGCAGCGCCCGGACCGGCGGCGAATTTATAGCCCCTGCCCCATACGGTCAGGATGCGGCGGGGGTCGGACGGATCGGCCTCGATCTTCGTGCGCAGCCGGTTGATATGCGTGTTGACCGTGTGCTCATAGCCTTCGTGCTGATAGCCCCAAACGTGGTTCAGCAGGTCCATCCTGGAAAACACCTTGTCGGGATGGCGGGCAAAGAAATGCAGCAGATCGAATTCGCGCGGCGTCAGGTCCAGCCGGCGATCATCCACATCCACCGTGCGCGCAATAGGGTCGATGGACACGCCATGCACGGCCAGGCTGCCGGCATCAATGCGCGCATTGCGCTCAATGGCGTTGCTACGGCGCAGCAGCGCCCGCACCCGCGCCACCAGTTCCAGCATGGAAAACGGCTTGGCCAGATAGTCGTCCGCGCCCAATTCCAGGCCCAGAATGCGGTGCACCTCACTGGACCGCGCGCTGGTGATGATGATGGGCGTGTAGCGCGCCATGGCCCGCGCGCGCTTGCAGATTTCCAGGCCGTCGATGCCGGGCAGCATCAGGTCCAGCACCAGCGCGTCCCAACTGCCCTCTTCCAGCCGGCGCATGCCCTCGTTGCCGTCGGCCGCGTGTTCCACCTCATAGCCCTCGTCGCGCAGATGCAGGCGCAGCAATTCGGCGATGTGGGCGTCGTCTTCAACTATCAAAACGCGGCGGGGCGTGTCCATGGGGGGGCTCGGGCAAGGGGAATACCGCCATTGTCGCCAATCCGCGGGCGGCGAGTTATCACAATTTTTTTAAGTTTGCGTGAGGACTTCGATATCGGCCCCGGGGAAGAATGGCTCCAACGACAGCACCCCGCCCCGGAGACCCGCCATGATGGCAAGCCCCGCCAGTCACATTCCCCCCGCCGCCGCCCGGCCCCCCGGCGTCATCCACCCCGGCTGGCTGCGCATTGTGCACTGGCTGAACGCGCTGGCGGTGGTGATCATGGTGATGAGCGGCTGGCGCATTTATAACGCCGCCCCGTTCTTTGATTTCACCTTTCCCAACGGCATCACCCTGGGCGGCTGGCTGGGCGGCGCGCTGCAATGGCATTTTGCCGCCATGTGGCTGCTGTTCGCCAACGGCCTGCTGTATCTGGCGCTGAACCTGGCCACCGGCCGGCTCTGGCGCAAATTCTTCCCTTTAAGCCCGCGCGGCGTGGTCGCCGACCTGGGTGCGGCCTTGCGCGGCAAGCTATCCCACGGCGACCTGCGCCACTACAACCAGGTGCAAAAGCTGGCCTACCTGTTCGTGATTGTCGACATCGTGGTGCTGGTGCTGTCCGGCCTGGTGCTGTGGAAGTCCGTGCAGTTCGACCTGCTGCGCGAGCTGATGGGCGGTTATGAATTCGCACGCCGCATCCACTTCTTCGCCATGGCGTTGCTGGTGGCCTTCGTGGCGGTGCACCTGGTGATGGTGGCGCTGGTGCCCCGTAGCCTCGTCGCCATGATCCGCGGCAAATAAGGAGCCCAACGTGAGCCAGAAAAAACGCTTGTCGCTGCTGGGCCTGGACGGCGCGGCCATTCTGAAAGAAGCCAAGAACCTGATCACCAGGCGCGTCGAACAACCTTCCCGCCGCGCCTTTCTGCGCAACAGCCTGACGCTGGGCGGCGTGGCGATGCTGTCGGGGTGTTCCTTGTCCGACGATGAAAACGTGGAAAAGGCGCTGTCGTCCGTCTCGCGTTTCAACGACCGCGTGCAGGGCTGGCTGTTCGACCCCAACAAGCTGGCGCCCACCTACCCGGAATCCATGATCACGCGGCCCTTTCCCTTCAATGCCTATTACGGCATCGACGAAGTGCGCCACGTGGACGAGGAAACGTTCCGGCTGGAAGTCACCGGCATGGTGGCCGACAAGCGCCAATGGCGGCTTGAAGAACTGCGCGCCATGGCGCAGGTGGACCAGGTTACCCGCCACATCTGCGTGGAAGGCTGGAGCGCCATCGGCAAATGGGGCGGCGTGCCGTTTTCGACCTTTCTCAAGCGCGTTGGCGCGGACCTGACGGCCAAGTACGTGGGCTTCAAGTGTTCCGACGACTATTACACCAGCATCGACATGCCCACGGCGCTGCATCCGCAGACCATCCTGGCACTGACCTATGACGGCAAGACCTTGCCCCCCGAGTACGGCTTCCCCATGAAGCTGCGCATGCCTACCAAGCTTGGCTACAAGAACCCCAAGCACATACAGGCAATTTTTGTCACCAACACCTACCCAGGCGGTTACTGGGAGGACCAGGGCTACAACTGGTTCGGCGGAAGCTAGGTGCAACTCCTGTCTTACTCAATCCATCAAAGGAACGCATCATGAAGAATCTCACCACCGCTGCTTTTTCCCTGTGCCTGGCCTTTGGCGCCGTGGCCGCGCATGCCGCCGACACCATGGGCAAGGACAGCATGAGCAAAGACGGCATGAGCAAGAGCTCGATGTCCAAGGACGGTATGTCGAAAGACGGGATGGCCAAGGACGGCATGGCGAAAAGCGGCATGAGCAAGGACGGCATGGCGCACGACGGTATGAAGAAGGATTCGATGTCGAAGGATTCCATGTCCAAGGATTCCATGTCCAAGGATTCGATGTCGAAAGATTCCATGTCCAAGGATGGAATGAAGAAGTAAGGAACAAGCACCGGGCAAGCGCGGGGGTCGGAGGTTCGATCCCGCCGCGCCGCCTGCTTGCGCCCTGTTCCCTATCGCCTCTTGAAGGAGCCACGCCATGAGTTTGAACCGTAGACATTTCCTGACCCTGGGCGGCGGCGCCGCGCTGGCGGCCGGCCTGGCCCCCTGGCTGACTTCGCGCAGCGCGTCGGCCGCCAAAGCCGCCGCCACCTACCCCTACGCCTTGACCGACGAGCAATGGCGCGCCCGCCTCACGCCCGCGCAATACCAGGTGCTGCGCCGCGACGGCACCGAACGGCCCTACACCAGCCCCTTGAACGACGAACACCGCAACGGCACGTTCTCGTGCGCGGGCTGCGAGCAGCACCTGTTTTCGTCCAGCACCAAATTCGACAGCGGCACCGGCTGGCCCAGCTTCTGGCAGCCCCTGGCCAACGCCGTCGGTGAAACCCGCGACACCGGCTTCGGCATGGTCCGCACCGCCGTGCATTGCGCGAACTGCGGCGGACACCTGGGCCATGTCTTCGACGACGGCCCCCGCCCCACCGGCCTGCGTTACTGCATGAACGGCGTCGCCATGACGTTTACGGCACAGGGCTGAGTCCCACGGGGCTGACCCGCCCGGGGCTGACCCGCCCCGAGACTGATACGCCCGGCGCTACCCCCGGCCTGCACCGAACACCCGCCTTATCAGGAATCCCGACCATGAACTTCCAAGCCAAAAAATTCTGCGCAGCCCTTGCCGCCGCCTGCGGCCTGCTGGGTGCGGGCGCATCGCAATCCGCCGAAACCGCCTTCATCATCCCTGCCCCGGCGGTGGACCAAACCCCGGCCACGGCACCGCAAGCAAAAGCGGTGATTGCCGGCGGCTGCTTCTGGGGCGTGCAAGCCGTGTTCCAGCACGTCAAAGGCGTCAGCAATGCCGTATCCGGCTACGCGGGCGGCACGGCGAAGACGGCCGACTACGACGCCGTCAGCGGCGGCCGCACCGGCCACGCCGAAGCGGTTGAAATCACGTATGACCCCAAGCAGGTCAGCTACGGAGAACTGCTGCAAATCTACTTTTCCGTGGCCCACGACCCCACGCAACTGAACCGCCAAGGCCCGGATCGCGGCACGCAATATCGGTCCACGGTGTTTCCCGCGGACGAAGACCAGCGCAAGGTGGTCGAGGCGTATATCGAGCAGTTGAACAAGACGGGGGTGTATTCAAAGAAGCTGGCCACCACGGTGGAACCGCTGCAAGCGTTTTATCCCGCCGAGGCGTATCACCAGGACTATCTGGTGCGCCACCCGAACAGCATGTACATCGTGGTGAATGACGTGCCGAAGGTGGAGAATCTGGCGAAGACGTTTCCGGCGAAGTATCGCGACAAGCCGGTGCTGGTGAGTGAAAACGGGAAATAATGAAAACGGAAAACAACGTCGCCGAACCTTAATACCGCTTTGCGCCATTTTTTAACCATCCTGATAAAACACGCATCAGTACCAAATATCAGGGATAGGCAAATTCACGGGCGATCTTTCTAATTGATAGTCCTGCGCTGGGCCTCAAAACCCAGCGTGAATATCAATTATTGTCCGCGGGATATTCCTCCCGCGGACAAGCACCAGATAGAACCGCCCATGAACCGTACGTATCGCATTATCTTCAACCGTAGCGCGGGTTTATGGCAGGTGGCGGGTGAGCATGCAAAAGGACAAGGCAAGAGCGGCGGGCAGCCCCGGCGGGTAAACCGCATCAGAAGGATCGCAACAAGAAGCACAGCCGCTGACATCGCGCAGCGATACACACGGGCGTTCTTACCCAGCATGCTTGCGACAGCCGCGCTGTTTGCCGGCTGCGGGATGCCGACGGCGATGGCGCAAACCATCGTCGGCTCGGGCGATATTTTTCCTGGCCACCCGGGAGACTGGGGGTCGGCCGAAAACATGATCATCGGCAACACGGCTATCGGCACACTTCGTATAGACGGTGGCGCGGGCCTGAACAACACCAACGGCATAATCGGCAACGCCGCAGGCACCAGCGGCACAGCGTATATTTCCGGGATAGGTAGCCGCTGGTTGCTGAATCAGGCGCTCTCAGTCGGGGGTGAAGGTACCGGCACGTTGAACCTCTTTAACCTTGGCCAAGCGCAAGTCCTGGGCACGGGAATCGTGTCGCTGGCCACGGCGGCCGGCGCAATCGGCGCCATCAACATCGGCGCGACTCCTGGCGCGGCACCCACGGACTTGGGCACGCTGCGGGCGAAAGAGGTCGTCTTCGGCGCAGGCACGGCCAAGCTGAACTTCAATACCAATACGGTTGTTGGTTTTGCTCCCAGCCTGAGAAGTGACGGCGCAGGCGTCCACCAACTCAATCACTACAGCGGCACCACGAGCCTGCTCGCCAACAGCCACGGATTTCTTGGCGCAATCAACGTGACCGGCGGTGAGCTACAGATTCTGGACAAGCTGGGTTCCAATGGCGCCACCATTGACCATGTTTCGCCATTCGCATTCTCCGCGGCTGTCACTGTGGATGGCCCGAATGCCGTCTGGGCCAATACGGGCAATCTGTTCGTCGGCACGACCAGCACGGGTGCATTGACGGTGACCAATGGCGCCCAGGTCAATAACCTGCTTGGCACGGTCGCTGCTATGAATAACGGCGCCGCGCGAGTCACGGTGTCGGGCGCAGATTCCGTCTGGCGAAATAGCCACGCGCTTAGCGTCGGCACGCAAGGCGGACGCGGCAACGTACTCGTCGAGGCGGGCGGTAGTTTGTTCAGCGCCGACGCGTATCTCGGCAGCGATGCAAGCGGCATCGGCTCCGTGACTGTGACAGGTTCCGCCTCGTCCTGGCATATCGACGGCGATCTGCGCGTGGGCGACCTCACTAGTCAGGGCAGTCTGTCTGTTCTGGCAGGCGGCGTCGTGAACAACAACAGCGCCGTGATAGGAAGCCGGGGAGGCAACGGCCGGGTGACCGTCTCCGGAGCAGGTTCCGAATGGTCCAGCGCGGGCCCGATATCCATGGCCGTGGGGCAGGCCAACGGCACCTTGACCATCGCGGATGGTGGCACCGTCACGGCCGGCGTCGCAGGCACACAGGCCGTGGAGATGGTGAACAACACGCTCCCGTACCTGGCCGGCATCGCCACCATCAATATCGGTAGCGAAACCGGCTTGGCCGCGGTGCGCGCCGGCACGCTCAAGGCGTCCGAGATCAAGTTTGGCGCAGGTGTCGCCAGCCTGAACTTCAACCACACCGACACAGGTCTCAAATTCGCGCCGGCCCTGCGGAGCGCGAGCACCGGGCAGCACCAGCTTAATCAACTAGCCGGCACAACGATATTGACGGGGGACAGCAGCGGTTTCACGGGCAAGACGACGGTGTCGGGCGGCAAACTGATGGTGCTGGACAAGCTGGGCGGCTCGGCCCAGGTGTCAGGCGGCACGCTGCAGTATGGCGACGGCACCACCGGCGCCGCCAACCAACTCTCCGGCAACCTGTTTGTTGCCGGCAACCTTGGCACACTGTCCGTCCACGCGCCTGCCACCCTGCGGGTAGCGGGCGACGTGGTGTTGGGCAACAACACCACCCTGGAACTCGGGGCGGGCACGGGCGGCCCCGCATTGCAGGCCGCCTCGGTTTCCCTGGGCGCGGGCACGGTGTTCAACCTGACTGGCATTGCCAACAACACGCAGCTGGAAACGGTGCTTATCGATACCCAAAACGGCATCCAGGGCAATTTCAGCGCGGTGAACGTGGGCGGTGTCACGGGCCAAGTGGACTACCTGACCGTCCACACAAGCAAGTCCACCAACAACCTGCAATACCGCGCCCGCTACGACCTGAACTGGACCACCAACACCAATTCCCGCAGCGGCACATTCACCCTGGCCCAGTCCACCGACCGCTTCAATCTGGGCGTGGCGCTTGAAGACCAGATGGCCAATGCCGCCACGGGCTGGAACGGCACGACCCTGACCAAGGCCGGCGCGGGCACGTTGGTGCTGGCGGGTGACAACACCTACACCGGTGGCACCGACGTTCGGTTGGGAACCTTGTCGGTGTCCAGGGACGCCAACCTGGGTGCCGCGTCGGGTGGTCTGACCTTGAGCGGCGGCGTGCTGGCCACCACGGCCAGCTTTGACACGAACCGCGTTGTCAGCGTGTCGCAATCCAGCGGCATCGACGTGGCTCGGGATACCACGCTCGGCTTGACCGGAACGATCACCGGAAACGGCAACCTGACCAAGCGTGGCCTGGGCGTGCTCAGGCTCTCGGGAGACAGCAGCGCCTACACCGGCAACACGCTGGTGCAGTCGGGCGCGCTGGACCTTGCGTCGACGGGCAAGCTCGGCGGCACCTTGACGCTGGCCAACGGCGCGTTGCTGCAAGGCACGGGCCAGGTCGGCACCACCACATTGCAAAGCGGCGCGACCTTGGCGCCGGGCACGGTCAACAGCACGCTCAACGTGGCGGGCAACCTGACCTTCCTGCCGGGCGCCATCTATCAAGTGGCGGCCGACCCGGCTTCGTCCGATAGCGCCCGTGTCGCGGTCAGCGGCACCGCCAATCTGGCTGGGTCCGTGGTGCATGTGGGACCGGAAAGCGGCTTCACCAGCATGCGCCAGTACACCATTTTGACGGCGGGCTCCATTAGCGGGCAATTCAACAGCGTCTTGTCCAACTATGCCTATCTGAACCCGGCATTGCGCTACGGCGCGCAGGACGTCACGCTACAACTGGAACGCAAGCAGGTAGCGCCCAGCCGCCCTGTCAGCTTCGCGGACGCGGCCCAAAGCGCCAACCAACGCGCCGTCGCCAACGCGCTGGACAGCCTGCCATCCGGCAATGCGCTGCACGAATACATCCTGACCTTGCCCAACGGCGCGCCGCCGGCCGCCTTCGACAGCCTGTCCGGCGAAGCGCACGCCAGCGTCGCGTCCAGCCTGATGGGTGCCAGCAGCACCACGCGCACCCTGCCGCTGTCGCACCTGCGCGCCAACCTGAACGCGGGCATGCGTCCGGGCGCGCCCACGGCGCAAGCGGGCGGCACGCTGTCCGCGTCCGCCTTGCCGTCGTCGAACGCACAGCCCGCCTGGGCCGAGCTTGTCGGCAACTGGCAAACGCAGAAAGCCACGGACAATACCGCGCAAGTCCGCCAACACACGGGCGGCGTCTTCGTTGGCGCCGACCATGCCGTGGGCAACAGCTGGCGGCTGGGCGGGGCCGTCGGCTACACCGACAGCAAGATCCGCGTGGATGACCGCGCATCCAGCGCGGATGTGTCCGGCTACAGCGCAGCCATTTATGGCGGCAAGTCGTTTGACGCGGGCGCGGGCAAGCTGAACCTGCTGGTCGGCACGTCGTACACCTGGCACGACGTCAGCACCGAACGCTACGCCACCGTGGCCGGCGCATCGCAAAAGCTCACCGCCGACTACGGCGCCAGCACCACCCAGCTCTTCACCGAACTGGGCTATGCCATGCCCTTGTCCGATCGCACCACGCTTGAACCCTTCGTGGGCCTGGCCTGGAGCGACCTGCGAAGCCGTAGCTTCTCGGAATCCGGGGGCTCGGCGGCGTTGAACGGCCAAAGCAGCAGCGACAAGCAGACCAGCAGCACCTTGGGGCTGCGCGCGCAAACGGACTTCACGCTGAATGGCGCCGAAGGCCGCCTGCAAGCCACGCTGGGCTGGCGCCATGCGTTTGGCGATGTGCTACCGCAATCCACGATGGCGTTTGATGGAGGCCAGGCGTTCACGGTGTCCGGTTCACCCATCGCGCGCAACGCGGCCATTGCCGAGCTGGGCGCGGAAGTGGCGGTGTCGACGAATGCGTCCGTGGGCTTGAATTACAGCGGGCAGTACGGCGGGGGTAACCGCGAACATGCGGGGTCGCTGAACCTGCGCTGGCGGTATTGAGGGTGGCGGGATGAGCGCGGGCGGAGAGCGGCAACTGGATGAATGTGCGGCGGTTCGGTAGCCAGAACACTGCGGGTGTCGGCTGCGAGTAGGAAGTGGCTCGCCA
Organism: Achromobacter spanius; assembly: GCF_002812705.1. Lineage (NCBI taxonomy): Bacteria > Pseudomonadati > Pseudomonadota > Betaproteobacteria > Burkholderiales > Alcaligenaceae > Achromobacter > Achromobacter spanius. Next base: position 3,859,820 of record NZ_CP025030.1, on the reverse strand, counting down.
ACGACGATAGTTCGCGGCCAAAACCGGTCGACCAAGTGTGTCTGCTTTTGGGTTGTACCGGAGTTGTCAGCCACTCGGGGCCTGTCCGTATTTTTGTGGGCGAGGCGTTTTAAAAGTTGTTATCCCCGCACCGCAGTAAACCGTTCACCGAACAGAATAGCAAACTGGTTCATGGCGGCTTTCCAGTCGAAGGTCGCCCTGACGGACTTGGCCAGCACATTGCGTAGCGCCAGCCATAGGAGCTTGATGGCGGCCTCATCGTTGGGGAAGTGCCCCCGCGTCTTGATGATCTTGCGCAACTGCATGTTCAAACTTTCAATGGCGTTTGTGGTGTAAATCACGCGTCTGATGTCTGGCGGAAAGACGAAGAACGGCGTGACGTTCTCCCAGGCCCGCTGCCAGGCCTGGACGATCGTTGGGTACTTGATCCCCCAGGGTCCATCGGCGAACGTTTGCAGCGCCTGCTCGGCCGCTTGTTCGCTGGCGGCAGCGTAGATCGGACGCAGGGCTGTAATGACCCAGTGAAAACCTGCTCACGTCACAATCGAGGGAATTGACGATGAGCATGAAGATGGAAGACGACATCAAACGCTGGACGGCCAAGCGCAAGAGCGCGCTAGTGCTGGACATCATTCAAGGCAAGACCACCGTCGCCGAGGCCAGCCGCCAATACGACCTGTCGCCCTCAGAGGTCGAACAGTGGGTCGACGATGGCAAGCGGGGCATGGAGAATGCCTTGCGGGCCAATCCACAGGACGTGCGCGAGCAGTACGAGCGCCAGCTCAAGGACCTTCAAGAGGCCTACGGCGAGGCGATGCTGGAGCTTCGCGCGAGAAAAAAATTGCAGTCCCTGCTGGGCGAGGACGAGAAGTGATCGAGACGATCCACCAGGGACTGCAAGCCGACGGCATCACCGTCTCGATCGCCAAGCTGTGCCGCTGGTTCAACGTGCCTCGCCGCACCGTCTACTACAAGGCGGTGAAGGCATCGCCAAAGCTCGATCCGCAGTTTGTCGCGCCCATCAAGGCGCTGATCGAAGAATCGCCGTCGTTTGGCTATCGACGGTGGCGCATCTGTTGGGGTTCAACAAGAACACCGTGCAGCGCGTGTTCCAGTTGATGGGCTGGCAGGTCCGTAAGCGGCCCATCGGCTTCAGGCCCCGGATCCAGGCATTGCCGTCGGTGGCCACGAGGCCTAACGAGCGCTGGTCGACGGATCTGTGCCGCGTCTGGGCGGGTCGGGATGGCTGGGCGACGCTGGCGCTGGTGATTGACTGCCATACCCGGGAGTTGCTGGGTTGGCATCTGTCGCGCAGCGGCAAGGCCTGCACCGCAGGAAGCGCACTGGAACATGCCCTGATCGCCCGCTTTGGAACGCTGGGCCGCGTGCCTGTGCCATTCCTGCTGCGATCCGACAACGGGTTGGTCTTCACCTCTCGTAGCTATACAGCGTTGGTGCGAGGCTACGGGCTGCGCCAAGAGTTCATCACGCCGCACTGCCCGCAACAGAACGGGATGGTCGAACGCGTGATCCGCACGTTGAAAGAGCAATGCGCGCATCGGCATCGCTTCGAGACCATCCAGCACGCCAGCCGCGTTGTAGGGGACTGGATACGCTTTTATAACCACCGGCGCCCGCACCAGGCGCTCGGCATGAAGACCCCGGCTGAGGCATTTGCATTAGCCGCTTAACCTGAGCAGGTTCTGCTGGGTCATTACACCGCTTCGGAAGTGGACAACGGAGAAGCCTGGCTGCCTTCCCCGCGAATGCCATCCGGCGAATTCCAGCAGGCAGCCTCCGCCCTTTTACGGCCGACAATCGATCCACTCGAGATCCGCACGCAACACGACTGCTAGGTCGACGCTCTGAACAACAGCTTCCGTGAGGAGCGCTTGAGCGCCTCATCTTTTGATGTTCGAATTGCATTTAAGAGGCGAAAGGCCTCCTATGCAAGCTTGCGGTGCATGCTTCCATGCCGCTAGCGAAAATCACGTCAACGTTGTACGCCAGAGCCCAGATATACGTTCATCAAAACAGGACGGCGTCACGCAGGTGTCGACTTTCGACCGGGAGATTTTATGCCGCGGCTATCGTTTAGCGTATCGCCGTTCGGGCGAAGCTCTTTTCCGTCGGGCGAGAACGACGATCCTAGCTCTACGAAGACGCATTATTAGTGTTTTAAACAGGCCAGAAATTTTTTGGCGCATGCAACCCATGAACATTGCCACAAGCCCAAGTAAAGTCGCGATCTTTTTAATAAGATACTTGACCGTGAGCAATGTCCACGATGGCGGGCTGATCGAATCGTATTTAACCATTGCGCGCGATGCATTAGCCAGTTTCCCGCCAGCCAATATCGCCACAAAAAGAAAAATGAAATAACGCATATTGTGACCGCGATGAATCTGTTGGATGCGATCGTCAGTTTGACTCATGGAGGCGTGGATTTTCGAAATTGCCTTCGCGTAATCTGGCGGCGGAAAAACAAATGTCGAGTCAAGGTCCTGCATAGACACAGCTAGTTCGGGAGAAATTTTTTGACATTGTGTCAACCGTTCCTGGCGTCCACACGCAGCTGTATTTAGCGCTGTGATCTCAAGAGCCACCTCGGGATCGTGGGTCAAGGTCGAAATCCAATCAGGCGGCTCTATTCTTGCGCGCAGAACGGTTTTGAAATCAAGATAGTTGCGCAGGTTCCAGTCCATTTTCGAAGCAAGCGCACATAGAGCGGGAGATATATCCCGAACTTCCGGCAACTCACACAGCATTTCGAGGTTTTTTTCACCTGCACGAAAGAGCTCCAGAGTCTGAACCAGACGATCATCTTTCTCTATCAGATCTTTTTGGTACGAAGACAGGCCGGAATCAACAACGAAGTACAGCGCCGCCATCAGTCCCAATGTGTACCAAATGTGATCGTAGAAATTTTTGAACTCATTTCTTCCAAAACGTGAGCCAATCAACAGGATAAAGGACCACCCCCCAATCAAACACATGAGAAGGTTGGCCAAAGCTGATTCGACGTTACCTAAAAAACCTGAGTTAAAACGGAATATTTCCGGACCTAACGCGTGAAGGCTAGGCGCAAAACCTAATACGCTGCATAGACCCGGTGCTAACCAAAGAACAATTCCGGTCGTTCCGACCCACTTATTCAAGTAAAAACATGCACGGATATTTAAAAAAAATACAAGGAGAAGAATGCCGGATAGCAATATTGTCAACCCAGCAACGCCCACTGCCGGGTTTAAATTTAGCGGATATAGCAGCGCGTCTCCTACCTGCATTGGCGTAGTGTTCATGTAGGTAAAGAGCCCAAGACCTTCAAAGTTTTGTGCCAATCCCCACGAAGCCAATTGGCAAAACATGATATATGGCAGGAAGAACTGGAGAAGCATGAGCAGTCAGCACACAAGTCTACAAAATTAAATATTACTTTTAGTAAAGATTTTGCACAAGCCTCAAGTTTACCCATAAAGCCTTGCGGCGTGACATATCAAATATCGCGCTGGAGCAGCTTCGCACTTAGAAAGGTTTTTCCTTATGTAATAGCGCCATGTCTTCGATGCGTGCAGTCGACACCAGTAAGGGGCTGCGGGTTGTCATAATTGCCTGCACTCGTTTCTCCCCCCCGCTCCTCGTTCGAGTGCACCGTCAAGCTTGCCTATAAAGGCGGCCTGAATACGTCGGGGCTGATTCGCGACTTCGGTTCAATTGATGAAGATGAATATTGGCTGTAAGAGCAGACTCTCAGCGCAACTCACGTAGCTCGGCCGTTCAGACCCGGATTCTCACTGGGCGCTCTTCCAGCAGCAGACATAGACTGGCGAAGCTCGAACTACTGCAACGGGTCGATTGCTGTCGGTCAGTGCCGATTGGCGAGTGGCGTTACCAGGATTTAGTAGGCACTTGATTTTTTCTTGCGGTGTGCAGCCTCGAACTCGTTCGGACTGACACCGCCAAGATACCTGCACCGCCGTACTGGATTGTAGAAACTATCAATATATTCGGCCAGATCGAGCGCAGCGGTTTCCTGGTCAGCATAGATGTGCTTCTTGATGCGCTCCTTCTTCAACATGCTGAAGAAAGACTCCGCCACCGCATTGTCCCAACAGTTTCCTCGTCTGCTCATGCTCGACTCTAGATGATTGGCCTTGCAGAACCGCCGCCAGGCATCGCTGCCGTACTGCGTTCCCTGATCTGAGTGGATCAGGGTATTTCGAGAGCGCCGGCTTCGTACTGCTTTGGCAATCGCATCAAGCACTAACTCGCGGTGAATGATCAGACGCGCGACCCGTTGTGTATCGGCCGCCACGGCGCGGCATCGGGCAGGCGGCCACCGGCGTGCCCTGGGCTGCGGTGACGCAAACGGCCTCCACCGCGCAGGCCGTCGCGACCGACGCCGGGCACGGGCCCTGCCCGCCCCTCACCCGACGCAACCGCGGCGAACTACCAGCGCACCGTCACACCCACGCTCCCGTTGGGTCCGCCTTCGGTCCTAACGCTGCCGCCCGCAGCCCACATCTGGCCCAGTTCGCCATACACGCCAACGTTCGGACTGACCTGCCAATGTCCGCCCAGTGCAGCTTCCGTGCGGGTGCCGCCTGTAGGCGTCGAGACGTCGGTGGAGGCCGCCGGGCCGACGAAACGCGCGCTGTCCGTGTTACTGCCCGAATGCCACACATCGATGCGCGCGTAAGGGTGCACGGTGCCCGCCGTGGTGACGATGCTGCTCTTCAAGCGCACGCCGATGCGGGCGGCCCAGCTGCTGGCGGGGTCCTGTTGCACCCGGGCACCGACGAGGGTGCTGTCGTTCAGGCTCAGGCGCTGGTGCACCAGTTGAAGCTGCGGCTCGATGCGCCAGCTCGACGCCACGTTGAACGAGCGCCCCACTTCGACCGAGGCCAGCAAGCTGTGACCCTTGTTCTGGCTGGACGGTAAACCGTCGGGCCCGATGGTGCTCCGGTGACGACCTACCTGCAACACGCTGTCGACATACAGGCCGTCGTCATGACGGTAGGTGGCGTAGCCACCCAGGTACTGGTTCTTCAGATCGTTGCGACCTGCGGCATAGCGGTCGATGCCCCGCGCAAAGCCAGTGACCTTCATGTCACCGTCGAGCTGGCCCACATAGAGGCCCGCGCGCCAGCGGGCATCGGCCCAGAGGTCCGTGCCGGCCTGGAAACCGGTCAGGCGGCCCTTGCTGTCCGGGCTGACGGCACCGCCCTGGCCCATCTCACGGTCGATGCTCACGATGCGGGCCCAGGCTTGGCGTTGGCCTTGCGCGACACCGGCATCGCCGACGCGCCGGTGCAGGGTGGCGAGCATAGCCAGGTTGGCCTCGCGCAACTGCTCGGGCAGGGCGGCGTACAGGGGCACTTCGGCGCGGTACGACGTCGGGCCCGGCCCCGCCGTCGTGGTGCTGCTCAGGTACGCGCCGCTGGCCGTGTTGTGGAGCTGGTACTCGTAGGCACCCGCCAGCACCGGTGCCGACAACGCGAAGACCTCGCCCTGGATGCTGGCACCGTTCTGGGTCCCGACGATCTCGATGCCGTTGCCCGTGGTCTGACCTCCCAGGCCGCCAATGTTGGTGACGGCGACCTGGGTGTTGCCACTGGCCACGGCGCTGGCGCCGCTGAGCATCACCTTGTCCATCGCGCTGCGGTTGTCGCCCAGGGTCGCGCCCACGGCCAGGGTGCCGCCCTGGCCGACCCAGGGGCCGGTGACAGTGAGGACGGCGCCCGGCGCGCGGCCCATGAGGCTGACGGTGCCGCTGTGGCTGATGCCGGCCACGCGCTGGTCGTAGCCCGCCAGGTCCAGCGTGGCGCCGCGCGCGACCGTGATGGCGCTGCTTGGGCTGAAGGCGTTGACCACGCCCGCGCGCACCGTGCCCTCGGCGACGGTGGTGGCGCCACTGTAGGTGTTGTTGGCCGCACCCAGGATCAGCGTGCCGCTGCCTTGCTTGGTCAGATCTGCGTTGCCGCTGATGCCGCCCATGAGGGTGGCGTTGTAGGCGCCGGTGTCGAAAAACGGATCATTGGTGCCCGTCATGCGGATGGCATTGGCGACGATCAGGCCGTCAGCGACAAAGCCCAGCGTGGTGCCGTCGTCCATCGCCAGCACGCCGCTGCCCAGCGCCTCGCTGTGCCCCAGATCGATGCGCCCCGCCTTTAGTTCCGTGCCACCGCTGTAAGTGCTGGCGCCCGCAAGGGTCTGTGTGCCCGTGCCTTGCTTGATCAGGCTGCCCGTGCCGCCGATGGCGCCGGCAAAACGCTGGTTGCTCGCATCGCCGAAGGTCAGCGCATGGGCACCCAGCTCGACGCTGCTGCCGGCCACGCCCGAGAGCCAGGCGATGGCGCGATGGCCGTTGGCCGCTCTGATGTCGAAGGCAGCGCCACTGGCCTGCAGGCCTACGCCACCGCCCCCCAGATCGCCCGCACCGCGCAGCGCCAGCGTGCCGCCATGGACGGTAGTGCTCACCGGAGTAAGCGCCCGATCCAAGGTCCAGCCGCCACTGCCGTTCTTCACGAGTTCACCCGCGAAAGTGGTACCACCGGTCACTGCCTGAGAATAAAGCTGGTTTGGCGCGCTGCCGTCGAGCGTGAAGCTTGCAGCCGTATTGCTGCCGATGTTCAGGTCGCCCAGGATCTGGCTGCCGCTGAACAAGCTGACAGCATTCGCTCCGACCGCGTTGAGCGTCACATCGCCCTGGATCGTCGCGCCCGCGCGGTTGAACACCGTGGCCGCTCCCGTCACCGCGCGCACCGGGGTGCCGGCTGCGGCGAGCGTGCCCGAGTTGTCCAACGTGCCGCCGTTGTTCAGAACGACGGCGTTGGTGAGAGTCACTCCGCTGGCGACTTCCAGCGTTGCCCCCCGGCCTGCCCCGTTGTCCACCGTGACTGCACCGCTGCCCAAAGCGCCATGGCTGCCCGCCACCAGCAGGCCTTCGTTGACCTGCGTGCCACCGCTATAGGTATTGGCACCCGAGAGCGTCAACGTCCCGCCACCGACCTTGACCAGCGCATTGCCCGCCCCATCGGCGATCGATGCCGAGATGCCGACGCTGATGCCCGCATCGGTATTGATCGTGGTCTGCGTACCCGTGGCCGGCGCCATGACAAGGCGCCCCGGCGTAGCGCCGCTGTTGTCGGCCACCAGGTTGTAGCCATTGGCCGAGAACTGTAACGTGTCGAAGCTCTGCGTGCCCTGCACCGTCACCGTGCCAGGCGTGGCGCCCGCGTCGCTGCCGAACACGGCCACCGAGCCCACCCATGCAGCCGGTGTCGTGTTCGTCGGTGCATCGTTGACCCAGGCGCCGGCGAAGCCGGTCCAGACGCCACCCGTGCCACCGCGCCAGAACTGCAGCGTCTGGCCCGCGCCCTGCACCGACAGGTTGATCTGGCCGCTCTGGCTGGTGTCCAGTTGATGCCCGGCCACCGTGAAGCTTCCCCCCGTGCTGCTGACCTGCTGCGTATCGAACTGGCCGGAGAGCGCGCCCGCGTACTCGAATAGCCGGTACCAACCCGCCGACGATGCGCTCGCCCGCAGCGTACCGCCCAAAGCGAGATCCCCCCCCACCTGCACCAAGTCATTGCTGACGCCCCCCACGGCACCGGACTGGCCCAGTTGGAAGATGCTGGTGGCGCCGCTGCCCAACGTGAGCGCGCCGCCGATGGTCAAGGTGCCGGGGCTGCTGCCCGGCGACAGCGTGCCGCCGCTGGCGACAGTCACACGGCCATCGATGCGGCCCACGCCGCCGAGCGTGCCGCCATCAACCTGCACATTGCCGCCGATGGCACCGTTCACCGCCAGCGTGCCTGCGTTGACGTAGACCGGCCCGCTATACGCGAGGCTGTTCCCGGAAAGTACCAGCGTGCCCGCGCCGGCCTGGGTCAGCGCACCCGCTCCGCTGAGGACGCCGCGCAAGGTCAGCGTCGTCCCCGCGCTCGGATCGAAGCTGCCACCGGCCGCACCGGCAGCGATGGCCCGCGACGTGCTGAAGGTGGCCGTGCTTTGCAGGCGGCCGCCGTTCAACGTCAGCGCGCCGCTCGCCGCGCCCAGATTGACGTCGGACGCCACGGAGAGGATGCCGCCCTGGACCGTAGTGCCGCCGGCATAGCTGTTGCTGCCCGAAAGCGTGAGCATGCCGGTCCCGGTCTTGACGAGCGCCCCCCCGGAAACAACGCTGGTCAGCCCGAGCGTGGTTGAAGCGTTCGTGTTCAGGGTGGCGCCGGCGCTGCCAATCACCACATTGCGCGACATGTTCAGGGTCGCCGTCGTCTGCAACGTGCCGCCGTCGAGTGTGAGACCACCACTATCAGCACCGAGGCTGGCATCGCCGCTGATGGCCAGCGTGCCCGCGCTGACCGTCCATGGCGTGAGGAGTGCAGTCGAGCCGCTCAGCGTCCAGGTGCCCGTGCCGACCTTGCCGAAGCTGCCGAAGTTGCGGTACTTGGCGCCGATCTCGCTGACCGCAAAACTGCTGGCGCCCGTGCCGCCAAGGTCCAAGGCATTGTGGGTCCCCGCGCCGCTGGCGCCGACGACATTGCCCTGGATGTTCGAGCCCGTGTTGATCTGCAGTGTGTTGTCGCCCGCAGTGAAGGCGATGGCATCCGCCCGCGTCGCGCCATCTGCGCCCAGCCCTCCCCTGATCGTGCCGCTGTTGGTGACGTTGAGGCTGGCGCCCGTGATGGCGACGCCGCCTTTTCCCACCGAGGCGTCGCCGCCGAAGATGGCACCGCTGTTGCCGCCGCTGATCGTGCCGCTATTGTTGATCGTGAGCGCATTGCCCACGATGGCGCCACCGCCCTGACCGGGGTTCATGTAGCGGTCAAAGCCGATACTGACTCGGCCTCCGGCGCCACCCACACCGCCTCTGATGGTTCCGGTATTGGTGATGCTTAAGTTGTTGCCGCTGAGACCCTCGCCACCGTTGCCAGCGCTCTCGCCAGCACTGCCGGCAGTAGTTTCCCCAACAGCACCGCCGCCTCCCCCCGCTATCGTGCCGCCGTTCGCAACGGTGCCGCTGCTCGCATTGGAAAAGAGGACCGCCGTACCGCCATCGCCGCCAAACCCGCCGTAGGAGCCACCTTGTGAGGCATTCAGACTTCCGCTGCCACCGGCACCAGCGTTGCCTCCGGTCAGGATCCCGCCGTTGTTGGTCAGCGCCCCGCCGGCGCCGGCAGTGATCAACACGGCTGCACCGCCTTGCCCTCCCCCTCCGCCGGCACTGTTGCCCCACCCCGATGCCGTGAGCTGACCCGCCGCGCCCCCGGCCCCCCCCACACCGCCCGCGATCTGGACCCCGTTGTTGACGGTCAAGGTGCCATTGGAAGAGACCGCACCCGCGCCGCCGCCGCCGCCGCCACCGCCACCGCCGCCGGCCTCGTTGGATCCGCTGGCTTTCGCGGGCGCATCGGCGCCATTGATACCCGCGCCGCCGGAACGGTTGGCATTGATGGTCGACGACATCGTCAGAATGCTTCCGCTGCGAGCGCCCGCCGCCCCCCCAACGCCGCCGTTGCCGCCGTTACCGCCGCGCCCCCCGTTGCCCGCGCTAGCACCCGAGATGTACATGGCGCCACCGCCGCCACCGCCGCCTTGTCCGGGATATTGGGCCCCCGAACTCGACGTCCAGGCCGTGCCGTCGCCGCCTGCCGGGCTGGCACTGGTGCCCCCGGCGCCGCCCGGAGCGGATGGGTAAACGCTGGCCTGATTGCCATTGCCGCCATCGGCCCAGGCACCGCCGGCCAACAGCAGGCCCAAGGCAAACAAGCCCGACTTTCCGCACACCCCCGACGCCCGCGCCACGCTTTGCGCGGCAGATTTGCCCGAGGACTTGCCCCGCGCAGCCCCCACTTCGGCCACCGCTTGCCAAACACCTACCGCCTCGTTGAACACCACGCGATAAATCTTGTTCATACTTCTTCCTGCCCCCCGTCGATTGCAACGTCCACGGGGTAGCGACAGTCCCTCCTGCCGCACGTCGACAGAAATGGGTGACACCTTTGCCGCGGAAAACGGAAAAGTATATTTTTTTGAAACAAGAAGGCCCATCACGGAAACTTGGTATTCCCGTGTGAGTTACATGTCATCACGCTGGAGACGAAGCACCGTCAGGGGACGCCGCCATGGCTGCGGCGATAGGCGGGCTTGCGATGGGCGGGCGTGAAGCGCCGGGCTTGGCGGCGTGGCGCGCTGCATGGCTCAGGCCGCTTGCCGACGATGGGAACGAGACGTCAGGAAAGCAAGAAAGGCCGCGATCACCAGCGCCGCCGCACTTGCCACGAAGGTGCTTCGATATCCCGCCGAATCGAACAGCAGGCCACCCACGATCGAACCTAGCGCGATGGACAACTGAATCACCGCCACCATCAGACCGCCCCCCGCCTCGGCGTTGTCCGGCATGGCTTCGGCGAGCCAGCTCCACCAGCCAACGGGCGCGGATGTCGCCATCAGGCCCCACAGGCCCAGCAGCGCCACCACCGCGGCAACCCACGTCCCGAAGGGGATCAGCGCCAAGGCAATGACCGCCATCAACGCCGGAATGAGGATCAGCGTTCGGTACAAGCCACGCTTGAGAACGGCGCCAATCAGGGTGGTGCCAACAAAGCCCGCCACACCGATCACCAGCAGGATCAGCGACAGCGTGGGCACGTTTACCTGCGTGACCTTTTCAAGAAACGGGCGCAGGTAGGTAAACAACGCGAACTGGCCCAGGAAGAAGATTCCGCACGCTGCCATGCCATAACGAATGGTGCGGCTTTTAAGCACGTTGAACACGTTGCCGGACCCAGGCGCGCGTGTCGCCGGCTTCATGGAAGGCAAGGCGATCCATTGCCAGACCAATGCGATCCCAGCCACGGGCACCAGCGCGAAAAACGCACCGCGCCATCCGATGATGGATCCCAAGTAACTGCCCAGGGGCGCGGCGATCACCGTCGCAAGCGCGTTGCCGCCATTGAAGATGGCCAGGGCCTTGGGCACCTGGCTGGCTGGCACCAGGCGGATTGCCATGGCGGCCGACATGGACCAGAAGCCGCCGATCACCACGCCGATAAGCGCGCGGCCCGCCATGTACGTCGCGTAGTTCGGTGCTGTCGCCACGATGACGCCGGAAACGCCCATCAAGACGGTCAAGATCAGAAGCAGCGTCTTGCGGTCCATGGCGCCGGCCACGACCGAGATGGTCAGGCTGGCCAACACCGCGAGGGCGCCGGAGATTGCGATGCCCTGCCCCGCCATCCCTTCCGTTATTCCCAGTTCGCCGGCGATTGGCGTCAGCAGACTGACGGGCATGAACTCAGAGGCCACGAGTGCGAACACGCACAGCGACATGGCGAATACGCCGCTCCAAGCCCTCATGTGCAAGCCAAGTGCTGCGTGAAGAATGCCGCCAGCTTGTCGAACGGAATCACATCCAGCCGGTCGTACAAATCAATGTGCGTGGCGCCCGGAATGCTCATCAGCTCTTTCGGCTGGGCGGCAGCCGCATAGGCGGTTTCGCTGAAGTTGCGGGAGTGGGCCAATTCGCCATGGATGAACAAATCGGTACTGCTGGTTCGATGTCTGTCGTTCATGCTGAGTTTCCTTTCCGCGAGCCTTTCCATCGGTACGAGGCAGATTTTCCCGCTCTCGGCGCACCATGACTAGCTAATGAATACTGAATAGGCTTATAAGCATTACTAATCAACAGTCCGTGGGAAACTCTCGACATGGTCAGACGAAACCTTAACGATCTCCTCTCATTCGTGACCGTGGCGCGGGAAGGCAGCTTCACGCGCGCGGCCGCGTTGCTGGGAGTGACCCAATCGGCGCTAAGCCAAGCCATCAGCGGCCTGGAAGCCCGGTTGGACATCCGCCTGCTGACGCGCACCACGCGCAGCGTGTCGCCCACCGCCGCCGGGGAAAGGCTGTTGCAGGCCATCGGGCATCGCTTTGACGAGATCGAAGCGGAACTGGATGAATTGTCGGAACTGCGCGACAAGCCGGCAGGCACGGTCCGCATCACCTGCGGCGACCATGTGCTGAAAACCACGCTGCTGCCGAAAATTGCGCCGCTGCTGCGCAAGTATCCGGACATCAACGTGGAGTTCGACGTCAACTACGGATTCCGGGACATCGTCGCGGACCGCTTTGACGCGGGCGTGCGCATGGGTGACACCATTGACCGGGACATGATCGCAATGCCGATCAGCCCCAGATTGCGTATGGCCGCCGTCGCCACGCCGGACTACTTCGCCAGGCATGCCAAGCCGAAGCGCCCGGAGGATCTGACCAAGCACCGTTGCATCAACATCCGCTTCCCCACGCATGGCGGGTTGTACGTCTGGGAGTTTGAGCGCAAGGGCAAGCAGTTGAACGTTCGCGTCGATGGGCAAGCCACGCTGAACAGCACCCCGCACATTGTTCAGGCAGCGCTGGAAGGCCTGGGCATTGCCTTCCTGCCCGAGGAAGAATTCGCGCCCCACATCGACGAGGGGCGTCTTGTACGGGTGCTGGAGGACTGGTGCGCGCCTTTCGACGGCTACTACCTTTATTACCCCAGCCGGCGGCAGCCGTCTCCGGCGTTTTCCCTGGTGCTTGATGCGCTGCGTTCGCAAGAGCCGCCAGCAAAGAAGCGGCGGTGATGGCCCGCCCACCCTGGCTGCTGCCGGGCGGACCACGCCTTGCTCACTTCGCCGCTTTGGCCGCCAGTTGACGCGTCAACGCTTCACTTGCTCGACGCCCCATCTCGGCATCCACACCCGTCGCCAGCACTTGGCCAAGCTGACGCAACTGGTTCGCCGTCAGGCCGACGTTCATGCTTATGCGCATGTGCGCCTGCAATTGCGATTCGGCGCCAGGCAACGCGGACAGCATGCTGACGGTGGCCAACTCGCGACTCTGCCAATCGAGGTTGTCGCGCTCGAAGATATCGCCGAACAAGTGGTTGCGCAGGTATTCGTTGGCGACGGGCGCGAAGTCGAATAGCGGCCCTTCCACCGGCCCGCCCGACAGCTTGGTCTGGTTGGCCGTGCCTGCCGCCAGCAGTGCATCCCCCTTCGGAATGGGGCGCGTGGGTGCATTGCCGGGCGCATCCTGGATGCCTCGTTGCTTGCGAGCGTCCAGCACCTTCATCAGTTCGCTCAGCGCGTTCAGGCTGCGGGGAAAGCCGGCATAGGCATACAACTGCACCAGGATCTCGCGGGCGTCGCTTACCGTCATGCCGTTGTCCAGGCCTTGGTTCAGCGCGATATTCAGCTTGGCCATGTCGCCTGCCGCCGCAAAGGCGGCGATCGGCACGATGGCCTGCTGGCGGGCGTTGAGCGTTTCGGAAGGGGTGGGCGCGCTGGCCGGTGCGGGGTTCATTGGTCGGGTTTCCTGTGCGTGGGAGGGCTGAATCCATGCAGCAGCCAAGCTCAGGGCGAAGACCAGTGCACTTGAATGTTGGCGCGCCTTGCCCTGGTGAAAGCGCGCATCGCCCTGCTTAACGGGCGTCGTATTGTTCATCGCTGACCTTCTCCATCCAGTTGACGTTCTTTCCATCCACGGTCGCGGTGACTGCCATATGGGTCATGGCGGTGCTTTGTGCGGCGCCGTGCCAGTGCTTCACGCCCGGTGGGCACCAAACGACATCGCCGGGGCGAATGACTTCTACGGGCTTGCCCCACTCCTGGGTCAGACCCACACCCGACGTCACCACCAGGCGCTGTCCCGCAGGATGGGTGTGCCAGGCTGAACGCGCGCCGGGTTCAAAGGTGACAAGCGCCCCCGAGGCATTGATGTTCTCGTCGTTCGGCCAGACCGGGTCTACCCGCACCCGGCCCGTGAAGGTTTCGCTGGGGCCAGCGATTGACGCTTGCTCGCCCGCGCGTGTGATCGCCTGGGTTGCGGTGTAGGTTTCAGCTTTCGGCTCAGCGGCATTGGCGCTCGCCATCTGCAAGACCGCGGCGCAAGCAGCGATTGTCGGGATCTGGGTTTTCATGTGGTTCGACCTTTTTTCAAGTGCGGTGCAACGGCCATCATTAGCGGTTCCTTAAAGGGTTCCCGGCGGCAAAACGCGCATTTACCGTCGGCTTTTCGCTACTGTATGATCGGGTCGATTAGATGAGAAGACTGGAAAATCAGCATGCCATGGTGTGCTGTATTCACTAATGGCTAAAGAAAATCTGAACGACCTTCAAACCTTCGTGGCTGTTGCGCAGGCGCGAAGCTTCACGCGCGCGGCGGCGCAACTGGGCTTGTCGCGCTCGGCACTAAGCCACGCAATGCTGGCGCTGGAAGCGCGCTTGGGCGTGCGCCTGCTCACCCGAACCACGCGGAGCGTGTCAACGACCGAAGCCGGGCAAAGACTGCTAAGCGTGTTGAGCCCCCACTTCAACGAGATCGAACAAGAACTCGCGTCGCTCACCGCCATGCGCGACAAGCCGGCCGGCACGGTCCGAATCACCACCCATGACCACGCCATCAAGACGGTGCTCTGGCCGCGTCTGTTGCCGTTGTTGCAGCAGTATCCCGACATCCAGGTCGAATTCAGTGTGGACTATGGGTTCACCGACATCGCGGCAAACCAGTTCGACGCCGGCGTACGCAGCGGAAATCGCATCGACAAAGACATGATCGCGGTACGCATCGCCCCCGATTTTCGGATGGCGGTCGCGGCCTCGCCCGCTTATCTGGCCGGCAAGCGTCCGCCCAGCACCCCGCAAGAATTGACGGACCATTGCTGCGTCAATCTACGGCTGCCCACGCATGGAGGCCTGTACGCCTGGGATTTTGCAAAAGGCGGGAAGGCGCTGAGCGTCCGGGTGGCGGGCCAGACGATCTTCAACAACACCTTTCTGATGCTCCAGGCCGCGCTCGATGGCATGGGCCTGGCCTATGTGCCCTATGACCTGGTGCAGCCCTATGTGGAACAGGGCCGCCTGGTGCCCGTGCTGGAAGACTGGTGGCCGGTGCTGCCTGGCTACCATCTCTACTATGCCAACCGGCGACAGATCTCCCCGGCCTTGGCGCTGGTCATCGAAGCCCTGCGGTATCGGCCGGATGCGCTGAAAAAGCGCAGCAGAGACTAGATCCGAACCATCGTTAATCCTGTAATTTGGGGTATTAACTGGCATGAAGCTGCCTGGACACACAATATGTTGGATTTAAGGTTCAGCACGCCGAGCGAGATCGTCAAGCGTCTCTGCCAACGTTTGCGCACTGAGCGTCTGGCGTCGGGCATGACACAAGCCGACTTGGCCGGGCGAGCCGGCATTGCCACCAACACCGTGTCCAACCTGGAAACCGGGCGCAATGTCGGGTTCGAGAACGTGGTCCGGGTGGCGATGGCCCTTGGTCGGGCCAAAGAACTTGAGGGCCTGTTCCTGCCCAAGTTGAACAGCATCGAAGACATTCGGCGCTACGAAAGCAGCGCGGATCGTCTCCGTGCGAAAAGGAACCCCGGCAATGCTTGAGCAAGTGAACGTCTTCTATGAAGGCTGGGGTGAGCGATGGCTTTGGGGCACCCTGGCCTCTACAACCACCCTGACCGGTCGCCCAACGATCGTCTTCGAGTACAGCAACGACGCCAGGCAAAGGGGCTTGGAGCTGTCCTCTTACACCCTGCCGTTAGAGGGGCCCCAGTTGCGCCGAGGTTTTCCAGCCCACCAGCTGGACTTGCCAGGCCCTGTCTATGACTCGTTGCCGGACGGATGGGGCATGTTGCTGATGGACCGAATGTTCAGGCGACGCAGCCTGTCCACGGCTCGCATAGGCCCGCTGGAACGACTGGGCTACATCGGTAGCAATGCGATGGGCGCCATGAAGTTTGAACCCGTTGCACCAGAAGGACAGGAACCGAAAGTCCACATCCCGCTTGAAGTGCTAGCCGCCGACGTGCAGCAAGTGCTCCAAGGGGAAGGCGGCGAGTTCCTGGAAACATTGCTGCTGGTGGGCGGCGCGCCTCAAGGTGCAAGGCCTAAGGCCCTGGTCTATCGGAATCCCGAAACGGATGGGTTTACCACTGCCGTCACACCGGGATTTGAAGCGTGGTTGATCAAGTTTCCCGCCAAAGAAGAACATCCCGAGGTCTGCGCGATCGAAATGGTCTACGCCGAGTGCCTGCGCATGTGTGGCATCGAGACGCCGGACACGCGGTACTTCAGTCTGCCTGGGGGGTCGGCGGCGTTTGCCAGCAAGCGTTTTGACCGACAAGACGGGCTGCGCGTACCCATGCAGAGCCTCGCCGCCTTTACGGGCGCCAATTACCGCACTCCGGGGGTGTTGGACTACGTCAACTTCTTTCGGGCGACGCAGATGTGTACCAACGACGTGCGACAGATGGCAATGGCTTTCGAGCGCGCAGTCTTCAATGTCGCATTCCACAACAGGGACGATCACCCCAAGAACTTTGCCTACCTCATGTCGCAAGCGGGTCACTGGAGGCTGGCGCCCGCTTACGACGTGACGTTCTGCGAGGGGCCTGGTGGATATCATCAGATGGACGTGATGGGCGAGGCGCTGGCGATTTCCCGCGCGCAGATGCTCAGGCTTGCCAACGAGGCCGAAGTGCCACAGGACTTTGCCGGAAAAATGATTGACCGCATTTGCGATGTGGCAAGCCAGTTCGCCATTCTTGCCGACGACCTCTACCCACAGCTCATTACTCGTGACACCTTGCGCACGATCCAACACTGCATCGATCAGAACGTAGCCCGGCTACGCCAAGACCAACCGGGCCGCGGTCGCCGGTGAAGGCGTTGGGCGAGCCGAACGCTTCCAGCAACTTACAGCGGCGCCTGAGGTCCCGTCAGCCTGATATCAGAACTTGTATCGCAACTGCGCGAACACGTTGCGCGGTGCACCGTAGAAGACCGAGTTGTAGTTGCCCATGCCCGAGTAATAGTGCTTGTCCAGCACGTTGTTCACGTTCACCGTCAGGCGCACGTCCTTGCTGAAGTCATATCCCGCCATCAGGCCAAAAACGGCGTAACTGTCCTGCGTGAAGCGGTGGTTGCGCGCGTCCACTTCCTGCGTGAAGTAGGTATTGCCTTGCCAGTGCACGTTTCCGCCCACGGTCAGGCGGTGCCAGTCACCCCGCAGGCGATAGGCCGTCGCCAGTTTGAAGAGATGCTCGGGTTGTGTGGTGCTGACGCGCTGGCCGTCGCGGTCGCGCGAACGGCTGTAGGTGTAGCCCGCGTTCACTTGCCAGCCCGGCAACACTTCGCCGGAGACTTCCAGTTCGATGCCGCGGGTGGTTACGCCGGGCACCGCGATATAGGCCGCACCGCCGGTGGGCGTCGAGGCACCGCTGGGGTCGGGCTCGGCCACGTTGTCCTGCTTGAGCTGGAACAGCGCGACGCTGGCATTCAAGCGCCCATCCAGATACTCGCCCTTGGCGCCAAGCTCGACACTCTTGCCCGTCAGCGGGTCAAGCTGGCGGTTGTTCGCATCGAAGTTGTAGGCCTGGGGCTTGAACACGTCGGTATAGCTGGCGTACACCGTGTGGTTCGCATCCAGATCGTAGGTAACCCCCGTGTAGGGAATGAGCTTTCTGCTCACGTCCGTCGAGTAGCCAACGTAGCGGCCATTCGCATACCGGATGTCCTGGCTCCAGGAATAGTCCGTCAGCCGGCCGCCGAGGATGAACGCAAAGCGGTCCGTCGGGTGCAGCACGGTCGCGGCATACAGGATCTTCTGGTTGACCTGCATGTCTTGCGTCAGCCACCAGGCGTAGGAGCCGGGCTCCGTGGCATTGTTGTTCCAGTTGAACGCATCATTGATCCAGAGGTCGGTGTCACCGTCCTCGCGGCGGGATTGCGCATGCGTGCGCGCCGCGTTGTAGCCGACCACCAAGTCGTGCTGACGGCCGAACAGCGTGTAGGGGCCAGACGCCTGGAAGTCGATACTGTTTTCTCGCGAGTCCGTGTCAAAACGCGCGGCGCCGCCGGGATAGAACCCGTGGCTTACGCTGTGGTCCACCACGTTCACCGTCGCGCTGCCCATGCCCGAAATCAGCTCGCGCGACTTGTAGTCACGGTGCGCGGCGGCCAGCTTGAAGTTCCAACCGTTGTCCAGCCTGTGGCTGATGTCCGCGAACAGGCGCGTGGTGTCCTGGTTGCGCCATGTCCACTTATCGGCCGGGTTGGTCGAACGCGAGAACGTCACTTGCGAGCCGTCCGAAAACAGCGAAGGCAAGTGAGTGTTGGTGGTGCCGTCATTCCGGTTCTGCTGGTAGTCCACGCCGAAGGACGCGGTGGTGCGGGGCGACAGGTCGGCTTCGATAATGCCGTAGCCGATGGACTCCTTGCCTTTGGCATGGTCCATGAAGCTGCCGTGGGTCTCGGCGGCGCCCACGACGCGGCCCCGTAGCTTGCCGCTTTCGCTCAAGGGGCCGCTCAGGTCGATTTCGCTGCGGTAGCGGTCCCACGAGCCGGCTCCCGCCGACAGGCTGCCCTGGAATTCCTGCGTGGGACGCTTGCGAATGAAGTTGACCACGCCCGAGGGATAGCCCGCCCCGTTGACCAGGCCCGTGGCGCCCTTCAGCACTTCGATGCGGTCATAGATGACCGAGTTCGTGATGCTGTAGTTATCGCGGACGTTGCCGCCGTCGCTGGACAGGCTGGGAAGGCCGTCGAACTGGAAATTCGACAGCTGAAAGCCGCGCGAGTAAAAACTGTAGCCCTCGGAGTTGTCCTGGCTGACCGTAATACCCGGCGTCTGCTCAAGCGCCTGCGCCACGTTGACGATGCCCTGGTCGTCCATTTGCTGGCGTGTGATAACGCTGACTGACTGCGGCGTTTCTCGCATCGACAGCCTCATTCGGGTCGCCGAGGCGGACTCCGGAGTTGTGTAGGATCCGCTGCCTTCGCTGGGTGGAATGACGGCACTGGCAGTGACCAGGACCGGCTCAAGCGACGTCACCGCGCCCGCGGCCGGCAGCGGGCGCACGGTCAGCACGCCGGCGCTTGTCACGACAAGTTCCAGGCCGGTTCCCGCCAGGGCCTGCCGGGCTGCCGCCTCGGCGCTCAGCACGCCGCGCACCGGCGCGGCTTGCCGGCCGGCCACCAGCTCCGCGCCCGCGGAGATGGTCTGGCCGCTTTGCAACGAGATCCGGCTAAGGGTGTCCGTCAACGGACCAGCAGGCAGGTCGTAAGCAACGACGGCCCGCTGCCCGGCGCCCACGGGAGCGTTCTGGGCGTATGCGCAGGGTGCCAGCAGGCTGGCGTTCAGCGCGCCGGCGACGAGCGTCGCGGCGGTAGTCAGGGGAAATTTCATAGTTGCGGGAGATTTTTCGGATAGAGAAGTCGGTTGCGTCATTAGTCATGACGGCTACCGGCCTCCAATCCCCTCATTGCCCTGTCATGCCGCATCCAGAAGCGTCAGCCACGGCCCAAAGCGCTGCATCCGGATCGGCAGCGTTTGGCTCAGCGCCAAGAGTGTCCGGTCCGGGTCGTCCAGCGGAAAAACACCGAACACCCGCAACGCGGCGACCCTTTGCGAGACCCGTATCAGGCCAGGCTGATAAGCCCGCACCTGAGCCACGACCTCGTCCAGCCGCGCGTCGCGCACATTGAGAATGCCGTTGCGCCAGGCATCCCGCGCGCCATCCTCGCGCCCCCAGGCCCGGTCCTGATCGAAGGCCGCCGTTGCGGACTGCGGCAGGGTCATGGGAGCACCGTGCGCCGGACGCACAAGCAACGAATGCTCAATGGCGCTGGCGACGGCGTAGTCGTCAAACTGGCTGACCGCCAGCCGGGTCGAGTGGGCGGATACGTCGCCGTGGTGAGTACGCACCACGAAGGGCCGGTCGCCTGCGCGCGCCTCGGCGTACAGGCCGCCTTGGCGCAGCACGACGGTGCGCTGCGCGTCGTTGTAATGCACGTCGACAGCCGAGCGCGCGTTCAGCGTCAGCACCGAGCCGTCGGCCAGCGCATAGGTCTGGCGCTTGCCGGTCCGTGTGGCGTAACTGGCGGACAGGCCGGCCAGCGGAATGTAGCGGTCGGTGACTAGCGCGCCGGTGGCGATGCCGCCCATCAGCATCGCAAGCTTCAGCACCCGGCGCCGATCCAGGCCGCAGGTTTGCAGCAAGGTGGCACGGGCGGCCCGCGCCGGGCCGGGCGCATCGCCCGCTGCCGCGCGTAGCCGGGAGAGGGGCTGGCGCATCAGGCCATCCACTTCAGCCCACACCCGTGCGTGGTCGGGATGGCTGGCGAGCCAATGCTCGAAGCGCTGGCGATCGTGGTCACAGGCGTGCCCCGAGGTCAGCAAGACGATCCAGTCGACCGCGCGCTCTGTCAGCGCGTCGCCTGCGGGTGGTGTGTTCATCGGGAATCCACCACCCGCCGCGCGGCAAGGCAATGCAGGAATGCTCGCTTCACATGCCGCTCGACCGTGGCCAGCGACACGCCCATCGTTTGCGCGATGGCGGGATGGGTCATGCCGTCAAGGCGGTTCAGCAGGAACGCATGCTTCACCGGCACGGGCAGGCCGTCGAGCAAGGCGTCGATTTCCATGACGGCTTGCTTGAGCATGAGCAGCGTTTCGGGCGACACGGCCACCGGTTCCTGCTCGTGCGCCAGCGCTTCCAGGTAGCGCGCTTCGACGTCGCGTGCCCGCCACAGGTCGATGGTCAGCCGGCGCGCCAACGTCAGCAGGTAGGCACGGGGTTCGGTGATGGGAGTGGCGGTGGCCGACGTCAGTACGCGGCAGAAGGTGTCCTGCGTCAGGTCGGCGGCGTCGGCGCGATTGTTCACGCGCCGGATCAGCCAGCCCAGCAACCAATCATGGTGTTCCGCGTAAAGCCGGTGGACGTTCTGGTTCGCGGGGGAATCCATGGAGGGTGGGCGACAGGCATGTTAATAGGAATAACACTCATTTATAACTTGGATCGCCGTCCAAGACAATCGCCACCAGCCGCCCGCAAGCCCTACTCCGCCTTGATCCCCCCGCGCTGGATCACGCCCGTCCACTTCGCCACATCGTCCTTTATCCGCTGCGCGAATTCCGCCGGTGTGCTGCCCACCGGCTGAAAGCCCAAGCTCGCCAGCTTGTCGCGCAGCGCACCGTTGCGCACGGATTCAGTCAGCGTTGTCGATAGACGCGCGATGATCGGTTCCGGCACGCCGGCCGGCGCCACCAGGCCGAACAGCGGCGAGATGTCCACGCCCGGCAGACCCGCTTCTGCAAACGTCGGCACGTCCGGCAACTGGCTGACGCGTTTCGGGCTGGTGACCGCCAAGGCCTTCAGGCGCCCCGCCTTGATGTGTTCCAGCAGCGTGGGAACCGTGGCGAAAGCAAACTGCACCTGACCACCCAGCAGATCGGTGATGACGGTGCCGCCGCCCCGGTACGGCACATGCAGCACGTCCACGCCCGCCTGCTGGCGCAGTTGCTCTCCCGCCAGATGCGGACCGCTGCCCACCCCCGCCGACCCGAACGACAGCGTGCCCGGCTGCGCCTTGGCCAGCGCAACAAACGAGGCAACATCGGTGGCCTTGACGGACGGATGCACCACCATGACGAACGGCGCGGTCGCCATCAGCGAGATCGGCGCAAAGTCCTTGATCGCGTCGTACGGCTGGCGATCGCCCAGCAGCGCGGGGTTGATGGTGAACGTGGAGTCGACCATGCCGATGGTGTAGCCGTCTGGCGCCGACACCGCCAAGGCGCGCGTGCCGATCGTGGTGCCGCCCCCGCCCCGGTTCTCGACCACGAAGGGCTGGCCCAGCGCTTCGGCGTAGACCTGCCCCGCCATGCGGCCCAGCGTGTCGGTGGCCGCGCCCGGCGGATAGGGAATGTACAAGCGCACCGCCTTGTCCGGATACTGCGCGGCGCGTGCCGCGAAGCTCCAGGGCAATGCGGCCGCGCCCACTGCCATGGCCGTGCCGTTGATCAAGAATGCTCTGCGCGATGGGTGCATATTGTTGTCTCCAGGTTTATGTTTGATACGGCCTCTTTGGGCTCGCGTTGTCTTCGTGTCAGGCGCTGAACCGGCCTTCGGCAAGTTCCGCTTCCGGGTCCGCGCCCAGCCCGGGCCCGTCCGGCACGGTCACCCAACCGTCTGCAATGGGCACGCTGCGCCCATACGGCACGTGCGCGAGTTCCACGTATAGGCGTTCCAGCGACACCTCGGCCTGCTGCGCCGCGATCAGGTGCAGGCTGGCCAGATACCCGGGTCCAAAAAATGCCACCTGCGGCGCGCAGACAACGTTCGTTCCCGCGCACTTCTGCGCGATGCGCCACGCGCCGCTCAGGCCCAGCTTGATGACGCTGGGCTGCACGTACTGCGCGGCTTCGTTGTCCACCACCCGCTCCAGGTCAGCGACGCTGCTGGCGTTCTCGCCCACGGCCAGCGGGACGCCGCAGGCGCGCTTCAAGCGAGCCAGCGCGCGGTCGTCCTCCGGCGGCCACAGCGGCTCTTCGATCCAGAACGGATCATGCGGACGCATGGCGGCAATGGCGGCCTCGGCCTCGCCCGGCAGCCAGGCGCAGTTCGTGTCCACCATGATGGGCACGCCCGCCCCCGTGCTGCGGCGCACGGCGGCCAGCGCATCGGCGGTGCGCTCGTGCAGCTTGATCTCGGTATAGCCCTCATTCAAGGCGCGCGTCGTCACCGCGTCCAGGCGTTCGGCGTTGCCGTAGTACTGAAGCAGCGACGCATAGACGCGCACGCGATCGCGGCGCTTGCCGCCCAGTAATTGATATAAGGGCACGCCGGCGCGTTTGGCGCGCAGGTCCCACAGCGCGATGTCCAGGCCGGCCAGCGCATGCACGACCGGGCCGGACCGCCCCAGGTTGTGCAGCGTGCGCTGCATGCCCGGCAGCAAGGTGTCGTCATCCGCGTCACGCCCGCAGGCCAGCGGCGCGATCAGGGTCTCAAAAATCGCGACCAAGGCGCGCGGCTCCACACAGTACGACTCACCCCAGGCCACCACGCCGTCTTCCGTCTGCACGCGCACCAGCGCGCTGTCCAGCTTGTCGCGCGGACGGCCGGCGAACAGCGGCGACGGGCTCCAATGATGAAACGGCAGGCGCAAGGGGACGCAAGTGACGGAAACGATGGTGTTGGCGGGCATGGCGATAGCTGAAGAAGCAAAATGCGATCTGGCTATTCTGGCGGCGCCCGCTTCATATGGTCAAATAGATGAATCAACTATTTCCATATGAAATTCATATGTTCAATCGGCGAGAACTCCTGCTGATGCGCGCCATGTACCGGCACGACACCGTCACCGCCGCCGCCGCTTCCGTCAACATGACGCAGCCCGCCGCCAGCGCACTACTGCGCGACATGGAAACCCGCCTGGGCTTCGCGCTGTTCAGCCGCGAGAACCGCCGGCTGCACCTCACCAGCCAGGGCCGCGCGCTGATACCCGAAGTGCTCAACGCATTGGCCGGCATCGAAGCTGTCGACCGGCTGGCCGTCGACATCCGGCAAGGGGCGTTGGCGCGCTTGGACGTGGGCGCGGTTGCGATAGCGGCCTCCAGCCTGCTGCCCCCCGCCCTGGCCGGCATGCGACAGGCACACCCGACCGTGGCCGTAACGGTACGCGCCGGCACCGCGCTGGAAATCATCGAAATGGCGGTCGACCATCGCATCGATCTGGGCATCATCATCGGCGCACCGTCCGACATCGACCGCGTCAGCAGCCTGCGGCTGGCGCCGTTGAGCCTGCACGCGGTCATGGCACAAGATCATCCCTGGGCGCGGCAGTCGGCGCTGACGCTTGAACAGGTGGCCGACGCCGGCCCGATCGTGCTGGCCCCCGCCCTGCCCGCCGGCCGCGCAACGCGCCAGGCGCTCGAGGCGCGCGGGCTGCCGTATCGGCCAATCATCGAAGTGGCGCAGTCATCGGCTGCCTGCGCGCTGGCGGCGCAAGGCTTGGGCGTGGCCATCGTGGAAAGTCTTGGCGCGCAGTATGCGGAGCGCCAGGGATTGGTGGCGCGGCATTTGCTATCGCTGGAAGATCCGGTCCTTGCGGTGGTGTGGTCGCGGGACCGCGCCATGAGCGCGCCCGCGCAGTTGTTGCGGGACGGGTTGGCAAAGCAAGCACGCACGCGGTTGACGCGGACGAAGGGTGCAGCGGATTTTCCTATCTGAACGGCACCGATTCGATCCGATTGCGCCCCCGTTGCTTGGCGTAATAGAGCGCGCGGTCACTGCGGCTAAGCGCCAGCTCGGCGTCGTCGTCCTTGGTATGCAGCGCGGAAATGCCGATGCTGACCGTCAGCGGTATGTGCCGCTCACCCAACAAGTACGGCGTATCAGCGATCTGGCGCTGCACGTTTCGGGCGAACAGGTGCGCGCTTTCGATGTCGGTATCGGGCAGCACGACGGCGAACTCCTCGCCGCCGATGCGCCCCACCAGGTCGGTGTCGCGCAACTGGGCGCGCAACATGTTCGCAAAATGCTGAAGCACACCATCGCCGATGGCGTGGCCCCAGGTGTCGTTGATATGCTTGAAGTGGTCCAAGTCGCACATCAGCACCGCGGAACCCAGGCCGCCCAGGCCCTTGATCCGCGTGAGCTCCGCGGCGATGCGCGACATGAAGTGGCGGCGGTTGGGCAAGGTCGTCAGCGCGTCCGTGGCGGCAAGCTCGCGCAATTCGAGTTCAGCGCGCTTGCGGTCGGTGATGTCGGTGACGAACCCGTGCCACACCACGCCATTGTCAGCGTCGCGGCGCGGGCTGGCGTCTCCCTGCCGCCACCGCACACCCTGTAGCGGGAGGCAGACGCGGAATTCCAAATGCCACGGCGTCAGCGCGGCGGCCGCCGCATGCAGCGACGCGCGATAGGCCGGCAGATCCTCGGGGTGGATGCGCTGTTCGATAGCGATAGTGCTGGCGCGCGTGTCTTCGGCGGTGAGCTCGAACATGTCCCAGATGCCCGCGCTGACATACGAGAACCACGAGCCGCCCTCGGGCACGGCCCGACACTGGAAGACCAGGCCAGGCACGGCGTCGGTCAGGTTGACGACCAGGTCCGCCGTGCGCTTGAGCCTTTCAGACATGGCGCGCACCGCGCTGATGTCGGTGGTCGTGCCCATCATCCGCAGCGCCCTGCCCGTTGCGTCCCGGCTGATCACTTTGCCGCGGCTGCAGATCCACTTGTAGCTGCCGTCCTTGCAACGGATGCGGTGCTCTACTTCGTAGCTGTCGGTCTTGCCGTCGAAATGGAACGCGGCAGCCTGGACCTGAACGGCCTGACCACGCTGGTGCTGGACGAAGCCGACCGCATGGTCGACATGGGCTTCTACGACGACATCGTCGCCATTGCCTCGCACTGCCCCACCAAGCGCCAGACGCTGCTGTTTTCGGCCACCTACCCGGACAACATCCGCAAGCTCAGCGCGCGTTTCCTGCGCAACCCGGCCGAAGTCAAGGTGGAAGCGCAGCACGATTCCAGCCGCATCGAACAGATCTTCTACGAGATCGACGGCAAAGACCGCCTGGACGCCGTGGCCCGCCTGCTGGCGCATTTCCGCCCGGTATCCACCTTGGCCTTTTGCAATACCAAGGTCCGCAGCCACGACCTGGTTGAACGCCTGCAGGCCGACGGCATCAGCGCGCAAGCCCTGAACGGCGACCTGGAACAACGCGAACGCGATGAAATCCTGATCCAGTTCGCCAACCAGAGCTGTGCCGTGCTGGTGGCCACCGACGTGGCCGCCCGTGGCCTGGACATCCAGAACCTTGGCGCCGTGATCAATGTGGACGTCACGAAAGACACCGAAGTGCACGTGCACCGCATCGGCCGCAGCGGCCGGGGCGACCAGAAGGGCCTGGCGCTGAGCCTGTGCTCGCCCGACGAGATGCGCTGGGCAAACCTGGTTGAGCAATACCAGGGCTCGCCGTTGAAGTGGGGCGACATCAAATCGCTCAAGCCCAAGGCCGACCGCCCTCTGCGCGCACCCATGGTGACGCTGTGCATCCAGGGCGGCAAGAAAGACAAGCTGCGCCCGGGCGACCTGCTGGGCGCGCTCACCGGCGACGGCGGGCTGACGTTTGAACAGGTGGGCAAGATCAACATCACGGAATTCAACGCCTACGTGGCGCTGGACCGCCAGATTGCCAAGCAGGTGTTTTCGCGGGTGTCCAACAGCAACATCAAGGGCCGACGCTTCCGCATGCGCTTTCTTGAGGAATTCTGATCCTGGGGTTGACCGGATACGTTTGGGCTGACGTCGCGCGCCGCCTCGCGATGTCAGCGTGACGAAAACTTGATGATTTCGCTGGGCATTTGCAATAATGGCGCCGCTTGACGCAGCCGCCACGCTTGGCGCGAGACGGTGTGGACTTGGAACCAATGGTTCGCGGTGGGTTCCAACGAAGCCTTGTCCCTTATTAACCATCACAAGAGAAACTCACCATGATCAAGTCCGACGATACCGGCAAGCTGATCCTGCGCCTGACCCTTGGCATTCTGATTCTGCTTCACGGCCTGTCCAAACTGATGGGCGGCGGCGTAACGGGCATCAGCGGCATGCTGTCTTCGCATGGCCTGCCGGGCTTTCTGGCCTATGGCGTCTACGTGGGCGAAATCATCGCGCCCGTGTTGCTCATCATTGGCGTCTACACGCGCCTGGGCGCCTTGATCATCGCCATCAACATGGTGGTCGCCATTTTGCTGGCGCATACCGGCCAACTGGCCAGCCTGTCCAATAACGGCGGCTGGGCGCTGGAACTGCAAGGCATGTTCCTGTTCACCGCGCTGGCGCTGGCCTTCATGGGCGCCGGCCGTTTCAGCCTGGCCGGCAACGGCGGCCGCTGGAACTGACGCCAGGCGCGCCATGCGCCATCGCCGTAACGCCGCATGACGTGGCGTTACGCAACACGGGGCCGCTCACGCGGCCCCGTTGCTTTTGCGGCAAAGATTGATACCAACGACATGCGCCGTCACGCAGGCGCAAACATCGGTCACGCGAAAGCTGTTTCGGATCGATTACAAAGGCGAACCGCCGTCATCCGGTATGGCCTAATCCTTACCAGCGCACCAGGGCGTAAGCCACGCCTGGCGCTGGTTGGGAGTCATGAGATGAAAAAGAGCCTTCTGTTGATGATGGTGATGGCCAGTTCGCTGACCGGTTGCGTCGTGGTGCCCGCCCGCCCGGCCCACTATCGCCCCGCGCCGGTCTATTACACGCCGCACTACTACTACCCCGCGTATCCCGCGCCGCATTATTACTACCGTGGATATTGACCGTCGCGTTGTTGATCGTTGCGGTATTGATCGTTGCGTTATCGACCGTCGCGTTATAGATCGCCCCGTGCGACGTGTCCCAGGAGCTGCCATGACGCCCTCTATCCGGATCTCCCTGTTTCGGCCCGCCGTGGCCGCCGTTGCGCTGCTGACGCTATGCGCCGGCGCGATGGCGCAAACCTACGCGCCGCCCCCCGCGCCCGCGGCGCCCGCCTATGACGGCGGCGACCCCGCCAGCGCCAATCTTGCCTTGGTGGACCGCAGCCCCGAACCACCTCCGCCCCTGCCCGTCTACGTGCAGCCGCCCGCGCCGGCCGATGGCTATATGTGGGTGCCCGGCTACTGGAGCCGCAATCAGTACGGCTTTTTCTGGGTGCCCGGCGCCTGGGTGCTCGCCCCCTACGCCGGCGCGCTCTGGACGCCCGGTTACTGGGGCTTCACCAATGGCCTGTATGTGTGGAACGCCGGCTATTGGGGCCCCCACGTCGGCTTTTATGGCGGCATCAACTACGGCTTCGGCTATGTGGGGCTGGGGTACGTGGGCGGCTACTGGAAGCGCGACCGCTTCTACTACAACCGCTCGGTGACCAACGTGAACGTCACCCGCGTCACCAACGTGTACAACCACACCGTGGTCGTCAACAACATCGATAACCGACGTGTCAGCTATCACGGCGGCCCCAACGGCATCCGACGCGCGGCAGACCCGCGCGAACTGGCCGCGCGCAAGGACCGCCACGCGCCGCCCACCGACATGCAACGCCGCTACGTACGCGATGCCGGCAGCAACCGCGCGCAGTTCTACGACCACAACAAGGGCCGCCCGCCGCAAGCGTTCGTGGACCATCGCGACGATGGGCGTCCTTCGCAAGGGCCACGCCCCGGTGGCGACAACAAGCGCCCCGATGCCGATCGCGGCAACAACCCGGGTCGCGGCGATCAAGCCCGAGGCCCGGGGCCGTCGCAAGGACGCGACGTGTCGCAGCGGGATCAACCGCAGCGGGATCAACAGCGTGGCCCGCAGCAGCGTGATCAACAGCAACGTGAGCAACCGCGTGGTCCGCAGCAGCGTGACCCGCAGCGCGATCAACAGGCTGCGTCGCAGCAAACGCGCCAACAACAGCAGCGCGATCAGCAGGCTCGTCAGCAGCAGCAACAAGATCGACAGCAGCAAGCACGCCAACAGCAGGAGCGCGAGCAACGCCAGCAGCAAGGCCGCGAACAGCAACAGCAGGCACGCCAGCAACAGGCACGGGAACACCAAGCCCGGGAGCAGCAGGCGCGTCAGCAACAAGCGCGCGAACAGCCCCGACAGCAGGCGCAAGCGCGTCCGCAGCAAGCACGTGAACAACCCCAGCAGCGCCAGCAAGGCGGCGGCGAAGGCAGGGGCGACGGCCGAGGCGGCGGCCCGAACCGGGACTGAACTGGACCCCCAGGCGCGCTCGCACTACAGTAGGCCTCTTGCGGCCGCCGCCTGCGCGCCCCACTGATGATTGGAGACTCCCATGAAGCGCCTTGTACCTTGCCTGATGTTCTGCGGCCTGCTCGCCGCCGCGTCCGCCCAGGCCGCCTTGAATGTCGGCGCGCCCGCCCCCGACTTCAGCACGCAGGCCTCGCTGGGCGGAAAGGTCTTCACGTTCAAGCTGAACGACGCGCTCAAGCAAGGCCCGGTCGTGCTGTATTTCTTTCCCGCCGCGTTCACGCAAGGCTGCACCATCGAGGCGCACAACTTCGCCGAAGCCACCGACGAATACAAGTCGCTGGGCGCCACCGTCATCGGCGTATCCACCGACAACATCGACACGCTGAACAAATTCTCGGTCAGCGAATGCCGTGGCAAGTTCGCCGTGGCGGCCGACGGCGACGGCAAGATCATGAAGGCCTATGACGCCGTGCACGACAAGCGTCCGGAATACGCACAGCGCGTGTCCTACGTGATTTCGCCCGAAGGCAAGATCCTGTATGAATTCACGGACATGAGCCCCGAATCGCACGTGGCCAACACCATGCGCGCGCTGCGGGACTGGAAGGCCAAGCAATAAGCGGTCAGGAACAGGCCGCCAAAAAATAAGCATCCAAAAAACAAGGCGCCCGAAGGCGCCTTGTCATTGAAACGATAGGCCGGCCTAATTGAACGGCCACACCGTGGGATGCGACCCCGGGGGATTCGACGGGCGCGTCCAGCGGGCCGGCGTTTCGGAAAAGCGGGCGGCATGGCGCACGGCCACCAATTCGCCAAAGCCCGATGCTTCCGTATCCAACAAGCCATCAAAGCCGGGCATGCGGCCGTTGAGTCCGCCATCCACCCTGCCCAGGCCACGCAGCCAATGCGCGGTTTGCGCCAGCGATACGCGAACGTGCCAACTGCCGCCTTCGGTCGCCTGGCGCGCCAGCGCCACCTGCGCGCCAAACGCCATCAGGTAGCCCGACGCATAGTCCAGGATCTGCATCGGCAAGGGCTTGGGCGCTTCCTGGCCCGCTGCCTGGGCTTCGGCATGGTTGAAGCCCGTGGCGGTTTGCACCAGGGAATCGAAGCCACGGCGGTTGGCCCAGGGGCCCTCGTTTCCATACGCGGTCAGCGACACATACACAATGCCCGGGCGGATACGCGCGGCGTCCTGCGGCCCAAAGCCCAACGCGGCCAGGCCGCCGGGCCGATAGCCCTGCACGAACACGTGCGCGCTGCGCAGCAGGTTGCCCAGGGCGATACGGCCATCGGCGGTATCCAGGTCCGCCTGCACCGAGAGCTTGCCCCGGCTGGTTTCGATGATGTTGTCGATATTGGGCAACTGCGGCGAATTCACCAACATCACGTCGGCGCCATAGGCGGCCAGCGTGCGGCCACAGACGGGGCCGGCGATGATGCGCGTCAGGTCCAGCACCCGGATGTCTTTCAGCGGCCGCGCGCCCTGGCCGTACTTGGGCAAGGGCCGGGGGTCGGCCTCGCCGATGCGTTCGATCGTCAACAAGGGCTGGGCGGCAATGGCCTGGCCCTGCGGATGCCGGTCCCATTCGTCAAAGGTGCGCATGGCGGACACCACCAGCCCCGCATCGGCGGCCACCTGTTCAAAGTCCAGCGCTTTCCAGCGGCCCAACGCGGCTTCCACCGTTTCGCGCGTGGTGCCTTCGCCCGTGGGGCAGCCCAGCAGCGCCAGCGCCCCGTCGCGGTGATGGGCAAAGTTGGCATGGATGCGAACCCAGCCCCCGTCGCCACAGCGGTACAAGCCGCTGATGGGGTCCCAGATGTTGGGCGTGACGCCGTTGATCGTGAAGTGGCCGCGGCATTCCTGCGCGGCGTGCAGCATGTCGATGCTGACCTGCTGGCGCGTCCCGCCGCGTAGAAACCAGAGTTCAGCAGCCGCCAGCGCCGCGGCCGCCATGCTGGTTTGCGCGGCCGCCCCCACCGCGAAAGAAGACGGAAACACGGGATCGGCGCCGGTCAGCGCCACGTGGTCCAGCGACTCGCCGGGCAAATCAAGTGAACGCCACAATGTCTGCAGGGCGTCGCGGGAGGTCGTGCCGGCGGATGTGCGTCCTCGAAGAAAGGACGGGCGAAGGTCCATCAGATTTCCCATAGCGTTCAACTTTTCTTAGTCGTTGAACTGATTACAAGGCGGCGGCCCAAGCGCGTCAATACAAGACTTGGGGCAGCGTGTTTCACGGTTTGACCGCTATCGCAGCTCTGACGGGTGCGGCAGCCGCGCCGCGCCGTCACATCTACTCGTAGTTTTTACATCGTCTTCCAGGCCGTCGGCCAATATAGAATGCCAGCCTCGACGGTCAGCCGTGCTGGCCGCCCTTTTTTTGCCCTGGACCCGCCATCCATGAATACGCTGCTCTGGCTGCGCACCGACCTGCGCATGCACGACAACCCCGCGCTGGCCGCCGCCGCCGAAAACGGCACGGTGACCGCCCTGTTCCTGGCCGCGCCCGAGCAATGGCGCCTGCATGGCGACGCGCCCGCCAAGGTGGACTTCTGGCTGCGCAACCTGCGTGAACTGTCACGCAGCCTGGGCGAGCGCGGCATTCCCCTGAAGCTGCTGACCGTAGCCGACTGGAGCCAGGCGCCCGCCGCCATCGCCGCCTTCTGCCAGGCGCACGACATCGCCCAGGTGCACGCCAATACCGAATGGGCCATCAACGAACGCCGCCGCGATGCGGCCGTGGCGGGCGCGCTGGACGCGATCGGCGTGGACTGGACGCTGCATCATGGCGCAACGCTGCTGCGGCCCGGCACCGTGCAAACCGGCAAAGGCGAGTGCTATCGCGTCTACACGCCGTATGCGCGCACCTGCCGTGAACGCCTGCGCACGGCGCCCATCGCCGCGCTGCCCGCCCCCCGCGCGCAGACCCCGCCCGACTGGCAGGCGGACCCCTTGCCCGACGCCTTCGACGGTTTTGCTCCGCCCAGCGACGCGGTGCGGGCACTGTGGCCCGCGGGCGAGGCGGCGGCCGGCGACCGGCTGGACGCCTTTGCCGACGGCGTCATCGACGCCTACAAGGACGAACGCGATTTTCCGTCGCTGCCCGCCACCAGTTGCCTGTCGCCCTATCTGGCGTCGGGCGTGCTGTCGCCCGGCCAGGCGCTGCGCGCGGCGCTGGCGGCCAATCATGGCGAACTGGACAGCGGCAAGGCGGGCGCGGCCACGTGGATCAACGAACTGCTGTGGCGCGAGTTCTACCAGCATCTGCTGGCCGCCTACCCGTCGCTGTCCATGCACCAGCCCATGAAGCCGGAAACCGCCGCCGTGCCGTGGCGCGACGCGCCTGACGACCTGCGCGCCTGGCAGGAAGGCAAGACGGGTATCCCGATCGTTGACGCGGCCATGCGCCAGTTGCTGACGCTGGGCTGGATGCATAACCGGCTGCGCATGGTGACGGCCATGTTCCTGTCGAAGAATCTGCTGATTGACTGGCGGCTGGGCGAAGCCTGGTTCATGGCGCATCTGGTGGACGGCGACCTGGCCGCCAACAACGGCGGCTGGCAATGGAGCGCATCCACGGGCGCCGACGCGGTGCCGTACTTCCGGGTGTTCAACCCCTTGTCGCAATCCCAGCGCTTTGATGCGCGCGGCGTGTTCCTGCGTGAATGGCTGCCTGAACTGGCGCACCTGGACGACAAGGCCATCCACGACCCCAGCCCCATGGAGCGCGCGGCGGCCGCTTACCCGTCGCCCATCGTGGATCTGGGCCAAAGCCGGCTGCGGGCGCTGGAAGCCTTCGGGAACTTGCCTGCTGCGTGATAACGGGCCCCTGGCGGGCCATCAGGATTCCGCCGGCGCCTGCTTATCCAGGCGCCGGATGAATACCTGCATTTCCTTTTCCACCTGCTTGTCGCCACGCGCCTGAGCCGCCGCCATGCCGCTGTTCCAGGCGGCGCGCGCGCCGTCCTGGTCGCCCTGCCCCAGGCACACCTTGCCCAGCCATTTCCATGCCACCGAATAGGTGGGGTCAAAAGCCAGCGCCGCGCGCAGATGGGTTTCGGCTTCAGGGAAACTGTCCTGTTCGGCATAGGCCTTGCCCAGCGAAAACCGCAGCAACATGTTGTCGGTGCCCTTGGCCAGCATTGCCTCCAGGCGTTCGATCATTCCTTCCATCACTGCGCTCCTATCGCTTGCATGCCTTCACGCTTGCATGCCTTCAAACCGGCCATGATAGGTCGGCACACACGCCGGCCCCGGCAATAGCCCCATCGACCGCCCGGATTAAACATCGGCGCGACAACAAGGGGCCAAGGCGGTACCCGTAGCGCTACACTCACCGGTTGATTGGCACGCTGACGCGCCCGCGTAAAGCCGACCAATACAGGAGCCCGCATGAGCACCATCTTCGATTTCTCCGCCCGCGACATCCAGGGTGCGGACCAAGCTCTGAACGCCTATCGCGGCCGTGTGCTGCTGGTGGTCAACGTGGCGTCCAAATGCGGCTTCACGCCTCAGTACGCGGGCCTGGAAGAACTCTACCGGTCGCTGCGCGACGACGGCTTCACGGTGCTGGGCTTTCCGTGCGACCAGTTCGGCCATCAAGAGCCGGGCGACGAAGCCGAGATCCGCAATTTCTGCTCAACGCAGTACGACATCACTTTCCCGCTTTTCGCCAAGATCGACGTCAACGGCGCCGATGCGCATCCGCTGTACCGCTGGCTCAAGGGCGAAAAGCCCGGCGTCTTCGGCACCGAAGGCATCAAGTGGAACTTCACCAAGTTCCTGGTTGGCCGCGACGGCCAGGTCATCAAGCGCTACGGGCCCACCGACACGCCGGCCGGCCTGAAAGACGACGTGGTGCAGGCACTGTCCGCACCCGTCTGACGTTGCCCCACTGTTGCAGCGCTGCTGCCCGGCAGCGCAATCGCTAGCGCAAAGGCGGCAGGCGGCGGCGCACCGTGTGCGCCTTGACGATAGCGGTATTGGTTTCGGCAAACTCCGTTACCCGTTCCAAAATGCCATCCAGGTGCGAGATCGACCGCAGCACCACCCGGGCGATGAAGCAGTCATCGCCCGTCACCTTGTCGCATTCGACGAATTCCGGGATGTCATTGATCAGCCCTTCCACGTGGCGCAATTGCCCCGGCAAGGGCCGGATGCGCACGATGGCTTGCAAGGTATAACCCAGCGCTTCCGGGTCCACATCCAGCGTGTAGGCGCGGATCACACCCGATTCCTCTAGCCGCCGCAGCCGGTCC
The DNA here is from genome assembly GCF_002812705.1 of Achromobacter spanius. Taxonomy (NCBI): domain Bacteria; kingdom Pseudomonadati; phylum Pseudomonadota; class Betaproteobacteria; order Burkholderiales; family Alcaligenaceae; genus Achromobacter; species Achromobacter spanius. The sequence goes on along the minus strand of NZ_CP025030.1, from coordinate 3,825,972 downwards.
GCCACGCTGGGCGCCGACATGCCCACCTGCCGCGCCAGGTCTGCCGTGGTGGTGCGCGCGTTGGCCGACAGGGTCTGCACCAGGCGGCGGTCAATGCCATCCAGGACAGGGCTTTCGTTTTTTAGGTCATTTTGCATAAATTTCACCAAAATGAAGGCGTGGATATCAAAGCACCACATGATGATCATATAGCCGGCTTGATCCGCCTGGGATAATTTCTCCATCGAAATCGTGGCCAACATCGTGATCCACACGTGGCCCCTCGGAGAGTCCCCATGTCCCCCGCATCCGAACGCCTTGGCCTGGCGCAAATGGCCGCCGCCATGACCTTATCCGGCACGCTAGGCGTGTTTGTTCTGGAGTCCGGCCAAAGCGCCTGGAACGTCGTCTTCTTCCGCTGCGTGTTCGGCGCCCTGTCCTTGTTCCTCTATTGCTGGGCGCGCGGCCTGCTCAAGCCCGGCCTGTTCACCGGGAAGACGTTGGCCCTGGCGCTGGTGGCCGGCGCCGCGCTAGTCATGAATTGGGTACTGCTGTTTTCCGCGTACCGGCTGGCGTCCATCTCGCTGGCCACCGCCGTCTACAACGTACAGCCGTTTTTCCTGATCGGTCTGGGCGTGCTGTTTCTGGGTGAGCGCCCGTCACGCGGCAAGCTGGCCTGGTCGGTGGTGGCGTTCGCCGGCCTGCTGCTGGTGCTGCGCCTGACGGACGCGCAGGCACCGGGCGGCGCGTATCTGTCGGGGCTGCTGCTGGGCCTGGGCGCGGCCGCGCTGTATGGCGTTACCGCGGTCATCGTCAAGCACTTGAAGGGCATCCCGCCGCAAGTGCTGGCGCTGGTACAGGTGACGCTGGGCGCCTTCATGCTGCTGCCCATGGCGGACTTCAACGCGCTGCCCGCCGCCCCCTTGCAATGGAGCTATCTGGTGGCGCTGGGGCTGATCCACACCTGCTTGATGTACATCCTGATGTATTCGGCCATTCAAAAGCTGCCGACGACATCCACCGCCGCGCTCAGTTTCATCTACCCGGCCGTGGCCATCATGCTGGACCTGGTGGTCTACGGGCAGCGCATGGAACCGCTGCAAGTGGTGGGCGTGGCAATGATTTTCCTGGCCGCCGCGGGCGTCAGCCTGAACTGGACGTGGCGCCTGCCCGGGCGGCCCCGCCCCGGCGCCGGGGCCGCGTAGTGGGAAGAAACCCGCTTCCGGCCCCGGTTATTCGGGGGCATGGCCAAGACCTGCCGCTATCATGGCTTTCCACCCGCCGGCACGGCCGGCGGCGCCTTGATTCCCTGGACGCACCCCATGATCGATCTCTACTACTGGACCACCCCCAACGGCCACAAGATCACGCTGTTCCTTGAAGAAGCCGGCCTGCCCTACAAGATCCACCCGGTGAACATCAGCCGCGGCGATCAATTCAAACCCGAATTTTTGGCCATCGCGCCCAATAACCGCATCCCCGCCATCGTCGACACGCAGCCCACCGACGGCGGCGCGCCCATCCCGCTGTTCGAGTCCGGCGCCATCCTCTTGTACCTGGCCGAGAAGACCGGCCAATTCCTGCCGGCCGACGTGCGCGGCCGCGCCGAGGTCTCGCAATGGCTCTTCTGGCAGATGGGCGGCCTGGGCCCCATGGCCGGCCAGAACCACCATTTTTCCGGCTACGCGCCGGAACGCATTCCTTACGCCGTCGACCGCTATGTGAAGGAAACCAACCGCCTGTACGGCGTGCTGAACAAGCGCCTGGCGGACCGCGAATTTGTCGCGGGCGACTACTCCATCGCGGATATGGCGGCCTACCCCTGGATCGTGCCGCACGCCAAGCAGGGGCAAGACCTGAACGACTTCCCGCACCTGCAGCGCTGGTTCAACGCCATTGCCGCGCGCCCCGCCACGCAGCGTGCCTATGCGCTGGCCGATAGCGTCAACACAGCACCTGCCATCAGCGACGACGAGTCACGCCGCATTCTGTTCGGCCAAACCGCGCAGAATATCGCGCGCTGACCCGCAGGAGCCCGACCATGTCCGCCTCCCAATTGGTCTTTCGCCGCGCGCGGCAAGAAGATTTGCCGCACATCGTCGCCCTGTTGGCCGACGACGAGCTGGGCGCCGCGCGCGAAGACACCTCGGTGCCGCTCAACCCCCGCTACACGGCCGCCTTCGCCGCCATCGCCCAGGATTCCAATCAATTCCTTGCCGTGGTTCTGCAAGGCCAAGACCTGGTCGGCTGTTTGCAGTTATCGTTCATACCCGGCCTGTCGCGGCTGGGCCTGTGGCGCGGCCAGATCGAAAGCGTGCGCATCGCCTCGTCAGCGCGCGGCCAGGGCCTGGGGCGCGCCATGTTCGAGTGGGCCATTGAACAATGCCGCGCCCAGGGCTGTGGCCTGGTTCAACTGACCACCGACCGCGCGCGCCCCGATGCGCGCCGGTTCTATGAAAGCCTGGGTTTCAAGGCCAGCCACGACGGCATGAAGCTCAGCCTCTAGTTTTTGATATTGATTTCGCAAGGAGCCCCCCATGCATGGTGAATACAAAGTCCCCGGCGGCAAACTGGTCGTCGCGGATCTCGATGTGCAGGACGGCCGCCTGGCCAACGTCCGCATCAGCGGCGACTTCTTTCTGGAGCCGCCCGAAGCGTTGGAGGCCATCAATGAAGGCTTGAACGGCATGCCGGCCGACGCCGGCGAGCTGGAACTGGCCGTGGCCGTGCAATCCGCCCTGCCCTCCGACGCCGAACTGTTCGGCTTTTCGGCCGAGGCCGTGGCCGTGGTGCTGCGGAGGGCGCTTGCATGACCCGCACTGACTGGAACGACTACGACTGGCAACTGATCCACGAAGGCCCGCAGGCCCCGTCGCTGCACATGGCGCTTGACGCCGTCATTACCGACGAAGTCGGCGCGGGCCAACGCCCGCCCACGCTGCGCATCTGGGAATGGGCCGCCCCCGCCGTCGTCATCGGCCGTTTCCAATCCCTGAAAAACGAAGTCGACCCCGACGGCGCGCAGCGCCACGGCATTGAAGTCGTGCGCCGCGTCAGTGGCGGCGGCGCCATGTTCATCGAACCGGGCAACTCCATCACCTACTCGCTCAGCGCGCCACAGGCCTTGGTCCACGGCATGAGCTTCCAGGAATCGTATGCCTTCCTGGACGCCTGGGTGCTGACCGCGCTGCAAGGGCTGGGCATCAAGGCGTGGTACCAGCCCCTGAACGACATCGCCTCCGACATCGGCAAGATCGGCGGCGCCGCGCAGGCCCGCCGCGCCGGCGCGGTGCTGCACCACGTGACCATGTCCTACGACATCGACGCCGATAAAATGGTCGAAGTCTTGCGCATCGGCCGCGAGAAGCTTTCCGACAAGGGCACCACCAGCGCCAAGAAGCGTGTCGACCCGCTGCGCACGCAAACGGGCCTGGCGCGCGAAGTCATCATCGACCGCATGCTGGAAACTTTTGCCGGCCTGCATCGTCTGACTCCGGGGCAAATCGGCAGCGACACGCTGGCGCGCGCCCAGCAACAGGCCGACGAGAAATTCTCCACGCCGGAATGGACAGGTGTGGTGCCTTGACGGCAAGCGTCAGATTTTGTGGAGGTAGTTCAATGCGTCGCACGTTCACGCCGCAAGGCGCGATAAGCGGTTTGATCCTGGGTGCCGCCCTGTTGGCCCTGGCCGGCTGCGGCAGTACGCCGCCGGCCAACATCACCTTGGCCGAGCCCGCCTCGACCACGCCCGAAAAGGTGGGAGACCTGTCCACCGAACGCATCAAGTGGGCGTCGAACAAGCCGGGTTGCGAAGGCGATTGCCCGCGCATTGAAATCGACAGCGTGGCGTTTCCCGGCATCCCCAAACTGACCGCGCTGGTGGACCACGTGCTGGCCTACATGACCGGCACCGACGCCAACCGCCGCGGCCCCTACAACACGCTGTCGGAATACACGCAGTATTTCTGGTCCACGGCGCGCCCGCGCGACGCGACGTTTTTCAAGGCCTCGGTCAAGGATACGGTGGGCGACATCGTGGCGATCGAACTGCACACCGAGCAGTTCCTGACCGGCGCCGCGCACGGCATTCCGGCCACGCAATATCTGAACTGGGAACGTTCACGCGGCCGCGTGATGAGCCTGGACGAAGCGTTGATACCGGGCCGCCGCGCGGAATATGTGGCGGCGCTGAAAACCGCCCATGCCAAATGGCTGGCGCAAAACCCCGACGCCAAGCGTGATCCCACCGCTTACAACAAGATGTGGCCGTTCCAGGAAAGCGACAATTTCGCGCTGACCCGTGATGGCATGGTGGTGAAGTACGACGCCTATGCCATCGCGCCCTATTCGCACGGCGAACCGGAGCTGAGCATTCCTTACGCCGACTTGCGCGGGGTGTTGAAGCCGGAGCTGTTGTTGCCCTCGTAGGCGGCGCCGCACCCACCCTTTTGACACCGGATGACCGGCGACGGGCGGCAGCCCATTGCCGGTCATTACTTGCGCCGGGCGGCGCAGGGCCTGCTGAAGACCACGGTTCAGGTGAGCGGACTGAGGATGGAGCTAGGGAGGTGGCCGCTTTTTTCGCGTCTGTGGCCGGGTAAGACGCCCAGTCCGCTCAGTACAACCGCGGCATGAAAGCGCCGGCAGCGCGCGTTTTGCTTGCCGCCGGCTACCTGCCTTGCCCGCTTAGAAGCGGTGGCGCACACCCACGATGCCCACGGTGCTCTTGACGCCGTCAACAAACGCGAAGTCGGTGGCGTACGAACCCAGCGCGTACAGGTTGGTGCGCTTGGACAGGTTGTACGTGTAGCCGATGCTGTAGACGTTCATCGTCGACTCATTGCCGGCGGTCAGCGGGTTGCCGTTGGGGTCGGCACGCTGCCACGACGCCATGATGCTGCTGGCGCCCAGCGGCACGGTCAGGCCCACCAGGTACGAATTGGCCTTGAAGCCCGACACGGCAACGTTCGTGCCGAAGCTGCTGGCCGTGGGGCTGCCGCTGCCAAGCGCGTTGATGCTTTGGCCGGTGAACCAGCCGTCACGCGTCTGGCCGAAGCCCAACGCCAGCTTGACCACTTCGAAGTCATAGGCGGCGGCAATCGACCACGACTTGGGCGTGGCGTCGTTGTTCAACTGGTTGGCGGGGTTCAGTTGGTCGTAGGTGGCGGCCACGTTCAGCGGGCCGTTGACGTAGCGCAGGCCGGTGGTGATGGCGCGCGTGTTGTCGGCAGTGCGGAAGCCGGTCTGCGCGGTGGTCGTGTCAGACGCGTTGAACGAGTAGCCCACACCGAACTGGAAGCCGCTGAACGACGGGGTCGAGTACTGCACCATGTTGTCGTAGCGGACGGTGTTGGCGGCGCTGAAGGCCACGCCCACGTTGGCTTGGCCGTAGCTGCCGCCGAACGGATCGATGGCTGCCAGGTACTTGGAGGCGATGTTGGTCTGACGGCCGAATTCCAGCAGGCCCCAGGAATCGGCCTTCAGGCCGACGGTGGCTTGGCGGCCGAACAGGCGGCCGCTTTGGCCCGATGTGCCGTTACCCGAATTGAAGCCGCTTTCCAGCGTGAACACGGCGCTCAGGCCGTCGCCCAGATCTTCGGCGCCGCGCAAGCCCCAACGCGAGCCGCTCGACACGCCGTTGGCCATGCCAACCTTCGATTCGTGATAGCCGTCGCCCTTGATGCGCTGGTAGCCGATACCGGTATCGATCAAACCGTACAAGGTCACCGAGGTTTCGGCTTGTGCCACGCCGGAAGCGGCGGCGAACAGCGCGGTTGCGAGCAGAGTCTTTTTCATTACCTATTCCTTAGATTGAACATGCATGCGCGGCGGGTGTGCCTGCATCGCAAGCGGCGCGTGGCGCATGGCAGAAACGAATTCTAGGGACGCAATGTGTCAGAAATTTATACGCGGGCGGCCGGGGTGTCGGTTGGCAATAAAAAAGCGCGGCTGTGGCGTGCGTTCCACATTAGCACTGAATTGCCGCGTGCCACAGCGCTGTCACAGTCGTTGGGGTCAAGCGTTGTTTCGCCGCAATTCGCCGCAGTTTGCCCCCAAATGGAAATCGCCCCTTGCGGGGCGATCTCCGGTTTTGTCTACCTCTGCCTCCTCGGCGATACGTCAGGAACGCATCGCTGAGTCTTCATCACGGATACAGGCCGCGCACCTGGCGTGCTTGCAGAATGCGCGTGCAAGCCACGATGAACGCCGCCGTGCGCAGCGTCACCTTGTGTTCCTTGGCCACCTGCGACACGGCGCTGTAGGCTTCGCGCATGATGCGTTCCAGGCGCTGGTTGATTTCTTCTTCGCTCCAGAAGAAGCTGGAGAAATCCTGCACCCATTCAAAGTAGGACACCGTCACGCCGCCGGCGTTGGCCAGCACATCCGGCACCACATACACGCCGTGTTCAAACAGGATGTCGTCCGCTTCCGGGGTGGTCGGGCCGTTGGCGCCTTCCACCACGACCTTCGCGCGCACCTTGGTGGCGTTCTCTGCGGTGATCTGGCTTTCCAGCGCGGCCGGGATCAGGAATTCGGTTTCCAGCGTCCAGAACTCGTCCTTGTCGAACGCTTCGCCGCCCGAAAAACCACCCACGCCGCCGTGTTGCGACACGTGCGACAGCAGCTTGTGGACGTCCAGCCCGGCGGCGTTGTGCACCGTACCGGTATGGTCTTGCGCGGCAATGACCTTGGCGCCGGCTTCATGGAACAGACGGGCGGCGGTGCCGCCCACGTTGCCAAAGCCCTGCACCACCACGCGCGACTTGGAGACGTCGATGTTCAGGTCGCGGGCGGCTTCACACGCCACGACGAACACGCCACGGCCGGTGGCTTCCACGCGGCCCAGGCTGCCGCCCAGGGCGATCGGCTTGCCGGTGACCACGCCGGTGGCGGTGGCGCCTTCGTTCATGGAATACGTGTCCATCATCCAGGCCATGGTCTGGGCGTTGGTGCCGACGTCGGGGGCGGGAATGTCCTTGGACGGCCCGATGATGACGCCGATTTCGCTGGTGTAGCGGCGGGTCATGCGTTCCAGTTCGGAGTGCGACAACGTGCGCGGATCAACGCGGATGCCGCCCTTGGCGCCGCCATAAGGCAGGTTGACCGCGGCGTTCTTGACCGACATCCACGCGGCCAGCGCCATGACTTCGGACAGGGTCACGTCCTGGTGGAAGCGCACGCCGCCCTTGCCCGGGCCGCGCGACACGTTGTGCTGCACGCGATAGCCTTCGAAGTGGGCGATGGTGCCGTTGTCCAGTTCGATCGGCACATCGACGATCAAGGCGCGCTTCGGACGCTTCAGCGTCTCGACCCACCGACCCAAGGTGCCGAGATACGGCGTGACCCGGTCGACTTGTTGCAGGTAATTACCCCAAGGACCGAGGTCATCGGCATTCAGATAAGACGGCAAGACATGGGTGGGAGTGTGAGACATGAGCATGATCTCCTGACAAAGTTGCGCCATTTTATCCACTAAAACTATAGCGTCCCCATTTAAATACTAAATATTTTAAATGGGGACGCATTTCTGTGGTGGATACCGTACGGGTCACAAGCCCGGCTCGAAAACTGACCTATCCTAAGCCGCCAAACCGGAAGCGTCCAGCCTCGAGCGACCGCAAGCGGCACCGCGCAAAGCCTTGCCGCTCACCGATGAAAAAAGGGGCACTCTCGATAGAGAACTGCCCCTGCCTTTGCCAGCTTTGCCGCTTTCCCCGGTTTCCCCGGCTTGCCCCTGTGTGGGGGCTCATGCCCCCCCTCCAGGCGCCACCGCTTCAAGGCGTCATCAGATGCCAGGCCAACCGGGCCGCGGCTCGCGCGCCATGGCCGTCCACGTCAAAGCGCGGACTGTATTCCGCCATGTCGGCCAGGCGCAGCTTGCCGCTGGCCTTGACGCGCAACACGATTTCTTCAATGACGGCCATCGGCACGCCATAGGGCGCCGGCGCCGACACGCCCGGCATGACCGCCGCCGGCAGCACATCCAGGTCGATCGTCAGGTAGACGTGGCGCACGCGCGCAAGCAAGGCGTCGACGTTGGCCAGGCGCGCGTCCAGATGGCGTTCCTGCATGTCGCGATCTTCCACCCACACGGCGCCCACCTCGGCGGCCCGCGCGTACAGCGCCGGCGTATTGGCCAGCCGCGAGACGCCCAGGCAAGCGTATTGCAACGCCCGCCCCCGCGCTTCGCAGTCGCGCGCGATCTGATCGAACGGCGTGCCGGAACTGCCGGGTCGGCCGGTACGCAGGTCGAAGTGCGCGTCCAGGTTCAGCACCAGGACCGGGTCGGTGTCGCCCCGGGCTTCCAGCCAGCGGGCCAGGCCCTGGAAACTGCCCCAGGCAATTTCGTGGCCGCCGCCCAGCACCAGGGGCCGGGCGCCCTGCCCCAGAAGCTCGGCCACGCGCAGCCCAAGCTGCTCTTGCGCGGCTTCCAATTGGTCGCCCTGGCAGACGACGTCGCCGGCGTCCAGCAGTCGGGTCAGGCCGTGCGCGGGAAGCCCCGCCATGAACTTGCGGATGCCGGCCGGGCCTTCGGCTGCACCCACGCGCCCCTGGTTGCGCGCCACGCCCGCATCGCAGGCAAAGCCCAACAGCACGGCTTCGCCTGCTTCCACCTGGCCCGAGGCGGATTCGACAATATGCGCCAGCCGGCGCGTGTCACCCTGCTCGGTGCTGTCGTCGCGCGCCTTCCACACGCTTTTATCCAGTTGCGGCGCGCTCATGTCGCCGCCCCCTTGCTCAGCACGGCCTGCAGGAATTCCCGCGTACGCGGCTCGCGCGGCTCGGTGAAGATCACCTCGGGCGGGCCGGATTCCAGGATGACCCCGCCGTCCATCACCGCCACCACGTCAGCCACATCACGCGCGAAACCCATTTCGTGCGTCACGACCATCATCGTCATGCCTTCGCGGGCCAAGAGCTTCATCACTTGCAGCACCTCGCCCACCAACTCGGGATCCAGCGCAGACGTCGGCTCGTCGAACAGCATGACCTTGGGTTGCATGGCCAGCGCGCGGGCGATGGCCACGCGCTGCTTTTGCCCACCCGACAGGCTGGCCGGCATGGCCGCCGCCTTCTGCGACAAGCCCACCTTTTTCAGCAGGTCTTCGGCCAGCGCATTGGCTTCGTCGCGGCCCAGGCCACGCAGCTTGCGCGGCCCCACGGTCACGTTGTCCAGCACCGACAAATGCGGGAACAGGTTGAAGCCCTGGAACACCATGCCCACCTGCATGCGCAGTTGGTTAAGCGCCGCTTCGGGCAACAGCGTGCCTTCGTCCAGCAAGGTCTGCCCGCAGATATCCACGGTGCCCGCCTGGGCCACTTCCAGACCATTGCAGCAGCGCAGCAAGGTGCTTTTGCCCGATCCGCTGGGCCCGATCACCACGACCACCTGCGAAGGGAGCACGTCGAAATCGATGCCCTTCAGGACGGCATGGTCGCCGAAGGACTTTTCAAGGCCGCGGATACGGATCATTTCCTGCGGTTTGCCAAACTGGTTCATTGCACCATCCCCCCGGCGCGCAGGCGATGTTCCACCCTGCGCAAAATCAGCATGGCGGTGGTCGTCAGCACCAGATAAATCAAGGCCACCACCAGATAGGTTTCCAGCGAGCGATACGACACGCTGATGATCTTCTGCCCTTCGTGCATCAGATCGTGAATGGTCAGCAGCGAGACCAGCGCCGAATTCTTGATCAGCGCGATGAACTCGTTACCCAGCGGCGGGATCATGCGCACCACTGCCTGCGGCAGGATGATGACGCGCATGGCCTGGCCGGACGACATGCCCAGCGAACGCGCCGCCTCGGTCTGGCCACGGTCCACCGACTGGATGGCGCCGCGGACGATTTCCGACACATAGGCGCCCGAATACATGCCCAGGCCCAGCACCCCGCAGGCGAACGCCGGCAAGGTCAGGCCGAACTGCGGCAGGCCGAAGAACCAGATGAACAACTGCACCAGCAAGGGCGTGCCGCGAAAAAACAGCAGGTAGACGCTGCACAGGTTGTAGACGATCCAGCGCTGCGGGTTGAGCCGGCCAACGCCGACCAGCAGGCCGATGACGCAGCCCAGCAGCAAGGCGCCGGCAGTCACCTCGACGGTGACCACCGCGCCCCGCAGCAGCGCGTCGAAGTCGGCGAAGACGGGGGCGAATTCCAGGTTCATTTCTTGGGAGCCTCGAACCACTTGTTCACGATGGCCTGGTACGTGCCGTCACCCTTGATCTTCTGCAGCGCGGCGTTCAGGTCGCGGGTCAGCTCGGGCTTGTTCTTGGGCACGGCGATGCCGTAGTCCTCGGTCGTGATCTGGTCGCCCAGCACCGTCAGGTCCTTGGTGCTTTGCGCGAACAGCTTGGCGGCCGGCTTGCCGGTCACGGCGGCGTCGGCGCGGCCGATCTGCACCAGGTTGAACATTTCCTGGTTCTTCTCGACTTCCACGCGCTGCACGGCCGGGAAATGGTCCTTCAGATAGTTGACCGACTTCGTGCCCACCTGCACCGACACCTTGCGGCCGTCCAGGTCCTTGAGAGTCTTGATGGGGCCGTCGGTCTTGGTCAGCACGACCAGGCCACCGGCGTAGTACGGGTCGGTGAAATCCACCACCTTGGCGCGCTCTGGCGTGATGTAGATGGCGGACACGGCGATATCCGCGCGGCCGGCTTGCAAGGCGGGAATCAGGCCCTTGAAGTCGATGTCGATCCATTCGACCTTCTTGCCCATTGCGCCGGCCAGCGCTTCCACCAATTCAATGTCGAAACCGGTGCGCTTGCCGTCTTTGACAAACTCCATCGGCGGGAAGGTCGCGTCGGTGACGGCGCGGATGGTTTCCTGGGCGTGCGCGGCGCCCGCGCTCCAGGCGAGGCCCAGCGTCAGGGCGGCGGTCAGCAGTGTGCGGCGAGTGGTCATGGTCAGTCCTATGCGTAGGGATACGGCGGTGGGTACGTCGGAAGGTTGAAGCCGGGATGCGGTACAGCGTGGAATTCGGGGGAAGATCGGATCAAGGTGTGGTCATTGGCAAACAGCGCGCCGTCAGTATCAGTGCACCTTCAGCCGTTCAGAGATGCGGCGGGCCGCGGCGACGGTCATGGCGATCAGGGCGTCCGGGCGTTGGGCCGCGCGCGTGGAAGGCGCCATCAGCGTGATCGAGGCAACCGCCTGGTTGGGGCGCTGGAAAATCGGGACGCTGACACCCCATACGCCGGCGTCCACTTCGCTGTCGGTGACGGCATAGCCCTGCCCGCGTATCAGCTCCAGCTCGTCGCTCAGGCGGGCGGCGTCCACGCCGGCCTCGGCCGCCAGATAGTCCAGCGCGGTCTGCAAGCGGGCCAGCGGCATGAAGGCCAAGAGCGACTTGGCGGAAGCGCCCCGCGCCAGCGGCAGGCCACGGCCTTTCGTGAACGAACAACGCAGCGGGTGCTGGCTTTCGACCATGTCCAGGCAAACGGCCTGGTCCTTGACGGCGACCAGCAGGCCGATGGTTTCGCCGGAGGCGGCGGCCAGCGCCGCCATGTCGGGCTGCGCTTCGTGGATCAGGAAGGAAGATTGGTCAAAGCCCCAGGCCAGTTGCACGCACAGCGGGCCCGGGCCGTATTCCCCTTCGTGCTCGGCCACGAACCCCCAGCGCTTGAGCAATGCCACCTGACGGTACAGGGTGCTTTGCGCCAGGCCGGTTTTTTCGGCCAGCGCGGCAATCGTCAGGGGGCCATCGTGCCGGGCCAAGGTGGCCAACACGTACAGGACACGATCCGCGCCCGCCCCAACCGAGGGTTCCGACATCAAACTCAGCTCCAAGCAATGAGGGGCCGAGATTATCAATTTGTGGTGGTTCGGCTTTGATTTATTCCCGAATAATGAGAATAAGCAGGGAAAACCCCAGATAAGTACGAAAAATAGGTACAAAAAAAGACCGCTGGGGCGGTCTGGTGGGGTGTTGCGTTGCGCTCGTCTTGCAGTCGCGTTGTGCGACGTGTTGTGGTCGCGATGTTGCCGCGTTCGGGCAATGTTGAGAACGCCCCAGGCGACAGCCCGGGGCGCCAAATATCCCGCAATCAGGGCGCGGCGGGCGTGTCGTAGTTGTTCAAGCGCACGCCGGACACGCCGCCCACGCTAGGCGTCGACGGGGCGGGCGCCGCGGACGGAGCCGGCTGCGCGGTAACCGGCGGGGCCGGCTGCGCGGCGGTCGCGGGTGCCGACACGCTTTCGGCCTCGACCGGCGCGGCGCCTGCCGCGCGGCGGGCGCGCTTGGCGTCATCCGCCTTGGCCACCAGGGAAGTCAGGTAAGTCGCCAATGACGCCGACTTGCCGTTGCGGGCCCAGTCGGCGGCGCTTTGGCTTTTCAGGTCGCGGGTGGTGACGTCCGCCCCGGCTTTCACCAGCAGGTCCACCATGTCGCGATTGCCGCCCAAGGCGGCCATCATCAACGGCGTTTCGCCGCCCGGCGCGGGCGCGTTGACCATGGCTTTCTTGCCCAACAGCATGCGCGCCATCTCCATCTGCCCCTTGGACGCGGCATAGTGCAGCGGCGTCCAACCCAGGCGGTTGACCTGCGCCCCCCGGGCGATCAGCTTTTTCGCGCGTTCGGTCTGACCGGCTATCGCCAGGTACATCAGCGGCGTCTCGCCGGCCGGGTTTTCGGCATTGACGTCAGTGCGCTTGTCCGCCGCGATCACGTCAAACACCTTCCACGCGCCGTCCACCACCGCACGCATCAAGGCGGGCTGGCCGTTCTGGTAGCGGACGTTGGGGTCGGCGCCTTGGGCAAGCAGGCTTTTCACGTCGTCCGGATAGTCGTTGGCCACGTACACCCACCAGTCGCCTGGCTTGGCGGCGTGCGCGGTCGGCGCGGCAAGCCCGATGGCCAACGCCAACAGCGCGCCTCGGCAACGCGACAGGAACAAACGGGAAGTCAGCGTGCGAGTGGCCATGGCTATCCTGGAATCAACATTAATATTTAAAGTGAACTTACTTCTTTATCTTATTGAAAAGCTTAAAGAAATTATCCGTCGACGCGCGCGCCACGTCCGCCACCGGAATGCCCTTAAGGTCGGCAATTTTCTCGGCCACGTGGATGACCTTGGACGGGTCATTGAGCTTGCCACGATACGGCACGGGCGCAAGATACGGCGAATCCGTTTCGATCAGCAGCCGGTCCAGCGGCACCTTGGTGGCCACTTCGTGCACCACCTGGGCGTTCTTGAAGGTGACGATGCCCGACAAGGAGATATAAAAGTTCTGGTCCAGCGCGGCCTGGGCCACTTCCCAGTTCTCGGTAAAACAGTGCATGACGCCGCCTACTTCCGCCGCCTTTTCTTCCTTCAGCATGCGCACCGTGTCCTCGGCGGACGCGCGCGTATGCACGATCAGCGGCAGGCCCGTGTCGCGCGCGGCGCGGATATGCCGGCGAAAGCGTTCACGTTGCCAGTCCAGCGGTTCCGACAGGCGGTAGTAGTCCAGCCCCGTTTCGCCGATGGCCACGACCTTGGGGTGTTCCGACAGGCGCACCAGTTCTTCCGGAGACGGGTCGGGCGTGTCTTCGTAATCAGGGTGGACACCCACCGAGGCCCACAAGTTGGCGTGCGGCTCAACCAGGGACATCAGGCCAGGCCACTCGGGCATGTTCACGCTGACGACCAGCGCGTGGGTGACCTGATTGGCGGCCATGCGGTCAAGAATGCCGGGAAGATCGGCCGCCAGCTCGGGAAAATTCAAATGACAGTGCGAATCAACGTACATGATGTGACTACATAAAGTGACCGCGGCGCCTGGCCTGCGGGCAGGCAAAACGCCGCTGGATCAGAGACTTACGCCTGGCAGGATAGCACCACGCGTTGCAGGGTGGCGTGCGCGAAAAGCTTGGCGTTCAGGGGGTGGGTGGCCAGCGCGCGCTGCCGCGTCAGCCAGCGCGCGGCCTCGGCCACGCGGGCCGTGTTCATGCGCGCGGCAACCTGGGCCACGCCCGTGCCCAGCGTGGGAAAGTAGCGCACGGGTGCGCCAGCGCTGGCCAGCATCAGGTCTGTGTAAATCCGCTGCAAGGCGTCGATCCATTCACTGGCGGGCACCTTTTCCAGGCTTTCCGCCAAGGTGCCGACGTCAGGCGCCTGCCCTTGCGCCAAGGGGCTGATCAATTGCGACAGCCAGGGCGGGCACGGCGTGTCGCCAGCCTGCGCCAGCCGCAAGGCGGCCAAGGGCGCGCCGCCTGCCGCCGCCAACCATTCGCGCGCCGGCTCCACGTTCTGGGCGCGCAGCCATTGCAGCGCGGTATCGGGGTCCGGCGCGGGCAGCGGCAAGCGACGGCAGCGCGACACCAGGGTCGGCAGCAGGCGGTCAGGCGCATCCGCCACCAGCAGAAAAACGGTATGCGGCGGCGGCTCTTCCAGCACCTTGAGCAAGGCGTTGGACGACACCACATTCAACGCGTGCGCCGGGTACAGCAACGCCACACGCCAACCGCCCCGGTGGGTCGCGGTGTTGAACCAGGATTCCAGCGAACGGATCTGGTCGATGCGGATTTCCTTGGACGGGGCGCGCTTGGCGGTGCCCGAGGCGGGCTCGGCGTCCTCAGCAGGTTCGGCGGTATCCGCCCCCTCTTCCACGGCGACCGCTTCGGGCCGGATGCGGCGCAGGTCGGGGTGGTTGCCGCTGGCAAACCAGGCACAGGCGGCGCAATGGCCGCAGGCCAGGCCGTTCTCGGGCGTTTCGCAGAGCAGACTGGCGGCCGCTGCCACGGCGAAGTCCAGCTTGCCGATACCGGCCAGCCCATGCACCAGCCACGCATGCGCGAAACGGTCGCGATTGCCCAGCCAGGCGCGCGCCGTCTCCATTTGCCAGGGTAGAAACTGGGGTGCGCTCATGCCGGAATGGCCAGCAGCGCCCGCAGCCCGGTTTCGAGCGCCGCGCGTACCTGGGCAATGGACTGGGTGGAATCAACGATATGGATGCGGCCCGGATCGGCCTTGGCGCGCGCGTGATAGGCCTGGCGGGTGCGCTCAAAGAACGCCGCGCCCTCGCGCTCGAAACGGTCCGGCTCGCGCGCATCAGCCAGGCGGGCGCGTGCCACTTCCAGCGGCACATCAAAAAGCCAGGTGCGGTCGGGCTGCCCCGCCCCCATCCATTGCTCCAGCACCGCCACACGCTCGGCGCCCAGCTCGCGTCCCCCGCCCTGATAGGCGTAGGTGGCATCGGTAAAGCGGTCGCATACCACCCAGGCGCCGCGCGCCAGCGCCGGCTCGATCACCTGGCGTACATGTTCGCAGCGGGCCGCGAACATCAGCAGCGTTTCGGTATCCAGGCCCATCGGGTCCGTCAGCACCAGGGCGCGCAACTTTTCGCCCAAGGGCGTGCCGCCCGGTTCGCGCGTGGAGATCACTTCCAGCCCTTGGCCGCGCAGGAAATCCGCAATCCAGACGGTGTGCGTGCTTTTGCCCGCGCCGTCAACGCCCTCCAGCGTAATGAAGCGTCCGCGAGAGGTCATTGATCTTGTCCTTGTGCTGATTCGGGGGTGGACCCGGAAGCGGAATCCGGGCTGGCGTCGGCCCCGGCAGCGGCGGGAGCCGTGACCGGTGCGGTGGCAGGCGGCGTCGCAGGCGTGACCGCGGGCGCGGGGGTGGTGCTGGGGCGGCTGTTCTGCCCCAGGATGTAGCGCGACACGTTGCGATTGTGCCCCGACAGATTCTCGGCGAATTCGCTGGTGCCGTTGCCGCGCGACACAAAGAACAGGTACTTGTGCTGCTCGGGCTGCACCGCCGCCAGCAGCGCGGCGCGCCCCGCCGCCGCGATCGGCGTGGGTGGCAGGCCCGGCCGCGTGTACGTATTCCAGGGCGTATCGGTCTGCAGGTCGCGCTTGCGGATGCGGCCTTGGTAGGCCTCGCCCATGCCATAGATAACGGTGGGGTCCGTCTGCAGCAGCATGCCGATCTTCAAGCGGTTCGTGAACACACCGGCGACGCGGCGGCGCTCGGGGCCATGCCCCGTTTCCTTTTCGACAATGGACGCCAGCACCAGCGCTTCATAAGGCGTGGACACCGGCAGGTTCGGCTGGCGCTTGGCCCAGGTGTCCTGCAGGATGCGCTGGCCTTCCTGGTAGGCGCGGCGCAGCAGGTCGTAGTCAGTGCTGCCGGGCGTGAAGACATAGGTGTCCGGAAAGAACAGGCCTTCCGGATGCTTGATGTCTGAACCCAGACGCGCCATCAATTCTTCATCGCTGACGCCGTCCAGGGTTTGTTTGACGTCAGGGTTATCGCGCAGCGCCTGGCGAATCTGGCGGAACGTCCAGCCCTCCAGGAACGTGATCTGGCGCTGGGTCATGTCGCCGCGCGCCATGCGTTCCAGCAGCAGCCACGGCGTGTCACCGTTGATGGCCTGATAACCGCCCGCCTTCAGCAGCTTGTCCTGCTCGGACAGGCGAGCCATCCAGACGAAGCCGGGCTCCCAGATCGGCACGCCCACGGCGTTCAGCGCGCGCGCGACGGTGCGCGGGCTGCTGCCCGGGTCCACCACAAAATCGATCCTGTCAGCCGACAGATGCATAGGCCGATGCATCCAGCTCCAGGCGGCGCCCACCGCTGCCGCGGCGGCGATCACGATAAGCAGGAATGACCACAAGACGTAGAAACTGAGTCGCTTTTTCATAAGTCCCGGAAGTTTAATGGATCGCGAGAATCTGGCGCGGCAAAAACGGGGCCAGCGCCCATGGCACGGCCCTTTGTCCATCGGGGGCATGGGCCATTGCCTGCGGGAAGGCGGCTATCATCTGCACTTTGATGACGTGATCACACCGCCGCCATGCACGCTTTCTATTCTTCGATTCCTGTCCGCGCCGAAGGTTGCGCGCCATGCGCGCCGCTGGATGACTTTCTGGTTTTCAGCGCGTCCGGCGCCGACGCGCTGACTTTTCTGCACGGCCAACTGACGCAAGACGTCACCGGCCTGCCCGCTGATGCCGCCCGCCTGGCGGGCTATTGCACGGCCAAGGGCCGGCTGCTGGCCACCCTGGTCATGTGGCGCGCCGCCCCCGGCGCGGAAGATGGCCCGCAACTGTACGGCCTGGTACGCCAGGACCTGTCCCAAGCCCTGCTCAAGCGCCTGTCCATGTTCGTGCTGCGGGCCAAGGTCAAGCTTGCCGCCACCGCGCTGAACGTGGCCGGCGTGCAGGCAACAACGGAACAGGCCGCCGCGCTGGAAGCCGTCACCGGCGCCTTGCCGCGCGCGGACTGGCAGCGGGTGGACCTGCCGTCCGGCACCTGGATCGCCGCTCCCTCGGCGGATGCCCAGTTGCGCTGGTGGTGGATTGCGTCCGACGAACAGCTGGAACAATCCCAGGCCTTGGCCGGCGTGCTTGGCCTGGCGCCCGCCTCACAATGGCAAATGGCGGATCTGGCCGCCGGCATCCCCTGGATTGCCACGGCCACGCAAGACGTATTCATCCCGCAAACGGTCAACCTGGAACTGGTGCAGGGCGTGAGTTTCACCAAGGGCTGTTATCCGGGCCAGGAAGTGGTGGCGCGCAGCCATTACCGGGGCACCGTAAAGCGGCGCATGGCCTACGGCACCATCGCCGACGCCAGCGTGCAAGGCGCGGCGCTGGCCGGCGTGGACGTATTCGACGCCACCCAGCCGGGCGAGCCCATCGGCCGCATCGTGGATGGCGCCAGTGACGCGGGCGTGGCCGCCGTGCTGTTCGAGACCACGCTTGCCGCGCTGCCCCAGGGCGACCTGCGGCTGGGCGCGGAAGACGGGCCGCGCATTAGCACCACGCCGCTGCCCTACTCTATTACGCCCTGAACCAGCGTTCCAGCGGGCAGCCTGCCAACCCGGCATCCCGCTGGCAGTCTGCCAACCCAGCACCGGCAGCCTGCTCACCCAGCATCCAGCAACGGGCGGCCGCGCTAGACCGCCACGCCGAACACTGCGCCCACGGCGGCCGTGGCCGCCATGGCGAACGCGCCCAGTATCGTCACGCGCAAGGCGGCCGGCCCCTTGGGCGCGCCGCCCGCCCCCGCGGCCAATGCCCCCAGCGCGGCCAGGCACACCACCGATGCACCGATCACCCAAGCGATCAAATGCGGCAGGGGCGCCGTCACCGCTACCACCAAGGGCAAGGCCGCGCCGGCCGCAAACGAGGCGGCGGACGCCACCGCCGCTTGCACGGGCTGCGCGCGGTTATGCACGGAAATGCCAAGTTCGTCGCGCGCGTGGGCATCCAGCGCGTCGTGGCGGGTCAGTTGTTGCGCCACCTGCGTCGCCAGATTGCGCGTCAGGCCACGGCCCACATAGATGTCGACCAGCTCGGCCAGCTCTTCTTCTGAATTGCCTTTCAGCGAGCGCTGCTCCATCCGCAGGTCGGCCGCCTCGGTATCGGCCTGCGAGCGCACGGACACATATTCGCCGGCCGCCATCGACAAGGCCCCCGCCACCAGCCCGGCCAGGCCCGACGTCAGGATGGCGCCATGCGAGGCCTGCGCGGCGGCAACGCCGGTAATCAGGCTGGCCGTGGAAACGATGCCGTCGTTGGCCCCCAGCACAGCGGCGCGCAGCCAGTTGCTGCGGAAAATTCGGTGGTGTTCTTTTGCAGGCATTGCCCTGTACCCATGCAGCGCGTGACAAGCGCGCCGCGCGCCCGCCCCGTCAAGGGCGACACGCGCGGCGCGCCGGATTCATCGCGGCGTCACGCGCACCGCGGTGAGCAAGCCTATCACGCAAAGCGTGGCCTGTTCACCGTCGTAGGCATGCACTTCAACCTGGCAGATGGACAAACGCTTGCCCGGCTTGACGACGCGGCCGCTGGCCACGTAGCGGTCGCCCTTGGCGGGCGCCAGGAAGTTCATCTTGAACTCCGAGGTCAGCACGTCTTCGCCCGGCCCGAACAGCGTGTAGGCGGCATAACCGCCCGCGCTGTCGGCGATCGTGGTGGAAATACCGGCGTGCAGAAAGCCGTTTTGCTGGCAGAGATCGGCCCGGTAAGGCAGCACGATGTCCACCCTGCCCGGCTCCACCACGTCCAGCCCCGCGCCCAGCAAGCGCATGACGCTTTGCCGGTCGAAGCTGGCCTTGACCCGCGCGGCGGGGTCGGACGGCGCCTGTTGTGCACTCATTGCTGTGCGCTCATGTCAGTCTTGCTCGCGCTTGACCAGGTTGACGATGCTGGAGAAGTCCAGCTTGCCCGAGCCGCCCGAGCTGTGCAGCGAATACAGGTTGCGCGCCAGTTCGCCCAGCGGAATGGACGCGCGCGCCGACAGCGCCGCTTCGGCGGCCAGGCCCAGGTCCTTCAACATCAGGTCCACGCCAAAGCCGCCGGCATAGCCCTTGGAGGCAGGTGCGTGATCCATTACGCCCGGCCACGGGTTGTAGAGTTCGGTGGCCCAGTTGCGGCCCGAGCTCTTGGCGATGATGTCGGACAGCACCTTCGGATCCAGCCCGTTGGCCACGCCCAGCGCCAGCGCTTCGGACGTGCCGGCCATCAGGATGCCCAAGAGCATGTTGTTGCAGATCTTGGCCACCTGGCCCGCGCCCGCCGGGCCGGCGTGGAAAATGTTCTTGCCCATTTTCTCGAGCACGGGACGCGCGCGCTCCAGGGCTTCGGCCTGGCCACCCACAATGAAGGTCAAGGTGCCCGCTGCCGCGCCGCCGGTGCCGCCCGAGACGGGCGCGTCGATCATGGTGATGCCGCGCACCTCGGCCGCCCGCGCCACCTTGCGCGCCGAATCCGGCGCGATGGTGCTGCATTCGATGACCAGCGCGCTGGACGAGATCTTGCCCAGCAGGTCTTCGCCCAGGTACAGCCCTTCCACGTGCTTGCTGGCCGGCAGCATCGACACGACGACGTCGGCGCCCTTGACGGCTTCCGACGCCGAAGCGGCGGCGCGCGCGCCGGCATCGGTCAACAACTTGACGGCCGCCGGGACCAGGTCAAAGACCGTGAGGCTATGGCCGGCCTTGACCAGATTCAATGCCATGGGCGCGCCCATGTTGCCCAAACCGATAAACGCGATACTGCTCATGATGTTTTGTCTCCTGTTGCTATTGCTATAGGTATGGATTCATCGTGACCTGCATGACGGGGGACCGGGCAAGTGCGTCAGCGCCCTTCCTGGCCCAGATCGGCCAACGGATGCGCTTCGCCCTCGGGCCAGGGTTCTTCGAAAAACTTTTGTACCCAGGCGTCGGTGGCCATGTCGATGACGGCGGGATTCCAGCGGGGATTCTTGTCCTTGTCGATCAGCAAGGCGCGGATGCCTTCGGCAAAATCGCCATGGGCGGTACACGCCAGCGCCGCGATGTACTCGGCACGGAACACGTCGTCCAGCGAGCGCAGGCGCGTGCGTTGCTGCAAGGCGAAAGCCAGGCGCACCGAGCCCGGCGAACCGGCCAGCATGGTGGATGCCGCGCGTGCCAGCCAGGGGTCGGCGTGATCTTTCAGCAGCGCCAGCTCTTCGTAGATCTCGTCCAGGCGGTTGCCGTTGCACAGGTTGTTGATCAGGAAGGAATGCTGGCGCAGGTGGCCAGGGTCCAACGGCGTCTGCGGCTCCAGCGCGGTCAACGCGCGGCGCAGCAGGCCGTCGTTGATGGAACGCGGCGCCATGGCTTCTTCCGATGCGCCCGCAGCCAGCCCGGCCCAGGGCTGCTCTTCCAGCGACGCCAGCAACTTGGGCCAGTCCGCGTGATTCAGGCGGAAGTCCGCCAGGCCCGCGAAGAAGGCGTCCGCCGTGTTCATCTGAGCGCCGGTCAGCGCCAAGAACAGGCCAATGCGGCCCGGCATGCGGTTCAGCAGCCAACTGCCGCCCACGTCCGGGAACAGGCCGATCGACACTTCCGGCATCGCCAGCCGCGAACTTTCGCTGACCACGCGATGGCTGGCGCCCATCATCAGGCCGATGCCGCCGCCCATGACGATGCCGTGGCCCCAGCACAGCACGGGCTTCGGATAGGTATGGATGCGGTAGTCCAGGCGGTACTCGTGCTCGAAGAAGCGGCGCGCGTAGGCGTTGCTCCAGCCGCTCTTGCCGGGGTTTTCGCTCATGCTGCGGTACAGGCCGTGCAGGTCGCCGCCCGCACAAAACGCCTTTTCGCCCGCGCCTTGCAACACCACCAGCGCCACGCCGGGATCTCGCGCCCATTCGTCCAGGCGCGCCGCCAGCAAGTCCACCATTTCCAGCGACAGGCCATTCAGCGTCTGCGGCGCGTTCAGCGTCGCAATGCCGAACCGCACGCCATTCGTGGCGCTTCTCTCTTCGAACAACACCGGTGCATTCATCTTATGTCGGCTCCTTTTTCCAACAATTGGCGGGCAATGATCACGCGCATGATCTCGTTGGTGCCCTCCAGAATCTGATGAACGCGAGTATCGCGCACCAAGCGCTCCAAGGGATAGTCCTTCAAGTAACCGTAGCCGCCGTGTATCTGTTGCGCATCCAGGCAGATCTGAAAGCCCATGTCGGTGGCGAAGCGCTTGGCCATGGCGCAATAGGTGGCCGCATCCGGCGCACCCGCATCCAGCTTGCACGCGGCCAGGCGCACCATCTGGCGTGCCGCGACCAGGTGGGTGGCCATGTCCGCCAGCTTGAATTGCAGGGCCTGGAATTCCGCCAGGCGGCGGTTGAACTGGCGACGTTCGTCCATATAGCGGCGCGCGGCGTCCAGCGCGCCCTGGGCCGCGCCCACCGAGCAGGTGCCGATATTGATGCGGCCGCCGTCCAGCCCTTTCATGGCGATCTTGAAGCCTTCGCCTTCCTGGCCCAGCAGGTTGCCGGCCGGCACGCGCACGTTCTCGAACGTGATGGGGCGTGTGGACTGGCTGTTCCAGCCCATTTTTTCTTCCTTGCGGCCATAGCTGATGCCCGGGGTGTCGGCGGGCACCGCGAATGCGCTGATGCCGCTTGCGCCCTCGCCGCCGGTACGCGCCATGACCACCAGCAGGTCGGTGTCGCCCCCGCCCGAAATAAAGGCCTTGGCGCCGTTCAGCACGTAATCGTCACCATCGCGCTGCGCGCGCGTGGACAGGGACGCGGCGTCGGACCCCGCGCCCGGTTCGGTCAGGCAGTACGACGCCAGTTTCTGGCCGCTGGCAAGCAGCGGGCCCCAGGCCTCGCGCAAGGCGGGTTGCCCCCATTTGCCGACCATCCAGGTCGCCATGTTGTGGATGGTCAGGAAGGCCGTGGTCGACGGGTCCACCGCGGCCATTTCCTCGAACACCAGGGTGGCGTCCAGGCGCGGCAGGCCCAGGCCGCCGATGTCTTCGCTGGCATAGATCGCGCAAAAGCCCATCTCGCCCGCCCGCGCGAAGGCCTCGCGGGGAAAGATGCCCTCGGCGTCCCAGCGCGCGGCATGGGGGGCCAGTTCACCCTCTGCGTAGTCGCGGGCGGCCTGCGCAAACGCGCGCTGCTCGTCGGTCAGTTCCAAGTCCACAGCCTGTCTCCTGATGGTGTCGGTGTTATCTGTTGGCGTTGCGGGTGGTCTCGTGAACGCCCGCCGGTCGATTTTGGCATGACGTTAACGTAAACGTAAATATGAAACCGCGTTTATGTTACGCCCGATGGCCGGGCGGGATTTGTCTTATTAGTGACAATGTCAGCCAGGGCGGACAGCCCACGCGCGTGGGCAGCACCGGGCCAATTACAGCCGCTCGATGACAGCCGTCCGATGACAGCAGCTTGATTACAGCAGTCCGATTACAGCAAGCCGGCAGGCCGCACCCGGCCGTTCCTGGCCGTCTTGGCGCGCCGGTGTTCGGCGCGGCGGCGGCGCGATTCCTTCGGGTCGAAGCTCAGGCCACGATAGATTTCAACGCGGTCCCCCTCGGCCAGCCTGGACTGCGGTTCGGTGGCCTTGCCGAAAATACCCACGCCCCGCTCCCAGGGCTGCACCACGGGAAACGCCTGCGCGAACCCGCTGGCCGCCAGCGCGTCGGACACGGTGGCGCCGTCGGGCACACGCAGTTCGCGCAACCACACGTGGCCCGGCAAGGCATAGCAGACGCTGACGTTGATCAGCGCGGCCACGGATGGCTCACTCGCCATACTTGGCCTGCGCCCGCTTGGTGAAGGAATCAATGAAGCTGGTGGCGATACGGTTGAAGACGGGCCCCACCACCATTTCCAGCGCACGGTTCGAAAATGCGTACTCCATGGTGAACAGGACCTTGCAGGCGTCTTCCGCCAAGGGTTGGAATTCCCAATGCCCGATCAGGCTGGAAAAAGGCCCATCCACCAGTTCCAGGTCGATCCGGTCGGGATAGACGTGGGTGTTGCGCGTGGTGAAGCGCTGCTTCATGCCCGCAAAACTGATCAGGATAGAGGCCTGCATGCCGTGTTCATCGCGGCTTTGCACCTCGGCCCCGCCGCACCACGGCATGAACTCGGGGTACTTCTCCACGTCGGCAACCAGGTCGAACATCTGGGCGGCGCTGTAGGGCACCAGGACGGATCGTTGTACTTTGTGCATCGACTATCGCAAATGGCTAGAATGGCAAGATTTTACCGGCACCGCGCACCATGAGCCTAATGAGGCGCTTCGCAGCGAGCAAATTGGCGTTATCAGCAAAAAAGGCGTTATGAGCATTATCGACAACCGCAAGGCCTCGCACGACTATTTCATTGAAGACCGCTACGAAGCCGGCCTTGTCCTGCAAGGCTGGGAAGTCAAAGCGATCCGTGACGGCCGCGTGCAGCTAAAGGAAAGCTACGTCATCGTACGCGATGGCGAACTGTACCTGCTGGGCATGCACGTCAGCCCGCTGCCCACCGCCTCCACCCATATCCACCCCGACGCCATGCGCACGCGCAAGCTGCTGCTCAAGGCCGAGGAAATCAGCAAGCTCATCGGCAAGGTCGAGCAGCGCGGCTACACGCTGGTGCCGTTGAACCTGCACTACAAGAACGGGCGCATCAAGCTGGACTTCGCGCTGGGCCGTGGCAAGAAGCTGTTCGACAAGCGCGATACCGCGCGCGAAAAAGACTGGCAGCGTGAAAAAGAACGCATCATGAAGCACGACACGCGCGCCCCGCGCAAAGACAAAGACGATTGAACCCGTCCGTTTGAACGAGGGCGATTGAACAAGTTCGCTTCGACAAGTCCGCTTCGACAAGGGCGATCGGTTCAGGCCGCCGCCGGCAATCGCTCGGCCGGCTCGCCCGGCCCGACGATGCGGTTGCGCCCCGCCTCCTTGGCTCTGTAGAGCTTGCGGTCGGCGCGTTCGAAAAACACCTGCAAGTTTTCGCCGGGCACCCACTCGGCCACGCCCGCGCTGAACGTATAGGAAATGGTGCTGCCGCCATGCGCGCAAGGCGTGCGGCGCACGGAATCCAGCAGCCGGGCCGCCACGTCCATGACCGCGTCACCGCGCATGTCCGGAAACAACACTCCAAATTCCTCGCCGCCCACGCGGCCGACATGGTCACCCGTGCGCAACGTGGCCGTGGCCAGCAAACCGAAATGGCGCAGCACGGCATCGCCCGCCACGTGCCCATGCGTATCGTTGATACGCTTGAAATAATCGACATCCAGCAGCAGCAAGGTCAAGGGACGGCGCGTGCGCAGCGCCTGCGCGCAATAGCGCTCGGCCTGCATCCACCACGCCTTGCGCGACATCAGCCCCGTCAGGAAATCCGTATTCGCCTCTTGCTCGCGGTCAGCCAGCATGCGGTCGTGGATGATCATGATGGTGCCCAGCGTCAGGCACGGCATGATCAGCACGCCCAGGGTCAGGAAGGCAATGTTCCAGGCGCTGGGTTCCAGCAACGGTAGCGGCACCGCCAGATCCAGCAGATAGACGGCGGCCCGCAACGCGCAGAGCGCCGCAGAAATGACCGACACCGCCCACACGAAGCGGTAGCTATAGCGGGAACGCTGCGTCGGCATGTTGCGCTGGACCGTGACGGCCACCGCCAGCAGAAAGCCCATTTGCAGCAGCGACATCGCCACGATGCGCGGCCCGACCCGCCAATCCACATAGGTGTAGACCAGCAGCACCACCAGCGCCAGCAGGCAAGCCAACGTCATCAGGTGCTTGGGCACGCTTAGCCCCAACAGCCGCCGCACGCCCGAGTAGTACGAGAACAGCGCAAGCCCGATCGCCGCGTTCGGCACCACCACCGACAACCACCAGGGCGCCGACGTGTTCTGAAGCGCAAACGTAAAAAACGCCAACAGCGTGAGCAAGTTGGCGCGTATGGTTTCGCGGATGCCGGCCATGCCGCTGCGAGCCAGCGACCCCAGCACGCAGAGCGATAGCACCCCCGCCAGTGCTGCTATCAAAAGCAAATTAACGGGAGCGATCATGGGTGGCGCGCCGCGAAGCGCGGGGTCAGGTGTTGCGCGTGGCTTTCACGATGGTCATGGCCGAGGCGATCATGCCGCCCACGTCCGACATGTTGGCCGGCAGGATCAGCGTGTTGCCTTCCTTGGCCACATTGGCGAACGCTTCGACGTAGCGCTCGGCCACCTTCAGGTTGACGGCTTCCATGCCGCCCGGCTGACGCACGGCGTCGGCCACCTGCGTAATCGCCTTGGCGGTGGCTTCGGCAATGGCCAGCACCGCGGCGGCTTCACCTTGCGCCTGGTTGATCTGGGCCTGCTTCTCGCCTTCCGAACGTGCAATGGCGGCTTCGCGTTCGCCGGTGGCGATGTTGATCTGTTCCTGGCGGCGGCCTTCCGAGGCCGCGATCAGCGCGCGCTTTTCACGTTCGGCGGTAATCTGCGCCTGCATCGAACGCAGGATCTCGTTGGGCGGCGTCAAGTCCTTGATCTCGTAGCGCAGCACCTTCACGCCCCAGTTCAGCGCGGCTTCGTCCAGCGACGACACGATGTTGCTGTTGATGGAGTCGCGCTCTTCAAAGGTGCGGTCCAGTTCCATCTTGCCGATGACCGAACGCAAGGTGGTTTGCGCCAACTGCGTGATGGCCGAGATGTAGTTCGACGAACCGTACGACGCGCGCATCGGGTCAGTCACCTGGAAGTACAGCACGCCGTCAACCTGCAACTGCGTGTTGTCGCGCGTGATGCAAACCTGGCTGGGCACGTCCAGCGGGATTTCCTTCAGCGAATGCTTGTAGGACACGCGCTCGATGAAGGGGATGACAAAGCCCGCGCCGGGCGACAGGACGCGGTCGAACTTACCCAGGCGCTCGACCACCCAAGCATGCTGTTGGGGCACGATGGCAATCGACTTGATAACGATCAGGACCGCCAGCGCGACAACAACGAGCAGGACGATAGTGGATGTATCGATCATGATTTGGAACCTCTCCTGGAGTAAATGCGATGGCGCTCCGGCCAGAAGCCAAGAGCGCCTTGCGGACCGCGCATGGCGCGATCCGGTTCTACCTTGCCGTACCCGGCGCGCCCATGGGCGTCAGCACCAGAGTCGAGCCGCGCAGTTCGGTAATGATGTATTCGCCGGCGGCGGGCGTTTGCCCCGGCGCCAGTTCGGCCTGCCAATGGGCGCCGCGATACCAGACGCGGGTGGTGCCGTGTTCGGACCACGATTCCACGGAAACCGTCTGGCCGATATCCAGATTCACGTCGGCGTTGCGCGCGGAATTGACTTCACGCTTTTTCAGCACGCGCGTCTTGCGCAACACCAGCAAGCCCAGCAGCAACACCACGCCGCACGCCACCAATTGCCATTCCAGGCCACTGCCGAACCAGGCGGCGGCCCCGGCGGCTGCCAGGCCCAAGGCCACCAGCAGCAGATAGAAAGTACCCGTCGCCAATTCCCCAATAAGGGCCAGCGCGGCCAGTCCCAGCCAGATCCACATAGTTGTAATGCCGCCCGAAAGGATGAGTCGTGTGCGGATTGTACGTATTTCCGGGACGCAACGGTAAGGCAGCCGCCATCAAGAAAGTTTGCGCTGGATTATGATGTGCCCTGACGCGCCGGTCCCACCCGGATTGCCCGCGTCGGCCTATTCCAAGCACACCTATCCATGACCGCTGCAATATCCCCTGCCCTGCCCGTCTTGATCCTGCACACCGGCGATCCGGAAGACATGCTTAAAAGCCAGTTCGGCGGCTATGCCGAACAATTGAAAGAAGCGGCCGGACTGGCCGCCGACGCCGTCGAAATCGTCTCCGTACACGAGGGCCAACGGCCCCAGCCCCCCGCCCACTACCGCGCCGCGCTGATCACGGGTTCGCCCGCCATGGTCACGGACAAGGAACCCTGGAGCGAAGACACCGCCGCCTGGCTGCGCGACGCCGCTGCCGCTGAACTACCCATGTTCGGCGTGTGCTACGGCCACCAGTTGCTGGCGTATGCGCTGGGCGGCAAGGTGGGCTACAACCCGGCGGGCCGCGAAGTCGGCACGCAAACCGTCGAACTGCTGCCCACCGCCTCCGGCGACAAGCTGTTGGCCGGCCTGCCCCGCACCTTCCCCGCGCAGATGCTGCATGCCCAGACCGTGCTGCAACCGCCCCCCGGCTCGGCCGTGCTGGCGCGCTCGGACCTGGACGAGCACCAGATGATCCGCATCGGCCGCAACGTCTTTTCCACCCAGTTCCATCCCGAATTCGGCCCTGATTTTGTGCGCGCCCACCTGGACCGCTACAGTCGCCGTTACGCCGCCGAAAACCTGGACATGCCCGACTTGACGGCAAACGTGCGCGCGACCCCCGTGGCGGGCGGGCTGCTGCGCCGTTTCCTGGACGCCTACGCGCCCGCCTGAGCGGCCGCGCGCAACATCCGGAGTGCGGGGCTGGACGGCACCTGAGACCATGAACCTAAAGCGCAATCCATTACGCGCATGTCAGGAGTCATCGATGAGCCCCGCCGCAGCCCTCTCGAGCACACAGCAATCCACCGCCGCCTTGTTAAGCAAGCAACACGCCAGCGTGGTCGAACGCGCCTGCCGCGCCCTGGAGGCCGAGCAGCCGCCCGACCTGACCACGCTGGCCGAACAGGCCGGCATGAGCCGCTTTCACTTTCACCGCGTGTTCAAGGCGGCCACGGGGATTACGCCCAAGGCCTACGCCAACGCGCTGCGCGCCGCCCGGGCGCGCCAACAACTGGAAACCAGCGCCAGCGTCACCGACGCCATGTACGACGCTGGCTTCAACTCCAGCGGACGGTTCTACGAAGCCGCCCCCGCCATCCTGGGCATGACCCCCACCGCCTTTCGAAAGAACGGCGCGGGCATCGACATCCGTTTCGCCGTGGCGCAATGTTCGCTGGGCGCGCTGTTGGTGGCGGCCACGGGCACGGGCATCTGCGACATATCGCTGGACGTCGACCCCGAACAATTGGTTCGCAACCTGCAAGACCGCTTCAAGGCCGCGCGCCTGATCGGCGCGGACGCTGAATTCGAAACCTGGGTGGCCGCCGTGGTGAGTTTCGTCGAAGACCCGTCGCGCGGGCTGGACCTGCCGCTGGACGTGCGCGGCACCGCCTTTCAGCGCCGTGTGTGGGAAGCGCTGCGCGACATTCCGGTGGGCACGACGGCCACGTACACGCAGGTGGCCGAACGCATCGGCGCGCCCCGCGCCGTACGCGCGGTGGCCCGCGCCTGCGCCACCAACAACATCGCCCTGGCCATTCCGTGCCACCGCGTGGTGCGCACCGACGGGTCGATGGCGGGTTACCGCTGGGGCATCGACCGCAAGCGCGAATTGATCGCGCGTGAAATGAAAGCGGCCTAGTACACGCCCGTTCTTCGCGCCCGTTCTTCGCGCCCACAAGCAAAAACCCCGCGTCCTGATCGGACGCGGGGTTTTTTGTTGGAACCGCCAGCCGCTTATTGCTTGGCCAGGCGCTGCCAGGTGTCGACAACGGTATCCGGGTTGAGCGACATCGACAGGATGCCCTCGTCCTTCAACCACTGCGCGAAGTCCGGATGGTCGCTGGGGCCTTGCCCGCAGATACCCACGTACTTGTTGGCGGCCAGGCATGCCTTGATCGCGCGGCGCAGCATGAACTTCACGGCTTCGTCGCGTTCGTCGAAGTCGGCGGCCAGGAGCTCCATGCCGGAATCGCGGTCCAGGCCCAGCGTGAGCTGAGTCATGTCGTTGGAACCGATCGAGAAGCCGTCGAAGAATTGCAGGAATTCGTCGGCCAGGATGGCGTTGGACGGCACTTCGCACATCATGATCAGCTTCAGGCCGTTTTCACCGCGCGCCAGGCCGTGCTTGGCCAGCAGGTTCACAACCTTTTCGGCCTGACCCAGCGTGCGCACGAACGGCACCATGATTTCAACGTTGGTCAGGCCCATGTCGTCGCGGACCTTCTTCAGCGCTTCGCATTCCATGCGGAAGCACTCGGCGAAGTCCTCGGCGATGTAGCGCGATGCGCCACGGAAGCCCAGCATCGGGTTCTCTTCCTCGGGCTCGTAGCGCGAACCGCCCACCAGCTTGCGGTATTCGTTGGACTTGAAGTCCGACATGCGCACGATGACCGGCTTGGGGTAGAACGCGGCGGCAATCGTCGCCACGCCTTCCGCCATCTTCTCGACGAAGAACGCGCGCGGGCTGGCGTGCCCACGAGCGGCCGATTCCACGGCCTTCTTCAGTTCGCCGTCCACGTTCGGGTAGTCCAGGACTGCCTTCGGGTGGATGCCGATGTTGTTGTTGATGATGAATTCCAGGCGCGCCAGACCGACGCCGCCGTTTGGAATCTGCGCGAAGTCGAACGCCAGTTGCGGGTTGCCCACGTTCATCATGATCTTCAGATCGATGGCGGGCATTTCGCCACGGCGCACTTCTTCCACTTCGGTTTCGATCAGGCCGTCATAGATGCGGCCTTCGTCGCCTTCCGCGCAAGACACGGTCACAGCCTGGCCTTCCTTCAGCAGGTCAGTGGCGTTACCGCAACCCACCACCGCCGGAATGCCCAGTTCGCGCGCGATGATCGCGGCGTGGCAGGTACGGCCGCCACGGTTCGTCACGATGGCCGCGGCACGCTTCATCACGGGTTCCCAGTTGGGATCCGTCATGTCGGTGACCAGCACGTCGCCCGGCTGGACCTTGTCCATGTCGGAGATGTCGCCCACCACGCGGACCGGGCCGGCGCCGATCTTCTGGCCGATTGCGCGGCCGGTGATCAGGACCTGGCCGGTGGCCTTCAGGCGGTAACGTTGCTGCACATCGTTCACGCCTTGCTGCGACTTCACCGTTTCCGGGCGCGCTTGCAGGATGTAGATCTTGCCGTCGACCCCATCACGGCCCCACTCGATGTCCATCGGGCGCTTGTAGTGCTTTTCGATGATGACGGCGTAGCGGGCCAGTTCATTGACCTCGTCGTCGGTCAGCGAATAGCGGTTGCGCTCGGACACGGGCACGTCAACGGTACGCACGGCGCGGCCTTCCGGACGCTCCGGGTCGAATTCCATCTTGATCAGCTTGGAACCGATGCGGCGGCCAACGATCGGGAACTTGCCTTGGGCCAGCGTGGGCTTGAAGACGTAGAACTCGTCGGGGTTGACCGCGCCTTGCACCACGGTTTCGCCCAGGCCGTAGGACGACGTGATGAACACAACGTCTTCAAAGCCCGATTCGGTGTCGATGGTGAACATGACGCCGGCGCTGCCCTTGTCGGAACGCACCATGCGCTGGATGCCGGCCGACAGGGCGACGTCGGCGTGGGCGTAGCCCTTGTGCACGCGATAGGAAATGGCGCGGTCGTTGTACAGCGACGCGAACACGTGGCGGATCTTGTCCAGCACGTCATCGATGCCCACAACGTTCAGGAAGGTTTCCTGCTGGCCGGCGAAGGACGCGTCGGGCAGGTCTTCCGCCGTGGCGGACGAGCGCACGGCAAACGAGCCCTTGCCGTCAGCATCGAGCTTGGCAAAGGCTGCACGGATTTGTGCTTCGAATTCAGCCGAGAACGGCGCTTCGACGATCCATTGGCGGATCTGCGCGCCGGCGTTGGCCAGCTCGCGCACGTCTTCGGGGTTCAGCGTCGTCAGGCGTTCAGCAATGCGCTGATCCAGGCCCGAGGCCTTCAGAAAATCGCGGAAAGCGTCGGCGGTCGTGGCAAAGCCGCCCGGTACGCGGACACCCGCGCCAGACAGCTGGCTGATCATTTCGCCTAGTGATGCGTTCTTGCCTCCTACCGAGTCCACGTCCGTCATGCGGAGCTGCTCGAACAAAACAACGTACGACATTGAAGTCACCTTTTACAATGGAATGAAAGCGAGTTAGGTCAAAGCACGAATCGGCGGAAAAATCCGCTTTTTCAGACGCTGACCAAACTGGCCTTGGACCGCCCTTGGGGTGACTTATAGGGGCCTGATTGTACTCGGTGGAGTACCCTCGGCTATCTGACTGGTTGGAATTTTTTACACATGACATCTACCCCGATCGCACGCACGGTATACATCGTTTCCGACAGTACCGGCATCACCGCCGAGACCTTCAGCCAGTCGGTGCTGTCCCAGTTCGAAGAGGTGGAATTCAAGCCCATCCGGCTGCCCTTTGTCGACACGCTGGAGAAGGCGGCCGAGGTCGCCATGCGCATCGACCGCAGCGCGCTTGAAGCCGGCGTGCCGCCCATTGTGTTCAGCACCCTGGTCAACCCCGAGATCCTGGCGCGTGTTCGCCAGGCGAACGGCATTTTCATGGACCTGTTCGGCACCTTCGTCAGCCATATCGAGCAGGCGCTGGGCTTGAAGTCCAGCCACTCCATCGGCCGCTCGCACATGCAGGCCAATTCGGAAAAATACCGCAACCGAATCGACGCCATCAACTTCAGCCTGGCGCATGACGATGGCCAGTTCGTGAATCAACTGGACCAGGCCGACGTCATCCTGGTGGGCGTGTCCCGCTGCGGCAAGACGCCCACCAGCCTGTACCTGGCCATGCAGTACGCCATCAAGGCGGCCAACTTCCCGCTGACGCCTGATGACTTCGAACGCGGCACCCTGCCCTCGACCATCGCGCCGCACCGCGGCAAGCTGTTTGGCTTGTCCATCCAGCCCGAACGCTTGGCCGAAGTCCGCAACGAACGCCGCCCCAACAGCCGCTATTCGCAACTTGAGCAGTGCCGTTACGAAGTGGCGGAAGCCGAACGCATGATGCGCCGCGAGGGCATTTCGTGGCTGTCCAGCACCACCAAGTCGATCGAAGAGATCGCCACGACGGTGCTGCAGGAAGTGGGGCTGGATCGGGGTTGAGCGGTGTGAGCGGGCAGAACAAATTGAGCGCCGGGCCTTACAGGCCTGGCACCCGTTCTGGGCTGGCGGCTCCCCAATAGCGCAGGCCGCGCATTTCGTTTTCCGCCAATTCGGGTGGATCAACCAAGTGCATCGACAATTTGCCCACGGCTCCCGTGGCGCCATACACCTCGGCCATGACTCGGATATAGCGCGTCTGGCCGGGGTCCAGCATGAAGCTCACGCCGTCGCCGGTCCAATACAGGTTGGTCACGACGTAGCTGCCGGCGGGCCGGTCAACAAAGAAAAACGCGCCCGGCTTGTTGCGCCCGACCACTTCGCCATTGACGCGCATCTTTTGCTGCGCGGCTGCCAGATTGGTCGGCTGCGGCTGATAGAAATAGATGCGGCCATTACCCTGGGCAATGGGCGGGATGCTGCCTTGCAGCGCTTCATACTTGCCGCCGGCGCAACCCGCCAGCACGGTCACGATGGCGGTTGCCGCCAGGCCTTTGAACCACGATTTCATTGACGCATCTCCACGGGCAAGGTGACAGGACGAGTAAGCGGCAGGTATGCGCTTTCGCCCGGCAAATAAAAACCGAGCAGTCGGCCAGACGAGGCAACCAGATAGGCCTCGCCCTGACGCCGGGTTTGAATCGTGAACAAGCCGTCCTGGGCGCGATAGACATCGCCTTGCGGCAGGGCACCCACACGGCGCCATTGCGAGCCCGAACGCAGCGTTACGCTGCTTTCGTTCGGCAACGACGCAATGACCATCCTGGACAGTTGAATCGTGTAGACGGGATCTGCCGCCGCCACGGGCACCATGCCGATCTTCTGCGTACTGACCGACATGCATCCCGCCAGCCCAACCACGCAAGACGCCAGCAGCAGGCCCTGCGCCCTGCGCGTAACGCGCGCCTGAAATCTATGAAACAGCGATGACGCCATAGCCACCTCGGATTTGCAAAAGCGTGAAGTATATGAGTACGACAGGCTTTTACAAAACATGCCGCGTCGCGACAGTTTCCATGATGGCGGTGCGGGATTGCGCTTTGTCAGCGCGCCTTGTCAGTGAGCTGGGGAGGCCAGCGCCTGACGGCGCTGCTCGAACAGGCAAACCGCGGCGGCCGCGCCGACATTCAACGATTCAACGGCGTCCATGTCATGCGGGATGCAGACTTTAAGGCTGGCCGCCGCCAGCAGCGCTGGCGCCACGCCTTGGCCTTCATGCCCGAAGACCCATGCGCACCGTTGCGGCAGGGCACCGGAATACAGGTTTTGCGCGCCGTCCAGGGCCGTGGCTACCAATGGCACCCGCAACTGCGCAAGCAGATCCGTCAGATCAACGTGTTCGTGGATAGACAGCGAAAAATGGGCGCCCTGCCCGCTGCGCAAGACTTTCGGCGACCAGGCAGCGGCCGTGCCGGTTGCCAGGAACACACGCTTCACACCGGCGGCGGCGCACGTGCGCAACAAGGTGCCGACGTTGCCGGGGTCCTGGATACGATCGAACAGCACGCAGTTTTCTTCCACGGTGACCGGCATGTCCAGAATGGGCGGGGTCACCAGAAACGCCACGCCCTGCCCGCTTTCCACGCTGGCCAACGATTGCATCAAGCGCGCGTCCAACGCCAGGCAGCGCTCATCGGGCACAGCGGCGGCAAGCGCGGCAAGATCGGGTTGTGACAGGCGATCAACATCGAAAATCGCTTGATCGGGCGCGCCATGGTGTTGCAACCAGGCTTGGCACAGGTGCACGCCATCAAGCAGGACGGGCGCGCCGCGCTTGCCGGCCGTACCGGCCAGCTTGGCCAGCGCCTTGACGGCCGGGTTCTCGCGGGAACTGATGTGCTTCATGACGCCAGGTCGAATGCCTTGATGGGCGCGAAACTGCGCCGATGTTCGGCGCAGGGGCCATGTTCACGCAGCATCTGCAAGTGCAGCGCCGTGCCGTAGCCCTTGTGCTGGTCGAACGCATATTGGGGATACAGGCCATGCAGGCGCAGTAGATCGGCGTCACGCGCGGTCTTGGCCAGGATGGACGCCGCCGAAATCGCGGGCACCAGCGCGTCGCCCTTGATGACGGTCTGCACCGTGCAGCCCAGCTTGGGCGCCTGGTTGCCATCCACCAGCGCAAGCTGCGCCGGTATGGACAGCCCCTGCACTGCCCGCTGCATCGCCAGCATGGTGGCGCGCAGAATATTCAGGGTGTCGATCTCTTCTACGCTGGCGCTGGCAATGCACCAGGCCAATGCGTATTCCTGGATCTCAAGCGCCAGGGCTTCGCGGGTAGCCGCCTTGAGCACCTTGGAATCCGCCAGCCCGTCGATGGGGCGCGCGGGGTTCAGGATCACCGCCGCCGCATAGACGGCGCCCGCCAAGGGGCCACGGCCCGCCTCGTCGACGCCGGCCGTCACCATGGCGGGCTGCACCGGGGCCGCGAACAGGTCAGGCTGCTCCACCCGCCACCTCCAGGATCGCCTGGGCAGCCAGGGCCGGCGTGTCGCGCAGCAATTCCTGGTGCATGGCGGTAAAGCGGACCTCGACGCGGGCAATCAACGCATCGTCGCTCAACGACGCCCAGCTTGCCTCCGCCAGTTTTTCCGGCGTGGCATCGTCTTGCAGCAATTCGGGTACCGCGAAGTCGCGCAGCAGCACGTTGGGCAGGCCCACCCACGGCAGATACGGCCGTTGCTGCCCCGACTTCCAGGTCATGATGCGGCGCATCCACGGCGACAACACGTAGGAAATCACCATGGGCCGCTTGTACAGCGCCGTTTCCAGCGTGGCGGTACCGCTGGCCACCAGCACGGCATTGGCGGCTTCCATGACCGACCACGCCACCGGCGCCTTGCGATCGCCGCCTGCGCCGTGCAGATCATCAGCGGTAATGCAGCGCAGGCCGGGCACGGGATGCTCGGCCAGAATCGCCAGGAATTCGGCGCGCCGCTGGTCGTTGACCATGGGCACGACGCACTGCAAGGCAGGGTCTTTTTTCAGCAGCAATTGCGCCGCTTGAAGAAAGCGCGGCGCCAGCAGGCGGATCTCAGACGCGCGGCTGCCCGGCAGGATGGCCAGCACGCGCGCGTTCGGATCGATCCCCAGGCTGGCGCGCGCGGCGGCGCGGTCCGGCTGCATGGGAATGGCGCCGGCAAGCGGATGGCCCACATAGGTCACCGGAATGTTTTCCTTCCGGTAGATCTCTTCCTCGAACGGGAACAGCACCAGCATGTGCGACACCGACTCGCGGATCTTGTGGATGCGCTCGTAGCGCCACGCCCAGATGGACGGCCCCACGAAATGCACCGTGGGCGTGCCGCCCAAGCGCAGTTGATGTTCCAGCCGCAAATTGAAATCAGGCGCGTCGATGCCCACGAACACCTTGGGCGGCTCGGCCAGCCAGCGTCGTTTGACGTCGCGATACGTGGAAAGCAAGCTGGGCAGGCGCTTGAGTGCATCGACGTAGCCGAACACGGTCAGCGCATGCATGGGATGCCAGGTATCGAATTCGCGCGCCTGCATCTGCGGCCCGCCGATGCCTTCGCAGCGCACGCCAGCATCGCGCGCTTGCAGACCGGCAATGATACGACCGGCCAGCAAGTCGCCCGAAGGCTCGCCGGCCACCATGCCGATCCGCGTATTCATGGACGAATGATGCCGCGCGATGCGACGTCCAGAAAATCAAGCATCGTTTGCAGATGCTCGGCCGCTTCGGGAATTTCCTGCTGGCGCTTGTGGAGCTCGGCGCGCGCGGCGTCCAGGGGCAAACCACGGCGGTAGATGATTTTGTAGGCTTCGCGCAGCGCCGACACCATCACTGGCGTAAAGCCGCGGCGCTTCAGACCTTCGACGTTGATGCCGACGGGGCGGCACGGGTTGCCGGCCGCCAGCACGAAAGGCGGCGAGTCCTGCATGAGCGAACTGTTGCCGCCCGTCATCGTGTGCGCACCCACGCGCGCGAACTGATGCACGCCGGTCAGGCCGCCGATGATGGCCCAATCACCCACATGCACGTGTCCGCCCAGTTGCACCGCGTTGGCCAGGATCGTATGGCTGCCGACGTGGCAATCGTGTGCAACGTGCACATACGCCATGATCCAGTTGTCGTTGCCGAGCGTGGTTTCGCCGCCGTCTTGGACGGTGCCCGTGTTCAGCGTGACAAATTCGCGCACGGTATTGCGGTCGCCGATCGTCAAGCGCGTTTTTTCGCCTGCGTACTTCTTGTCTTGCGGCATGCCGCCGATCGAGCAGTAGCGATAAAAGCGATTATCGCGCCCGATGGTGGTCACGCCATCAACCATGCAGTACGGGCCGATTTCGGTCCCCGCGCCGATGGTGACGTCTGGCCCCACCACGGCGAACGGGCCGATTACGGCGCTCGGGTCGATTTTTGCCGCCGGGTCAACGACCGCGGTAGGGTGGATGTTTCCTGCCATTTACTCTTCCAGGCTACGAATCGCGCACATCAGTTTGGCGGCCGCCACTTCTTGTCCGTCAACCGTCGCGCGCGCGGCGTACTTACAGATGCTGCGGCTCAGGCGTTCGGCTTCGACTTCAATGCGCAGTTGATCGCCAGGCACAACGGGGCGGCGGAAGCGCGCGCCATCGACGCCGACCAGGTAGTAGGCGGTTTTGGAGCTATCGCACTTCAGCCCGCCGTTTTCGTCGGTAAACGAGAACAGCGCCGAGGCCTGGGCCATGGCTTCCACGATGAGCACGCCCGGCATCACCGGATGGTGGGGAAAGTGGCCGTTGAAAAACGGTTCATTGATCGAGACATTCTTGATGGCGACGATAGACTTGCCGGGCACCATTTCAACGACACGATCAATCAGCAGCATCGGATAACGATGCGGCAGCCTCTCCATGATCCCCTTGATGTCGAGTTCCATTTTTCTATGCTTTCCTGCGAGATGAAATTATTTTGGCGCGTGCACGCCGAGGCGGCAATCGCGCCCCTTAATCTTTTTCCAGCGTGCGCACGCGGCGGCGCAGTTGCGCCAACTGTTGTATCACGGCGGCGTTGCGCTGCCATTCTCCATGCTCGGCATACGGGAACACGCCCGTATAGCGGCCTGGCTTGTTAATGCTTGAGGTGACCGCCGTGCCACCTGAAATGTGCACGTCGTCGCCCAAGGTCAAATGGCCGGACAGCATCGAGGCGCCGCCGATGGTGCAGCGTTCGCCGATGGTCGTGGACCCGGCGATGCCGACACATGCCGCTACCGCGGTGTGCGCGCCGATGCGCACGTTGTGCGCCACCATGATCTGGTTGTCCAGCTTGACGCCGTCGGACACCACGGTGTCGTCCAGGGCGCCCCGGTCGATGGTGGTGTTGGCCCCGATTTCGACATCGTTGCCTACGGACACGCCGCCCAATTGGGGAATCTTGCCCCAAGCGCCCTGCCCCAGCGTCGGGTCCGGCGCAAAGCCGAAACCGTCCGCGCCCAGCACGGCGCCGCTGTGGATGATGGCCCGTTCGCCCACTTTCACGCCTTCGTAAAGGGTGACGTGTGCGTGCAGGAGGCTGCCCGCGCCGATGGACGAACCCACCCCCACGACGCAGCCTGGCCCAAGAATGGTGTCGCGACCGATGCGCGCACCCGCTTCCACCACGCAATTAGGGCCAATACGCACGCCCTCTTCGAGGACGGCATCAGGCGCCACGACGGCGGAAGGATGCGTGGACCCCGGCAGCGCCGGCCGACGCGCGGCGTCGAACCATTGCGCCACGCGGGCGTACAGCAGATAGGGGTGCTTGCAGACGACCAGCGCAAAGGGAGGCCGCACGGCCCCCTCGGCTTCCAGCGCTTCGGCCACGTCAGCCGAGACGATGACCGCCCCCGCCTGCGTGGACCCAAGTTGGCTCTGGTAGCGCGGGTTGGCCAGGAAAGTGATTTCCTGGCTACCTGCCGAAGACAAGGTCCCGATACCGCGGACCTTGAAGGGTTCGACGCCGGGAGGCGCGCTGATGCGCCAGTCCATACCCTGGGTATTGGCGGCGCTCAACAGTGCTTCAAGGGTCGGCGCGCGGGCAAGATCCAGTAAAACCGGCATGGTGCGACGGGTACTGCTTACTTGCCCAGGCTCTGAATCACCTTGTCGGTGATGTCGATGCGCGGGTTGACCGTCACGGCGTCCTGGATGATCAGGTCGTAGCTTTCTTGCTCGGCGATGCGCTTGATGGCCTCGTTGGCCTTCGTCACGATGCCCGAGAATTCTTCATTGCGGCGGCGGTTGAAGTCTTCCTGGAATTCACGACGCTTGCGTTGCAGGTCGGTATCCAGATTGGACAGCTCGCGCTGGCGCTTCACGCGATCCGACTCCGACAGAACGGGCGCGTCCTTGTCGAACTTCTCGGCTTGCGAACGCAGGCTGTTGTTCAGGCGCTGGAGTTCGTCGTCGCGCTTCTTGAATTCGGCTTCGATCTTGCTTTGCGCCGTCTTGGCCGGACCCGATTCACGCAGAATCCGTTCAGTGTTGACGAAGCCGATCTTGGTGTTTTGAGCCTGCGCGGGAATCGCAGCAGCCGAACCGAGAATGAGCGCACCCACCAGGGCAATGGAGCCGCCCAGCTTGCCACGGCGCTTGGCGCGCGGCGTATTCGATGATTTAAGTGCGAAATCAGACATCATGAAAATCTCACCTTCCGTAAGGCAAAGCCAAAGTGTGTATTGTGCCACTAAACAGCAAGGGAGCCGGGCCACGGGGCCCCTCCCTTGTTTTCAAGCGTAACGGCGCGCTTAGAATCCGGTACCGATCTGGAACTGGAAGCTTTGCTTGTCGTCGCCCTGCTTGGAGTTAAGCGGACGGGCGTAAGACAACTGCAACGGTCCCATCGGCGACTGCCACGACAGGCCGACACCCGCCGAGAAACGCCAGCCGCAAGGATCTTCGACCTCGGTGTTGTCGCGGCCGCGGGTGCAGCTCAGACCACTGCCGGCCGCAACCTGGCCGGCGTCGCTGAAGATGAACCAGCGCAGCGTGCGGTCCTTGCTGGCGCCCGGGAACGGCAGATACAACTGGGCGTTGGCCACGATACGGCGCGTGCCGCCCAGATAGTCGCCCGTGAGCGTATCGCGCGGACCCAGCGACGACCCTTCGTAGCCGCGAACGGTGCCGATACCGCCGGCATAGACGTTCTTGATAACCGGGTAGTTCTTGCTGCCGTAGCTGCGGCCCCAATCCACCATGCCGTTCAAGGCCAGCGTGTAGGAACCGCCCAAGGGCACGAAGTACTGTTGCTGACCCGTCAGCATGGTGTATTGCAGGTCCACCGTGGACACGTCGGCCTTCAGGCGGGTATACGAGCCCTTGGTCGGCGCCAGCGCGCTGTCGCGCGTGTCGTTGGACCAGCCGGTGCTGAAGATGACCGAGTTGGTCGAATCGCCGTACTGCCCCACAAAGTCCTTGTAGGCCTGCGGCGAATTCGTGAACAGGTCGATCTGGTTGTGCTCGAAGTTCGCGCCCAGGAAGATCCGGTCGTACTCGGAAATCGGGATACCGAAGTTCATGCCCAGGCCGATGGCCTTGACGCGGTAGTCACCGTCGTTGTTGTTCCAGGGCTCGGTCACACGGTAGTAAGCGGACGTGGTGCGGCTGATGCCGTCCTTGGTCCAGTACGGATCGGTGTGCGACAGTACGATCGCGCGGTTCGTCTTGCTGGTGTTCAACTGCAGCGTCAGGTTGGTGCCGCTGCCGAATACGTTGTCTTCACTGATACCGGCCGACAGAATCGCCTTTTCAGACGAACCGTAGCCCACGCCCAGGTTGATCATGCCGGTAGGCTTTTCTTTCACGTCGACGTTCACGTCGACCTGGTCGGGCGAGCCCGGAACCGGATCGGTCTTGACGTTGACGTCGCTGAAGTAGCCCAGGCGGTCGACACGGTCGCGCGAGGTCTTGATGTCTTTGGCGTCGTACCAGGCGGCTTCCTGCTGGCGCATTTCGCGGCGCACGACTTCGTCGCGCGTGCGGGTGTTGCCGCCGATCTGGATGCGGCGCACGTAAACACGGCGGCTCGGGTCGACGTAGAACGTCAGGTCGGCTTCGTGCTTGGCGCGGTCCAGTTGCGGGTTCGGGTTGACGTTGGCAAACGCGTAGCCCAGTTCACCCAGGTAATCGGTAATGGCCTTGGCGGAATCGTTGGCCTTGGCCGCCGAGAAGGTCTCGTCCGGCTTGACCTGCACCAGCGCGTTGATTTCCTTGTCCAGACCCAGCAGGTTGCCGGCCAGCTTCACGCTGCGCACCTTGTAGGGTTCGCCTTCGTGAACGGTAATCGTGATGCGGATGTCTTTGCGGTCGGGCGAAATCGTGACCTGCGGGGGCTCGACCGAGAACTCCAGGTAACCCTGGTCCAGGTAGAACGAGCGCAGGCGTTCCAGGTCGCCTTCGAGCTTTTCGCGGGAATACTTGTCGGTATCGGTGTACCAGGTCAGCCAGCCCGGCGTGGTCAGCTTGAATTCGTCGAGCAGATCGCTTTCCGAGAAAGCCTTGTTGCCGACGAAGCGGATTTCCTGGATGCGGGCAACATCGCCTTCGAACACGTCAAAGCTCACGCCAACGCGGTTACGCGGCAGCGGTGTCACGGTGGACGTGACTTCAACACCGTACTTGCCCTTGGACAGGTATTGCTGCTTCAGTTCGTATTCCGCGCGCTCAAGCATGGAGCGGTCGAAAATGCGGCCTTCGGCAAAACCGACCTGCCCCAGCGATGTGGTGATCGCCTTGGAGTCGAATTCGCGCATGCCGTTGAAATTGACGGAAGCGATGGTCGGCCGTTCCTGCACCACGACCACAACGACGTTGTTGTCCGTCTGGATTTGCACGTCGGTGAAAAAGCCCGTGCTGTACAGGCGGCGGATGGCCTCGGTCGCTTCTTCTTCAGTGAATTTCTCGCCCACTTTAACGGGGAGATAACCGAAGACGGTGCCGGCGTCAGTCCGTTGAATCCCTTCTACGCGGATATCCCGCACGACAAAAGGGTCGAAGGCTTGGGCCATGGCCGGCAGCATTAATGCGGCGATGAGACCCGGCAGTACACCCTTTTTGTGATGAAACATCCGGCGAAAAGACATCCTTGACTATCCTCGGTCGTGCAAATGGCGGGGGATTTTATGCTAAATCGCGATTAGGTGAATAAACGCGTGAAATCGTTAAACAGCGCAAGCCCCATAAGGCCTGCCAATAAACCTATGCCGGCGCGTTGTCCAATATCGATCCACCTCGCTGGCGGCGGGCTACCCCGCACAATTTCGACGAGATAGTACAGCAGATGGCCACCATCCAGCATAGGAATGGGAAGCAAATTTAATACACCCAGGCTGATACTGATCAACGCAATATAGGCGATATACGCAACAATGCCGATTCTGGCGGTCTGGCCGGCGTAGTCCGCGATGGTGACCGGACCGCTGACATTGCGCCACGAGACATCGCCCGTGACCATGCGGCCCATCATGCGCAGCGAAAACCAGGCCGTGTCCCAGGTGCGTACCGCACCCAGCCACACGCTTTCGAACAAGCCATAGCGCACGGCCACCATGGGCACGTCGCCGCCCAACTGGACGCCCAGCCGGCCAATTTCCTGACCGTTCACGAGTTCGGGGCGCGGCGTCACATTCAGCGAAATATTGGCGCCGTCGCGCAGCAGGGTCAGCGTCAGCGTCTGGCCGGCGCTTTGCTGGATCTGCTTGATGACCGAGCCCGTTTCCGGCGTGGGTTGGCCGTTGATGGCGACGATGGTGTCGCCGGTGCGCAGGCCAGCGGCCTGGCCTTCGCCGCCATCGTTGACGGCGCGCACGCCCGGCTTGGGCTGAGCCAAGCGGATACCGGCCGCGGCAAGCGGGTCGCCGGCGGAAGGATCCATGGCGTTGGGCGGCAAATTCAGCTCACGTTGCTGGACCGAGCCAGACGGAGTGCTGACTTCAACCAGCGCGCGGCCACCGGTGGACAGGACGTCCATCAGGCGCCAGCG
Source organism: Achromobacter spanius (assembly GCF_002812705.1). Taxonomy (NCBI): domain Bacteria; kingdom Pseudomonadati; phylum Pseudomonadota; class Betaproteobacteria; order Burkholderiales; family Alcaligenaceae; genus Achromobacter; species Achromobacter spanius. The sequence goes on along the minus strand of NZ_CP025030.1, from coordinate 3,783,937 downwards.
CGCATCCGACCACGACGCGACCTCTTGGCCATCGATGGCAAGGATGCGGTCGCCGGCCAGCAGGCCGGCCTGCGCGGCAGGCGATTCCGCCGTGGGTTGGGCGATGATGGCCTGCGGTTCGTCCGTGCCGGCCATGTTCAGCCCGGCATAAAGGAAGACGGCAAGGATCAGGTTGAATAGCGGGCCGGCCGCGACGATGGCGATGCGCTGGCCAACCGGCTTGTTGTTGAACGCGCTGGCGGCCTCGGCCGGCGTGGCGCCGGCGGGCGCTTCGTCCTGCATCTTTACGTAGCCGCCCAGCGGCAAGGCGGACACCGCCCATTCGGTGCCATGCTTGTCAGTGCGGCGCAGGATGACCTTGCCGAACCCCAACGAGAACCGCAGCACTTTCACGCCGCACAGGCGGGCCACCCAATAGTGTCCCAGCTCATGGAAGGTGATCAGTGAGCCAAGCGCTACGGCAAAGGCCAGCAGGGTGAAAAGCATGGGGATCGGGATCTAGGGAATCAGAAGCAAGCGGGGCCAGCCGTCAGGCCAGCCCAAGGTTTCCTGCGAAGGTGCGCGCATCAGCGTCCAGCGCCAGCACCTCGTCAAGACTGTTGAGCGTAACAGATGCTTGCCCTGCCTGCCACTCCAGGGTGGCTTCAATCACTCGCGCGATCCAGGTATAGGGAAGGCGGCCGTCCAAAAACGCCGCGACGGCAACTTCGTTGGCCGCGTTGAGCGCCACGCAGGCGCCCTGCCCGGCGCGCAAGGCGTCAAAAGACAAGGCCAGGCAAGGGAACCGGGCCAGATCAGGCTTTTCGAAATCCAGGCGGCCCAGGCGGGTCAGGTCCAGCGGCCCGACGCCGCTTTCCAGGCGCTCGGGAAAGCCCAGCCCGTAGGCAATGGGGGTACGCATGTCGGGCTGGCCCAACTGCGCCAGCACGGAGCCATCGTCGTACTCAACCATCGAATGCACGACGCTTTGCGGGTGCACCACCACTTCGATTCGGTCGGCGGGCATGGCGAACAGCCAATGCGCTTCGATCACTTCCAGGCCCTTGTTGAGCATGGTCGCGGAGTCCACCGAGATCTTGCGGCCCATGCTCCAGTTCGGGTGGGCGCAGGCCTGGGCGGGGGTCACATCGTGCAGGTCTTCGAGATCGCGCCCCCGGAACGGGCCGCCGGAGGCCGTCAGCAACAGGCGGCGTACGCCCGGCGCGGGCGCATCAGGCGCCTGGGCCCGCCCGCCGTGAGGCAGGCACTGGAAAATGGCATTGTGTTCGCTATCGATCGGCAGCAGTTCCGCGCCGTTGTCGCGCACGGCCCGCATGAAGAGCGAGCCCGCGGCGACCAGCGCTTCCTTGTTGGCCAGCAACACACGTTTGCCGCTACGGGCAGCCGCAAGCGCGGCGGGCAAGCCGGCCGCGCCCACGATGGCCGCCATGACCGAATCGCACTGCGGGTCCGCCGCCGTGTCGGCCAGCGCCTGCGCGCCCACCCGGATGTCGGGCATGGGCTGCGCGCCCGTCCAGGCTGCGATGAATCGCTTGCGGGCGGCCACATCCGGCACCACCACGACGGCGGCGCGGCAGGCCAGGGCCTGCTCGGCCAGACGCTCCATCCGGCTGTGGGCGGACAGCGCATAAACCCCCAGGCGTTCGGGGTGGCGGGCAATCACATCCAGCGTGCTTTCACCGATCGATCCGGTCGACCCGAGCACGACGACGCGTTGAAAAACCGTCAAAACAGCACTCCAGACAAAATTAGCGCAAACGGCGCGACGGGAAGAATCGCGTCGATCCGGTCATACACCCCACCATGGCCGGGCAGCAGCGTGCTGGAATCCTTGCGACCCGCGCGGCGCTTGAGCAGCGATTCGAACAGGTCGCCCACGATGGACACCACGCCCAGCAGCGCGGCAATAGGCAGGGCCAGCCAGAAGCTCCAGCGTTCCACCAGCGCGTAGCCGAATGAGCCGGCCCACAGGCTGGACAGCCCGATCCAGACCACCGCGCCCAGCACACCGGCGATGGCGCCTTCAATGGTCTTGCCTGGACTGACCCTAGGGGCGAGCTTACGCTTGCCGAAGGCGCGTCCGGCGAAATACGCGGCAATGTCAGCCACCCAGACCAGCGCCAGCAGCGACACCACAAAACCCGCGCCGCGCGCCACGAACATCTGCGCCAGCACGGCCCAGGCGGCAAAGGCGGCGGGTACGGAAAAGACAGACCAGCCCAGGCTGGCGGGCGGCGCATCGGAACGGCCGCGAACCACGGCGGTAACCCCGCCGAACAGCCAGACGGCGGCGACGGCGGGCACCACATAGCGCATCACCCAGGCCGGATCGCGCCAACCCGCGCCGCCACCGGCAAGCCAGGCCGAGGCAAGCGCCAGCATGCCGCCGAACAACAGCACGGCGAGGCCGATGGAAATCAGGGGGGACGGGGGCTGGGGCAGCGTCAGGCGCAGCCATTCCCAGTTGGCGCAGGCGGCGGCCAAGGCCAGCAAGGCGACGAACCACCAGGGGTTGGCGCTGATCATCGCGGCGGCCAGAATGGCCAACAGAATGACGGCGGTAACGATACGCTGGCCCAACATATGACGGTCTCCTCGTGTGCTGCTCTGGAAAGACGCGCTTGTCGCCGTCTGCTTACTGCGCGCCGCTTTCGCTGACTTGCGCGCTGGTGCGGCCGAAGCGGCGTTCGCGGGTGCGATACCAGTCAAAAGCCGCTTGCAGCTCGGCGGCGCCAAAATCCGGCCAATAGCGGTCCGTGAAGTAGAACTCCGCGTAAGCCATCTGCCAGATCAGGAAATTGGAAATGCGCTGCTCACCGCCGGTGCGGATGAACAGATCGGGTTCGGGCGCCCACGACATCGACAGATGCCGGGCCAGGCGCTCTTCGTTAACTTGTTCGGGGTGGGACGCAAGCTCGGGTTCGGCGGCCAGCATCGCGCGGGTGGCCTGAAGAATGTCCCAGCGTCCGCCGTAGTTGGCGGCAACCGTCAGATGCAGGCGGTCGTTGTGCGCGGTGCGTGCCTGCGCGGCCATGATCAGCTCTTGCAGGCGGGGTTCGAAGGCGCTCAGGTCTCCAATGACATGCAAGCGCACGCCCTGTTCGTCCAGCTTGCCGATTTCGCGCTCCAGCGCCTGCACGAACAGGCGCATCAACAGCGAGACCTCTTCGGCGGGCCGGCGCCAGTTCTCGGAACTGAAGGCGAACAACGTCAGGTAGCGCACCCCGGCGCGCCCACAGGCCTCGACCACGCGGCGCACGGCCTGCACGCCCTTGGCATGGCCGGCAGTGCGAGGCAGCAGCCGCCGCGTAGCCCATCGCCCGTTGCCATCCATGATGATGGCGACGTGTTCGGGTATGTCGCGAGTATCGGGAACCGCCTGGGTCGAACTGGTTGCCATGGGTGTGGGACTGCGCGCGGAAGGCCGGCGAAAATCAGAAATACGGGAGAAAAACCTGCGCCGTCGTTCCATTGCTGCATAGTGGTGCTGCGAGGCAATGGTAAGGACGGCGCATAGGCAAGAAAATCCTGACGCCGGGGAAAACGGGCTATCCGTCTACCCCGAAACAATCACGGATTATACGGTCATGATTTCTGCTTCTTTCTGGACGACCATCTTGTCGATGTCCGTCACGGCACGATCGGTCAGCTTTTGGACATCGTCCTGGGCGCGACGCTCGTCGTCCTCGGAGATTTCCTTGTCCTTGACCAGCTTCTTCAACGCTTCGTTCGCTTCGCGGCGCAGGTTGCGCACGGCGATCTTGGCGTCTTCGCCTTCGCTGCGCACGACCTTGGTCAGGTCGCGGCGGCGCTCTTCGGTCAGGGCGGGCATCGGCACGCGGATGGTGTCGCCCATCGAGATCGGGTTCAGACCCAGATCCGATTCACGGATAGCCTTTTCAATCGGGCCGGCCATTTGCTTTTCGTAGGGCTGCACGCTGATGGTGCGGGCGTCCACGAGGTTGACGTTGGCGACCTGACCGACCGGCACGGGCGAACCGTAGTAGTCGACCTGAACGTGGTCCAGGATGCCGGTGTGGGCGCGGCCCGTCCGGATCTTGCCCAGGTTGATCTTGAGCGTATCAAGCGACTTGGCCATCCTGGCTTCGGCGGATTTGCGGATTTCTGCTGCGCTCATGGAATTTCCTTTTCTTTAAACGTGTACCAACGTGCCTTCGTCTTCGCCGCTGACCACTCGCTTGAGCGCGCCGGACTTATTGATCGAAAACACTTTGATCGGCAGTTTCTGGTCACGGCACAACGCGAAGGCCGTGGCGTCCATGACTTCCAGACGGCGCACGATCGCTTCATCGAAGCTGATGCGCGAGTAGCGCGTCGCGGTGGGATCCTTGTTGGGATCCGCACTGTAGATGCCGTCCACTTTGGTGGCTTTCAACACGATCTCCGCGCCGATTTCGGCGCCACGCAAGGCGGCGGCGGTGTCGGTCGTGAAGAAGGGGTTGCCCGTGCCCGCGGCGAAGATGACGACCTTGCCCTCTTCGAGGTAACGCAAAGCCTTCGGGCGGATGTAGGGTTCGACGACCTGATCGATGTTCAGGGCGGATTGTACGCGGGTGTCGATACCCTTGTGCTTGAGTGCGTCTTGCAGCGCAAGCGCGTTCATGATGGTGGCCATCATGCCCATGTAGTCGGCGGTGGCGCGGTCCATGCCCTGCGCTCCCGGGGCGACGCCACGGAAAATGTTACCTCCGCCAATGACGATGGCCAGTTCGACGCCGGTGGCGGCGACTTCGGCGATCTCATCGGTCATGCGGACGATGGTGGAACGGTTGATGCCAAAAGCATCCTCGCCCATCAGCGCCTCGCCGGAAAGTTTGAGAAGAACCCGTTTGTATGCTCTGCTGCTCATAGGTGATATCCCGAAGAACAATCCGACGAAAGTGTAAGACAAGAATGAGGGAAGCCCCTCAATGCCGCGGATTCGCCCTCTGCCCACGAGGTTTCCCCCTTGGACCGGCCCCGCGGCGTAAAAAGGCCGGACTAGAATTTAATCTAGTGCCGGCCTTTAAGCACTACCCCTGACGGTTAGGCTGCGCCGGCGGCGGCAGCGGCAACCTCAGCGGCAAAGTCGCTGGTCTTCTTCTCGATACCTTCGCCGACAACAAACAGCACGAACTTGCTGATCGAAGCGCCATTGGCCTTCAGGTGCTGTTCGACCGTGTGCTTGTCGTTCTTGACGAAAGGTTGCGACAGCAGGGTCACTTCCTTCAAGAACTTGGCAACCGAACCTTCAACCATCTTGGCGACGATGTCAGCCGGCTTGCCGGATTCGGCGGCCTTCTGCTCGGCAACCGAACGCTCGGCGGCGATATCGGCCGGGTTCACGCCGTCGGCGTTCAGGGCCTTGGGCTTGGTGGCGGCGATGTGCATCGCCAGGTCCTTGCCCACTTCCTCGGCGCCGGAGTATTCCACCAGCACGCCGATCTTGCCGCCGTGCACGTAGCTGGCCAGCGCGTTCGGGGTCTCGATGCGCTCGAAGCGGCGGATCGAGATGTTTTCGCCGATCTTGCCGATCAGGGCGGTACGGGTCGTTTCAACGGTGCCTTCACCGAACGGCAGGGCCGACAGAGCGGCGACGTCGGCCGGGTTCTGCGTGGCGACCAGTTCAGCCAGCTTGTTCACGAAGCCGACGAAGTCGTCGTTCTTGGCGACGAAGTCGGTTTCGCAGTTGATTTCAACGACGGCGCCTTGCTTGGCATCGGCGGAGATGAACAGACCGATCAGGCCTTCGGCGGTGACGCGGGCAGCGGCCTTGCTGGCCTTGTTGCCCAGCTTGACGCGCAGGATTTCCTCGGCGCGAACCAGGTCGCCTTCGGCTTCCGTCAAGGCCTTCTTGCACTCCATCATGGGCGCGTCGGTCTTCTCGCGCAGTTCCTTGACCAGGGCAGCGGTAATTTCAGCCATGTTTGCTCCAAATTTTGCTAAGACACGCCCCGGCTCGCCGGGGCAGTGATTTGATTCGATGGGACGCCCGCCAGTGGCGGGCCAGGAAGATGGGAGCCCACCTTCGCAGTGCCGGCGAGGCGGGAGCGGTTCTGTTTCAAAAGCCGCTCCCGGACACTAACCGCCGGACATGACAGCAGGCTTAGGCCTGGTTGTCCTGCACTTCGACGAACTCTTCCTGACCTTCACCCAGCTCTTCGACCAGACCGTTCATGTTCTGTTCGCGGCCTTCCAGCACGGCGTCGGCGATGCCCTTGGCGTACAGCGCGATGGCCTTGGCCGAGTCATCGTTACCCGGGATGACGTAGTCGATGCCGTCGGGCGAGTGGTTGGTGTCAACCACGGCGACCACGGGGATACCCAGCGTCTTGGCTTCGGCGATGGCAATCTTGTGGTAGCCGACGTCGATGACGAACATGGCGTCAGGCAGACCGTTCATGTCCTTGATGCCGCCGATCGACTTGTTCAGCTTGTCCAGTTCGCGTTGGAACAGCAGGCCTTCCTTCTTGATCATGCGCTCGGCGCCGCCTTCGGCAACGACGACTTCCATGTCCTTCAGGCGCTTGACCGAGGTCTTGACCGTCTTGAAGTTGGTCAGCATGCCGCCGAGCCAGCGGGCGTCGACGAAGGGCATGCCGCAACGGGCAGCTTCGGAGGCGACCAGCTCGCGAGCAGCGCGCTTGGTGCCGACAAACAGGATGTTGCCGCCGCGAGCAGCGATCTGCTTCACGAACTTGGTGGCTTCCTGGTACTTATCAACCGTCTTTTCCAGGTTGATAATGTGAATCTTGTTACGGTGACCGAAGATGTACGGAGCCATCTTGGGGTTCCAGTAACGGGTTTGGTGACCAAAGTGGACACCCGCTTCCAGCATTTCGCGCATCAAAGACATGTAATTCTCCAAGGGTTGATTTCTTGCGCCGCACCTGCATCAGCCTTTGGCTGACACCCTGGGTGGTGAGACGCGCGATTTCCCGCAACACGCGGGATGGACAAAATTTTAACCGGGCCGACCGATCACTGCCGCAATAAAACTACTGCTTCCGCGATAAACCCAGACGACCGACACGACAGGAACCTTGCACTGCACACTTGCTCATGCTTGTTCTACACAAGCAGGCGCTGAGCCAGACACTCCAGGAGATTCCTGGAAGTTTCCGGGGTTCAGCGCACCCGGACTTGTTTTGTTGGCAGCGAAATCCAGCTCTTCGCGCTCAGGCTTGACGCCGTCCCGCGCATCAGACCACCAGGGCATTTCTTCAAAAAACCCGAAGGTTTTCAAGAACTTAATCTGGCGCCCATACCGAACCTGCATCGCCGCTCAAAAACATGACCGGGCTTACAAGCACGCCGTGCCCCGGGTTTGCTGATCTCAAATACCCACATAAATTCTGCGTGACCCCTTCCGCACCTTGCGCTCTTTCAGTACCTGGCGACCTGCCCGATTTCGCTCCACAACCTTCGCTTGCGGTGAAACTTCAGGGCATGCTGCCGATCTCATGAAAGATCGTTCGGGGCAAAGAGACTGGCAAAACTCATGCGGTGCATTTTCAACCACCGCTGCCAGGATCGGCTCTTGCCGTAACCCGATTGCTCCCCAAAATTTTAGGGAAGCCTATAATTCTACTATTCTTTCAAGCAGACATTCAAGCGAGAGATCGTCAAGTTACTCCATGGGCACAATTACCAATCCGGCCGACCTGGCCAAGATGCGCGCCGCCTGCCAGGACGCCGCCAAAGTTCTCGATTTCATCACTCCCTACGTGAAGCCGGGTGTCACCACCGGCGAGCTGGACCGCCTGTGCCTGGAATACCTGACTGACGAATTGAAGGTCAAGTCCGCCACGGTCGGCTACGCCCCGCCCGGCTACCCGCCCTTCACCGGCGCCATCTGTACGTCGGTGAACCATCAGGTTTGCCACGGCATTCCGGGCGACAAGGTGCTGAAAAACGGGGACTCGCTCAATATCGACGTCACCATCATTAAAGACGGCTGGTTTGGCGACACCAGCCGCATGTACGCCGTGGGCGAACAGTCCATCTTGTCGCGCCGCCTGACCGAGATCACCTTCGAGTGCATGTGGAAGGGAATCCAGCAGGTCAAGAACGGCGCCACCCTGGGCGACGTGGGCAATGCCATCCAGAAGCATGCGGAATCCAACGGCTTTTCGGTCGTGCGCGAATTCTGCGGCCACGGCATCGGCCAGCGTTTCCATGAAGACCCGCAGGTGCTGCATTATGGCAAGCCCGGCACGGGCGTGAAATTGGTGACGGGTATGTTGTTCACCATTGAGCCCATGATCAACGCCGGCCGCCGCGAAATTCGCCAGCTTGCCGATGGCTGGACGGTCGTGACCCGCGACCACAGCCTGTCGGCACAGTGGGAACATGCCGTCTGCGTCACCGATACCGGCTATGAAGTGCTGACGCTGTCGCCCGGCATGCCGCAACCGCCCGCTTTCATCACCGAGCCCATCGTCATTCCCGCCGTGTAAGGCTCCGCCGCCCGCCCCATGACCGCCGAATTCCTCAGCTCCCTGCGTGAACGCATTCAGCAAGCCCGACGCGCCGCGGTAACCCAGTTCCGCGAGCACGAGCGTCCGGACACATTGCTGTCCGAATTACGGCGCATCGTGGACGCCGCGCTGCGCGACCTGGTCAAGCATTGCCCACTGCCCTTGGGCGCCACGCTGGCGGCGGTGGGCGGTTATGGCCGGGGCGAGCTTTATCCGCATTCCGACGTCGATCTGCTGATTCTGCTGCCGCACGCCCCCACACCCGAAGAGGAATCGGCCATTGAACGGCTGGTGGCCTCGTTGTGGGACCTGGGCCTGGAACCCGGCCACAGCGTACGCACCATTGAAGAATGCGAACGCGAGGCCGATGCCGACATCACCGTGGAAACGGCGCTGCTGGAATCGCGCTGGCTGGCGGGCAGCCGCATCCTGATGCGCAAGTTTGACGCCGCCACCAAGTCGCGGCTGGATCCACGCGCCTTTTTCCAGGCCAAGCGGGTCGAGATGCAGCAGCGCCATGCGCGCTATCACGACACGCCCTACGCGCTGGAACCGAATTGCAAGGAATCGCCCGGCGGCTTGCGCGACCTGCAAGTCATTTTGTGGATGGCGCGTGCCGCGGGCTTCGGCAATAGTTGGCGCTCGGTGGCGCAGGCGGGGCTGCTGACCTCTTCCGAAGCGCGGGACCTGCGCAAGGCGGAACAGGCCTTCAAGCGCTTGCGCATCGAATTGCATCTGCTGTCCAAACGCCGCGAAGACCGCGTGCTGTTCGATCTGCAACCGGCGCTGGCCGAGGTCTACGGCATCCACGCCACCGCCACGCGGCGCGGCAGCGAGCTGCTGATGCAGCGCTATTACTGGGCAGCGCGGCTGGTGACGCAGTTGAACGGCATCCTGGTGCAGAACATCGAAGAAAGGCTGTTCCCGCGCCCCGATAGCGACGCGCGCGACATCGACGACGACTTCCGCAACCTGCGCGACCGCCTGGACATCATTCGCGACGACGGCTTCGAACGCAATCCCACGCTGCTGCTGCGCGCCTTCCTGGTGATGCAGCAACATCCCGAACTCACGGGCATGTCGGCGCGCACGCTGCGCGCCATCTGGCATTCGCGCCATCGCATCGATGCGCAGTTCCGCCGCAACCCGGTCAACCGCAAGCTGTTCTTGCAGATCCTGCAGCAGCCGCGCGGCATCGTGCACGAGCTGCGGCGCATGACCATGTTGAACATCCTGCCGCGCTACCTGCCGGTGTTCCGCCGCATCGTGGGCCAGATGCAGCACGACCTGTTCCACGCCTACACGGTGGACCAGCACACGCTGGCGGTGGTGCGCAACCTGCGCCGCTTCACCATGCCCGAGCACGCCCAGGAATACCCGCTGGCCAGCCAATTGATTGCCGGCCTGGACCGGCACTGGCTGCTGTACGTGGCGGCACTGTTTCACGACATCGCCAAGGGTCGTGGCGGCGACCACTCCGAACTCGGCGCTCGCGAAGTGCGCAAGTTTGCTCAAGACCACGGCATGGATCCCGAAGACGCCAAGCTGGTGGAATTCCTGGTGCGCCAGCACCTGCTGATGTCGGCCGTGGCGCAAAAGCGCGACTTGTCCGACCCGGCGGTGGTGCAGGAGTTCGCCGCCACGGTGAAGGACGAACGCCATCTGACGGCGCTCTACCTGCTGACGGTGGCCGACATTCGCGGCACCAGCCCCAAGGTCTGGAACGCCTGGAAGGGCAAGCTGCTGGAAGACCTGTACAAGCTGACCCTGGCCGCGCTGGGCGGCGCCCATTCGGACGCCCACACGGTGCTGACCGAACGCAAGGAAGAAGCGGCCCGCCTGACGCGCCGGGCCGGCCTGCGCGACGACGCCCGCGAAGCCTTCTGGAACCAGTTGGACGTGGCCTACTTCCTGCGCCACGACGCCTCGGACATTGCCTGGCACACGCGCCACCTGTACCACCAGGTGGCGCCCGCGCAGGCAGTCGTCAGGGCGCGCCCCACCGAGCAAGGCGAAGGCCTGCAGATCATGGTCTATACGCGCGACGCGCCCGACCTGTTCGTGGCGATCTGCGGCTACTTCGACGCCAAGAACCTGTCGATTCAAGACGCGCGCATCCACACCACGCGCCATGGCTGGGCGCTGGACAGCTTTATCGTGCTGCTACCTGAAGGCACCAGCGACCTGCGGGCCCAGGCCACGCTGGTGGAACACGAACTGGCGGAACGCCTGAAGGACCCGCACGCGGCCGCCCAGGCGCAACCCAGCCGTGGCGGTTACTACGGCCGCAACCGGCAATCGCGCGTGTCGCGGGTGTTCCCGGTCATGCCGCAAGCCGAATTGCAGCCGGACGAGCGCAGCACGTCGTGGCGCCTGTCGGTTACCGCCACCGACCGCCCTGGCCTGCTGCACGCACTGGCGCGCGTGTTCGCCCAGCACGAGATCAACCTGCTGATGGCCAAGATCATGACGCTGGGCGACCGCGTGGAAGACGTGTTCATCGTGGATGGCTCGGCGCTGGCGCGCCCCCGCATCCAGATGCAGTTTGAACGCGACATTCTTGACGCGCTGGCCGGCGACGAGGCGCAACAACGGGTGGCCTGATCGGGTTGCCTGATCGGGTTGCCTGATCGGGTTGCTTGATCGGGTCTCCTGATCGGGTCGCTTGATCGGGCCGCCCGATCAGGTCACCAAGCCTCGCCCGAAGCGCATACAATCCGGGTTTTCGGCCAGGCGATACCCGCTCCCATGCAGCTCAACGACTATCTGCGCGTCTTCGGTGGCAGCTTCTTTTTTGCGCTGGCCACGCTGCTGCCCTTCCTGAATCCTCCCGCCATTGCGCCGATCTTCCTGTCACTGACCGAGGGCGCCTCGTCGGCCACGCGCGTGGTGCTGGCCAAACGGGTGGCAGTCAACGTCTGCCTGATGCTGATCGTGGCCATGGTGGCCGGCAACGTGCTGCTCAGCTTCTTCGGCATTTCCTTGTCGATCGTGCGCGTGGGCGGCGGCATGCTGGTGATTGCCAGCGCCTGGCGGCTGGTGAATTCGCCCGACGCCGATACCGAGCGCGTGGCGCGCATGGCCGAATCGTTCACGCCCGAAATGGCGAAGGCCCGCGCGTTCTACCCGCTGACGTTTCCCATCAGCTGCGGCCCCGGCTCCATTGCCGCGGCCATCACCGTGGGCGTGTCCTTGCGCGACCAGAACCACGTGCTGAGCCTGGTGCGGCTGGGCGGCTCCATCCCGGGCATCATCGCGGTGTCCCTGACCCTCTATGTCTGCCTGCGCTTCGCCGCGCAGATGCTGCACCGCCTGGGCGACAACGGCACGGCCGTGTTCATGCGGCTGTCGGCGTTCATCATGCTGTGCCTGGGCGTGCAGATCTTCTGGGAAGGCGCGCGCGACCTGATGCTGGGCTTGTTGACGCAGGTGATGCAACCAATTCCGGTTCCCAAGGCCTAAGCGTTGGCCGGGCCGCGCGCCCGCATCGATCAATCTCAAGACAAGCTAAAAAATGACTACCCGCTCTGAACACCTGCTTCGCCTGATTGCCCTGCTTTGCTTCGGCGCAGTGGGCGTGGCCCTGGTTTCTCAACACGTTTTCGACATGCCGCCCTGCGCCTGGTGCGTGCTGCAACGCCTGATCTATCTGGTGATCGGCGTGGTGGCGCTGGTGGGCGGCTTTGGCGGCGGCCGAGTGCTGACTCGCATCGCCGGCGCACTGACGGCACTGCTGGCCGTGGCGGGCGTTGCCGCCGCCTGGTACCAGCACAGCGTGGCGGCGAACATGCTGTCGTGCGACCAGACCTTTGCCGACCGCTTCATGACCGGCATCGGCCTGGAAGGCAACGTGCCCTGGGTATTCGGCATTTTCGCCACCTGCATGGACGCCAAGGTGCAGGTGCTTGGCCTTGAATACGCCCTGTGGAGCCTGGCGCTCTTCGTGGTCATGTTCTTCATGGCGCTACCCGTCGCCTTCAGCCGCGCCCGAGCCTGAATCCAAACGCGGACGCGCGCCTGGCGGCCCGCGCCTGACAACACCGCGCCGGTTGCCCCCCATAAGGCGGCGCGGCCACGCGGAGGTCTACTCAAGCTGTGACTACCCTGAAATACCTGACCGGCTATCCGGAACCCCTGCTCGTCCAGGCCCAAACGCTGCTTGAGCGCGGCAAGCTGGGCGCCGCCCTGCTGTCGCGTTACCCGGATGGCCCGCACGATGTCCGCACGGACCGCGCGCTGTACCAGTACGTGACGGACCTGAAGAACACCTATCTGCGCAACGGCGACCTGATCAATAAAGTTGCCTACGACAGCAAGATCCATGTGATCCAGCACGCCCTGGGCCAACACACCTACATCTCGCGCGTGCAGGGCGGCAAGCTGCGCGCCAAGCACGAGATCCGGGTGGCGACGCTGTTCAAGACCGTGCCGGCCGAATTCCTGAAGATGATCACCGTGCACGAATTGGCGCACCTGAAAGAGAAGGACCACAACAAGGCCTTCTACAACCTGTGCCTGCGCATGGAGCCGCACTATCACCAATACGAATTCGATCTGCGGCTATACCTGACGCACCTGGAGGCCACGCGCGAATCGTTGTGGGCGCCCAAGGGCTGACTGGCCGCCGCCCTAGCGTGAATCTTCGGTATGATGGCCCCGCGCGCGACGCCTCGCTCGCCATCGAACTTTCGCCGAATCAGGCCCCTCCCCACTACCATGACGCTTTCGTCCAACATGACCGAGGGCCCCGCCCTGCTGGCGCAACTGCGCGCCGTGGTCGGCCCCACCCATGTACTGACCAGCGACGCGGCCACGCGCCGCTTTTGCAGGGGGCATCGCACCGGCGAAGGCAAAGTCCTGGCCGTGGTGCGGCCGGGCACGTTGCTGGAACAATGGCGCGTGTTGCAGGCCGTGGTGCAATCCGGCCGCATCGTCATCATGCAGGCGGCCAACACGGGGCTGACCGGGGGCTCTACGCCAGACGGCGATCACTACGACCGCGACATCGTCCTGATCAACACGCTGCGCATTCCGGGCATTCAGCTTATCCGCGATGGCAAGCAGGTGGTTTGCCTGCCCGGCGCCACGCTGGATCGCCTGGAACAGGCGCTGGCGCCGCTGGGGCGTGAGCCGCATTCGGTGATCGGGTCGTCTTGCATCGGCGCGTCCGTGTTGGGCGGGGTGTGCAATAACTCCGGCGGCGCCTTGATGCGGCGCGGCCCTGCCTACACCGAACTGGCCCTGTACGCGCGCGTGGACGACGACGGTTCACTAAGCCTGGTGAACCACTTGGGCATTGAACTGGGCGCAACGCCCGAAGACATCCTGACCCGCTTGCAGGCCGGGCAATATGGCCCGGACGACATCCGCGATGACGCGGGCGCCGCGTCGGATCCGCGCTATGCGCAGCACGTGCGCCAAATCGACGAACCCACGCCGGCCCGCTTCAATGCGGACCCGTCGCGCCTGTTCGAGGCCTCGGGTTCCGCCGGCCGCGTCTGCCTGTTCGCCGTGCGCCTGGATACGTTTGAACGCGAACCCAGCACCGTCTTTTATATCGGCAGCAACCAACCCGACGATTTGACGGCCGTGCGCCGGCAATTGTTGGCCGAGCTGCCGCGCCTGCCCATCGCGGGTGAATACATCCATCGCGACGCCTTCGATATCGGCGCGCGCTACGGCAAGGACGTGTTCTTGCTGATCGAAAAGCTGGGCACGGCGCGCGTGCCGCAGGCGTTTGCGATCAAGAGCCGGGTCGACGGGTTTTTCGAGCGCTTGGGGCTGCACGGCCTGGCCGACCGCTTGATCCAGGCCGCCACGGCATTGTGGCCCCAGCACCTGCCGCGCCGCATGCGCGACTATCGTGATCGCTACGAACACCATTTGCTGCTGCGCGTGTCCAACGACACCGCCGACGCCACACGCGCGTTCCTGCAACGGCATTTCGACGGACGCGGCGATGCGGCGTTCTTTGAATGCAGCGCCGACGAAGGTCGCAAAGCCTTTCTGCATCGCTTCGCCATCGCGGGCGCGGCGATTCGCTATCGCGACACCCACCGCTCATCGGTCGAGGACATTGTGCCGCTGGACATTGCGCTGCGCCGCAACGACCGCGACTGGGTTGAAACGCTGCCCGCCGACATGGAACGCGACATCGTCCACAAGCTCTATTACGGCCATTTCTTCTGCCACGTGTTCCACCAGGACTACATCGTGCGCAAAGGCGTGGACCCGATCGCGATGGAAAAGCGCATGTGGACCTTGCTGGACGCGCGCCAGGCCGAGTACCCCGCCGAGCACAATGTGGGCCACTTGTATGTGGCCAAGCCCGCGCTGGCCGCGTTCTATCGTGAGTTGGACCCCACCAACACGTTCAACCCGGGCATCGGGCACACGTCGAAGCTGCTCAACTGGGGCGCGTGCTGCGGGCAACAAGGCATGCCGGCCGCCTATGGCATTCAGGACAGCGGCATTCAGGCCAGTGGTATCCAGGCCGACGGCAACGATGGCGCCAACGCCACATAGCAGCGGCAAGCAAGCCGAGCGGGCATAAAAAAATGCCGTTCACGCAAGTGAACGGCATTTTTGTTGATGCCTTGTCAGCCCTACCCCAATGGAACTCAGGCGTCGTTGGCGGCGTAGCCCATGTTGAATTGCAGGCCGCTTGCGCCTTCGTCCTGGCCGGGTTCGGCGCGCGACTGGCCCAGGCGGGCCAGGTATTCGGCGGTGATGTCGCCCGTGATGTATTCGCCATCAAAGCATGAGGCTTCGAAGCGCGACATCTTGGGGTTCAGGTCACGCACCGATTGCTGCATGTCGGACAGATCTTGATAGATCAGCGAGTCGGCGCCGATCGCGCGGGCGATTTCCTCGTCGCTGCGGCCGGTGGCGATCAGCTCCGATTGCGTGGGCATGTCGATGCCGTACACGTTCGGGAAGCGGACCGGAGGCGCGGCGGACGCGAAGTACACCTTGTTGGCGCCGGCGGCGCGGGCCATGTCGACGATTTCGCGGCTGGTGGTGCCGCGCACGATGGAGTCATCGACCAGCAGCACGTTCTTGCCCTTGAACTCCATGCCGATGGCATTGAGCTTCTGGCGCACGGACTTACGGCGCACGGCTTGGCCCGGCATGATGAAGGTACGGCCCACGTAGCGGTTCTTGATGAGCCCTTCGCGGTAGTCCAGGTTCAGGCGGGCAGCCAACTGCATGGCGGCGGGACGCGAGGAATCCGGAATCGGCATGACGACGTCGATGTCGCCCAGGCGCATGTTGCGCGCGACCTTGTCGGCCAGGTATTCACCCATGCGCAGGCGGGCGTCGTAGACCGACACGCCGTCGATCAGCGAATCCGGACGCGCGAAGTACACGTATTCGAAAATGCAGGGCACCAGTTGCGGGTTGTCGGCGCACTGGCGGCTGACGAAGCGGCCGTCCAGGTCGACGAACACGGCTTCACCGGGTTCGACGTCGCGCACGAAGACAAAGCCGCTGCCTTCCAGCGCCACGGATTCCGAGGCCACCATCCATTCGACGCCTTCGTCGGTTTCCATGCGGCCGATACACAACGGGCGAATGCCGTTGGGATCACGGAACGCCAGCAGGCCGTAACCAGAAATCTGCGCGACGACGGCATAGGCGCCACGCACGCGCTTATGCACGGCCGACACTGCACGGAAAATGGCGTCATCATCCAGCGACACGCCGTTGGCCGACGATTGCAGTTCGTGCGCCAGCACGTTCAGCAGCACTTCGGAATCGGAATTCGTGTTGATGTGGCGGCGGTCGACGCGGTAGAGCGATTCACGCAGTTCACGCCAGTTGGTCAGGTTGCCGTTGTGGGCGAACATGATGCCGAACGGGGCGTTGACGTAGAACGGCTGGGCCTCTTCCTCGCTGGCGCTGGAGCCCGCGGTGGGATAGCGGACCTGGCCGACGCCGGACGTACCGGGCAACGAACGCATGTTGCGCGTACGGAAGACGTCGCGCACCAGGCCGTGCGCCTTGTACATATTGAATTGGTTGCCTTGCGACGTCGCGATGCCCGCGGCGTCCTGCCCGCGATGCTGCAACAGCAGCAAGCTGTCATAGAGCAGCTGGTTGACCGGCCCGCGCCCGATGACCCCTACGATTCCACACATGGTGAGATTTCCTGGTTGATTTGAAGCTAATCAATACGGCAGCCAAGTCGCCAAAGACGGCGGCAGCCACGTTTTGATATGTTTGATGGCCTCGATGGCCGAATGCGAAAACATGGCGTCCTTCCACCACGGCTCTTGGGGCAGCGGCGTATAGCCGGCAGCAGCCACCAACGCCAGCACAATCACCAGACCACGGGCCAGCCCGAACATACCGCCCAGGCCGTGATCGGCGGGGCTGAGTCCGGTACTGCGGATCAAGGCGGCTAGCGTCATGTTGACCAAACCCACACCGAGCAGCACTAGGATGAACACCACGGCGTATGAGACTCCCATGCGCAGCAGCGTCGTTTCAATATAGGGCTCAAGCCACGTATACACCGTGGGGCCCCACCATATCGCGGCCACGAAGGCCAGCAGATAGGCGACCAGCGACAGCACCTCTTTGAGCAGGCCGCGCACCAGGCCCAGCACACCCGAGACCGCCAGGATGGCCAGCACGACGAAGTCGAAGCCGGTCACTATTGGGCGGCAATAAAACCATTGTCATAGCCCAAGGTGCGCAACCGCGCCTGGGCCGCCTGCGCCGCCTCGCGCGAGGGGAACGGCCCCACACGCAGACGGTACTGCTGTTTGCCTCCGATGGAGGCTTGTTCCACAAAGGCGTTGGTGACGCCGGCCTGATGCAGTTTGCCGCGACGCGATTGAGCGTCTTCCGACGTGGTGTAGGCCGCAATCTGCAATACGAAATTGCCCTTGGCGGCAGGCTTGGGCGCCGGCGCGGCGGCGGCCGGCGCGGCACGCCCTTCCAGCAGCGCCAAGGCTCGCGCGCCGTCGTCGGAGCGCGTGTCGGGCTTGGGCGGCGTGGCCGGCTTGGTGACTTCGGGCTTGGGCTTGACTTCAGGCTTGGGCGCCACGAGCGGCGGCGTCACCTGCACGGTGGTCGTGTGCGGGGCTGCCGATTCGGGCGGCGCGGAAGTCGTAGGCGGGGTCGACGGCGTGGACGTCACGGGCGGCGGCGTGGGCACCGTGGAATCCGCGGGCGTCGCGCCATTGCCCGCAACCACCGGCGCGTTCGCGGTGCCGCCCGCCTGGGGCGCGGCTTGCGGGTCGCTTACCTGGGGTTGGAACGGGGTGTTGCGTTCTGGCACGCGGATGGGAATGTTGTCGGCAACCGGCACGGGCTGCGAATCAAGCACCATGGGCAGAATGATGACTGCCGCCAGCACCAAGGCGACGGCGCCTGCCAACCTGCGCCGCGCACGGCCGCGCAGCTCCGCAGCCTGAACCTCGCTAGGCACCGCCGCCCGTTTGGAGGGCTGCGCCTGGTCGGCAGGATCCTTGCGATTGAAAAAACCCATGGAAGAGAATTCCTTGCGGCAATGTGGCGGCGGGCCGCCATGACCCGTTTTTGCCTATGCCTTGCGACCCAGTGCCTGCAAAACCGAGGCCACGGTGAGAAACGACCCAAACACGACGATTCTATCATTCTCGACCGCCTGTTCGCGCGCCGCGGCATAGGCCTGGGCGGGATTTTCGAAGGCGGTGATGCTGGGGCTTTCCGCCCCCGCGGGCGATGGTGGCAAGGCGGCGGCGAGCTTGTCAGCCAGCGCCTGGCCCGACATGCCGCGCGGCCCGGGCAGGCCCGCGCAATACCAGTGGTCGATGCGGGTGCCCAGCTTGGCCACGACACCGGCGAGGTCCTTGTCGTTCAGCATGCCGAACACCGCGTGGGTGTACGGATGGAACCCCATGTTGTCCAGGTTCTGCGCCAGCACGGCGGCGGCATGCGGGTTGTGGGCCACGTCCAGGATCACCGTGGGCTGGCCCGGCAGGATCTGGAAGCGCCCTGGCAGCGAGGCTTGCAGCAGCCCCAGGCGCACGGCCTGCTGCTGCACCGGCAAACGATCGCGCACGGATTCCAGCGCGGCCAACGCAGCTGACGCATTCAACAGCTGGTTGGCGCCGCGCAGGGCCGGATAGGCCAGCGCGCTGCGGCGCTGTTCGCGCCCGCCATACGCCCACTGTTGGCGGTCGCCGGAATAGTTGTAGTCGCGGCTGAACAGCCAGAGGTCCGCGCCGATTTTTTCCACGTGATCCAGCAGCGATTGCGGCGGAACCGGGTCGCTGCAGATGGCGGGCCGGCCGGCGCGATAGATGTGGGCCTTTTCGAAGCCGATTTTCTCGCGGGTATCGCCCAGCCAGTCGGTGTGATCAAGGTCAACGCTGGTGACGATGGCGCAATCGGCGTCGACGATGTTGACGGCATCCAGCCGGCCGCCCAAGCCCACTTCCAGCACGACCGCATCCAGGCGCGATTGCGAAAACAGGCGCAAGATGGCCAGCGTGGTGAATTCGAAGTACGTCAGCGAGATGTCGCCACGCGCCGCCTCGACGGCCTGGAACTGAGCGATCAGGTCGCCGTCCGAGGCGATCTGGCCGTTGACGCGGGCGCGCTCATTGAAGTCGATCAGGTGCGGCGACGTATACAGCCCCACCTTGTAGCCGGCCGCAAGCAAAATGGCTTCCAGCATGGCACAGGTGGAGCCCTTGCCATTGGTGCCGCCCACGACAAACTTCACGCCTGACAGTTCAAGCCCCATGCGGGTGGCCACTTCGCGCACGCGATCCAGGCCCATGTCGATCGCCGTGGCGTGGATGGATTCCAGGTATTGCAACCAATCAGACAGGGTGGCGGAGGCGTCAGGCGGACAAACGGAAGACATGGCGGGCCGTGAAAGAAGATCAGCGCCGGATTTTAGCAGTCCGCGCACGGTGTTTTCCCTAATCCCCTAGAGCGCGACACAGTATCCGACCCGAAAAAGCGCTTGCCGATGTTTTTCTCATACGTGAAAATGAATTTACGTATGAAAATTTAGATGGATGAACATGACGCAAGCAAACTCCCCCAGCTGGCTGGTCCGCGAAGCCGAGGTGCCCGGCTATCACCCCGCCAATCACACCGGCACCTTGAACCGCCGCCTGATCGGGCCCGATACCGTGGGCTCTCGTGGCGTGGAAGTGCTGCTGGGCGTCATCGAAAAAGGCCAGGGCGCGTTGCCGCACGCGCATCCGGGCATTGAACAGGTCTGCTACCTGCTGTCGGGCACCGCGCGCGCCCAGGTGCAGGACGAGTCGGCCGACATGGTCGCGGGCGACTGCTGTTATTTCCCGCCCGACGTGCCCCACGTTTTTACCGTGACCAGTGACGAGCCGGCCAGGCTGCTGGTGATCTACACCCCCCCTTATGAAGAATCCCCCGATCGCGTGATCCGGGACTTTCCGGCGCCACCGCCTGCCGCCTGACACCAGGCGGCAACAGGCAGCGGACGCAGAGCCGCGCCTGAATTCCCTATAAAACTGGAGACAACCCCATGCACCCTTTCCGTTTGCTAAGCGCCGCCGTGGTCAGCGGCGCGGCCTTGATGGCTGCCCCCGCCGCCCACGCGGCGTCCGACTATCCCAACAAGCCCATCACCCTGATCGTGCCCTTCCCGGCCGGCTCGGGCACCGATGCGGTCGGCCGGATATTCGGGTCTGAACTATCGGCCATCCTGGGCCAGCAGATCGTTGTGGAAAACAAGCCGGGCGCCAACGCCACCATCGCGGCCAGCTATGTGGCCCGTGCCAAGCCCGACGGCTACACGCTCTTCGTCACCACCAACACCTCGCACTCGGCCGCGCCCTGGCTGATGAAGAACGTGTCCTATGACCCGGTCAAGGATTTCACCCCGATCGCGCGCGGCGGCAACCTGCCCTTCATCCTGGTCGTGAACCCCAAACGCCCGTGGAAGAACGTCAGCGAACTGGTGGCCGACGCCAAGAAAAACCCGGGCCGCATCACCTATGCCAGCGGCAACAGCACCGGCATCGTGGCCGGCGCCACGCTGGCCAACCGCGCCGGCATCGACATCCTGCACGTACCTTACAAAGGCACCCCGCAAGGCTTGACCGATGTGGTGGGCGGCCAGGTGGACTTCATGTTTACCGACCTGACTTCCGGCCTGCCTTTCGTGCAGTCGGGCCAATTGCGCGCCCTGGCCGTGTCCACCGCCGAACGCAGCGCCATCGTGCCCGACCTGCCCTCCATGGCCGAGGCCGGCGTGAAGGACTTTGACCTGAATTCCTGGAACGGCTATTTCGGCCCCGCCGGCCTGCCGCCGGAAGTGGTGGCGAAGCTGAACGCCGCCATCAACCAGGTCGTGGCCAAGCCCGAGGTCAAGAAGCGCTTGGCGGACCTGGGTTTTGACGCCTTTTCCAGCACCCCCGAAACGTTCGCGCAGTTCGTCAGCGACCAGCGCACGCTGTGGGGCAAGCTGATCAAAGATGCAGGAATCGAACAGCAATGACCACGCCCTCCACCCCTGAGGCCACGCCGGCCGGCCCGCTGACCGGCGTGCGCATCCTGGACCTGAGTTCGGTCGTGATGGGTCCCTATGCCACGCAAACCCTGGCGGACCTGGGCGCCGACGTGATCAAGGTGGAATCGCCCGCGGGCGACAACATGCGGGCCGTGGGACCCATGCGCAATCCCGGCATGGGCCACCTGTATCTGCACCTGAACCGCAACAAGCGGTCCATCGTGCTGGACCTGAAGACGCCCGAGGGGCTGGAGGCCTGCCTGAAGCTGGCAGAAAGCTGCGACGCCCTGCTCTACAACATCCGGCCGCAGGCAATGGCCCGGCTGGGCCTGTCCTACGAGACGGTGGCGGCGCGCAACCCGCGCATCGTCTACCTGGGCGCCTACGGGTTTGGCGAGGCCGGGCCGTACGCCGGCCGGCCCGCCTACGACGACCTGATCCAGGGGCAGACAGGCATCGCCGCGCTGTCGGCCCAGCAAAGCGGCGACGTGCCCCGCTACGCGCCGCTGACGCTGGCCGACCGGGCGGTGGGCTTGCACGTGGCCATCGCCCTGGTGTCGGCCGTGCTGCACGCCAAGACGACGGGACGCGGCCAGCAGGTGGAAATTCCCATGTTCGAAGGCATGGCCCACCTGGTGCTGGGCGATCACCTGGGTGGCGCGACGTTCGAGCCGCCCATGGGCCCGACCGGCTACGCCCGCCTGCTGGCGCCCCATCGCCGGCCCTACGCAACGGCCGATGGCTACCTTTGCCTGCTGATCTACAACGACAAGCACTGGCGCAATTTCTTTGACCTGATCGGCCAGTCCGAATTGGCCGAAGATCCGCGCTTTTGCACGCACGGCGCACGCGCCGCGCATATCGATGAGGTCTACGCCTATGTGGCCGACGTGATCCGCACCCGCCCCACGCAGGAGTGGCTGGACGCCCTGGCCCGCGCGGACATTCCCGCGTCGCAGCTCTACACGGTGGACGACCTGCTGGTAGACGAGCACCTGACCGCCACCGACTTCATCCGCCATGTGGATCACCCTAGCGAAGGCCCCCTGCGCACCCCCGCGCCGCTGGGCCAGTACCAAGGCACGCCCACGTCCCTGCGACGGCCCGCCCCCCGGCTGGGCGAGCACAGCCGAGAGGTGCTGGCCCAAGCCGGCTACGACGACGCCCGGATCGACGCGCTGGTCGCCCGCGGCATTACCCAGGATGGAAACCACTGATGGACTTTGCCTTCACCCCCGAGCAGTTGGCGCTGCGCGACGCCGTTTCTCGCATCTGCGACCGCTACCCCGACGAATACTGGCTGGAACGCGACCGCGAAGGCGGCTTTCCCGAGCCGCTGCACGCCGATCTGGCGCGCGACGGCTGGTTGGGCATTGCGATGCCGCCGGAATACGGCGGCGCGGGCCTGGGCATGACCGAAGCCGCGCTGATGATGCAGACGATCGCCGCATCCGGCGCGGGTTTTACCGGCGCATCCGCCGTGCACATGAATATCTTTGGCCTGAACCCCGTGGTGGTGTTCGGCACCGACGAGCAGCGCGGCCGATGGCTGGAGCCGCTGATCGCCGGCCGCGAAAAGGCCTGCTTTGCCGTGACCGAGCCCGATGCCGGCCTGGACACCACCAAGCTGTCGACCCGCGCGGTGCGCCAGGGCGACGAATACGTGGTGCACGGCCGCAAGATCTGGATATCGACGGCGCAGGTCGCCACCAAGATGCTGCTGCTGGCGCGCACCACCCCGCTGTCCGAGGTAGACAAGCCCACCCAGGGCCTGTCCTTGTTCTATACCGATCTGGACCGCGAGAAGATCGAGGTGCGCGAAATCGAGAAAATGGGCCGCAAGGCCGTGGACTCGAACATGCTGTTCATTGATGGGCTACGCATTCCGGTGGCCGACCGCATCGGCGAAGAAGGCCGCGGGTTTGAGTACATCCTGCACGGTCTGAACCCCGAACGCATCCTGATCGCGGCGGAAGCCGTGGGCATTGGCCGCGCCGCGCTGGACCGCGCCGTGAAATACGCCGGGGAACGCACCGTGTTCGGCCGCCCCATCGGCCAGAACCAGGGCATCCAGCATCCCTTGGCGCAAGCCTGGATGCAACTGGAAGCCGCCGACCTGATGGTGTTCAAGGCCGCCAGCCTGTACGACGCCGGCCTGCCCTGCGGCCCCTATGCCAATACGGCCAAGTACCTGGCGGCCGAAGCCGGCTACAACGCCTGCCAAACGGCCGTGATGACGCTGGGCGGCATGGGCTACGCCAAGGAATACCACGTGGAACGGCTGCTGCGCGAGAGCTTCATTCCCCGCATCGCGCCGGTCAGCCCGCAGCTGATTATGTGCTTCATCGCGGAAAAGGTGCTGGGCCTGCCGAAGTCGTATTGACGAGGCATGTTGACGGCGCGCCAGGCGCAACGCCCAAGGCATATTGACGACAAGCCGGGCGCGACGCCCGGCCGGGGCCCATTCAGGCCTGCTGTTCCAGGGCGGTGCACGCCGCCCGCAAGATGCGCGCATAGGCCTCTTGCTGCGGCTCGATCCGGTAGATCGGGCCGCCCACCGAAATCGCATAGTGCTCGCCCGACAGGGTGACGGGCCAGGCGATGGCGCCCACGTCGGCGATCGATTCCCCACTGTTCATGAACCAACCGCGCTGACGCGAGCGTTGCAGGTCGTCTTCCAGCGCTTGCGGCGTGACCAGCGTGCGCTCGTTGTAGCGCGTCATCGGCATGTCGGACAGCAGGCTCTGCCGCGAGGGGGCATCCATCAGCGACACCAGCGCCTTTCCCAGAGAATTGGCGTGTACGTCCTTGAACTCGCCTGCAACGGGCGCGTATCGGATCGTATGTGGGGAATCCAGCACATCCAGATAGACCACCCGGCCATCCTGGGTGAGCTTGGCGAACACGACGGTTTCGCGGGTGGCGTCCCGTAATTCCGCCAGGCTGGGGTAAACGCGGTCCAAAACGGGGTCGGCGCGCGCGATGCGCTGCGCCATGGCAAGCAAGCGACCCGTGGGGTAATAGCCCTGGCGCCGGCCGGTTTCGTACAGGTAGCCCAGGCCCGTCAGCGTACGGATCAGCGCCAGGCAACTGGACACCGGCACATCCAGCAAGCGCGCCAGCTCCGACAAGGGCAGCGCGCGCTTCTCGCGGGCAAAGGTTTCGATGATTTCGATGACTCGCAGCGCCGTTTTGACACTCATTGCCCGATCCAAACTGATTAGCACGTGAAACACCCGTCCTTGCCGGGGGCTAAAGTTCCCTGCAAAGGTGCCGTAATCGTAGCTGAGAATTCCCTGAAAACAGCGCGTTCCTCCGAGACGCCCACATCGCCGCTGGAGTGATCATGGCCGTAACCCCCCTAGCCCCCGCTACGTTCGCACCCGCTGCGCCCGTGCAGGCACCCATCGCAGCCGAACCGGCTGTGAGCGTGACGCCCGCCGCCGCCGCCACGAACAGCGGCGCCTCCGACAGCGCCACGTCGGATCAACCAGATTCGCAAAAGCTGCCTTTGGACAAGGCGCTTGACGAAATCAACGACCAGATGAAGGCGTGGTCGACGCAATTGCAGTTCGAAATTGATCCGAATGTGCATCAGGTGGTGGTGTCGGTCGTGGATGCGGAGTCGGGCGATGTTATTCGCACGATCCCCAGCGAAACGGTACTCAAAATCGCCAAAATGATCGTGAACATGCAAGGCAACGGCATTAAAACCACTGCATGACCTGACCCTTAAAACAGTGTTCTTCAACTGTTTTGGCGCCTATGCGTGAGGGAAACCCCGAATTAGGCCCGCCTTATGCCCTTACCCGGCCAATCGCCGGCACCCTATTTTTGTCAGAATCGCTTCGCTAGGAAGGAAATCACATGGCTTCTATCACCAACCTTGGGTCCGTGTCCGGCTTGCCGCTGGAAAAGATCCTGTCGGACCTGCAAGACGCCGAGACGAAAAAGCTTTCGGTCTACACGACCCGCGCGGAAAGCTACAAAACTCGTATCGACGCTTACTCGCAGCTTCAAAGCGCGTTGGAAGCCCTGCAGTCTTCGGCCGCCGTGCTGGGCAAGACGGAAACGATGGCTGCCATCAAGGGCAGCGTCACTGGCGGTTCCGCCCTGACGGCCACGGTGGCGGCCGAGGGCGCAGTGGCTGGCGAATACACCATCGAAGTGAAGAACCTGGCGCGGGCGCAAAGTCTGCAATCGTCGGCGGTGCCTGACCGTACCGCCCAGAACGGCGCCACTGGCACCTTCGAAATCGAACTGGCCGACGGCACCAAGCGCACGGTCGACCTGAAGGACGATACGTCCTTGAACGGCATCGTCAAGGCCATCAACGCCGACGACAAGACCGGCGTGC
This sequence comes from Achromobacter spanius, assembly GCF_002812705.1. NCBI lineage: Bacteria > Pseudomonadati > Pseudomonadota > Betaproteobacteria > Burkholderiales > Alcaligenaceae > Achromobacter > Achromobacter spanius. The sequence continues at coordinate 3,758,601 of NZ_CP025030.1, read as the reverse complement.
GCGCCACCGTCATCAACGACGGCGACGGCAACAACTACCTGATGCTGACCTCGCGCGAGACGGGGGAAAAGGCAGCGGTGAAGTCCATCACGGTCAACGGCGACCCAAAGTTGGAAGACATCCTGACGTTCAGCACGGACGCCAACGGCGCAACCTCCGGCATGAAGGCCACCGCCGGACAGGACGCCGAAGTCATCATCAACGGCATCACGGTCAAGAGCGGTTCAAACAACATTTCGACCGCCATCGACGGCATTACGCTGAACCTGGCCGAAAAGACCGAAACCAACAAGCCCATCACCCTGAAACTGGAAGCCGATACCTCGGTGGCCAGCAAGGCGGTGCAGGACTTCGTCACCAAGTACAAGACGCTGCAAACCACGATCAAGAACCTGACCGCGTTCGACGCCGCGGCGGCCACCAACCAGCCGCTGACGGGCGACGGCACCACGCGCTCGATCCAGTCGGCCCTGTCCGGCGCCTTGCAAGGCGTGCTGGGCGACGGCACGCTGCGCTCGCTGGCAGATCTGGGCATCACCACCGATGCCACCGCCCGCGAACTGAAGCTGGACACGACCAAGCTCACCAAGGCTCTGACCGAGAACCCCGCCGACGTCACCAAACTGTTGACGGGCGAAAACGGCTTGGCGAAGAACATCGACGCCGCGCTCAAGGATGTGCTGGGTTCGACCGGCTCCTTGAAGACGCGCCAGGACGGCTTGGCCAAGTCGATCACCGCGTTGACCGCGCAGCAAGCGCGCGCCAAGGCATCGAGCGATGCTGAAATTGAGCGGATGCGCACGCAGTTCGTTGCGCTGGACACCTTCTATATGCAGATGCAAAGCACGGGCAGCTATCTGACCCAGCAGTTTGAGGCCATGAACAAGTCGAAGTAACCAACTTAAAAGAAGATGCATTAAATGACGTATGCCGCCCGACGGCCCTCAGGGTCTTATTCTGTTCGTTCCTACGCCGACATCGGCCTGGAAACGCAAGTCCTGGGCGCAAGCCCGGAGCGGCTGATCACCCTGCTGTATCTGGGAGCGCGGGCGGCCATCGGGCAGGCGCGCATCCATTTGAACGAAGGCCGCATCGCTGAACGCGGCGCGGCCATCTCGAAAGCGATCAAGATTGTCGATGAAGGCCTGAAAACGGGGCTTAACATGGAGGCCGGCGGCGACATCGCCGTCAACCTCGCCCTGCTTTACGACTACATCATCCGTACGCTGCTGACAGCGAACCTGAAGGCGGATGCCGAGCAGCTTGATATTGCCGACCGGCTGCTGGCCGATCTGGCCGAAGCTTGGCAGACTTCCATCGACCGGCCGGCTGGCGGCATGGAGCCGTAATGGCCCAAACCATGCCCCTAGCCAGCCTGAGAACGCCCGAGATTTCCATGACGTCCCTGACCCAGTCCCTTCCCGCCATCCTGGAGCACTACCAGGAAATTGCTTTCATCACGGGGGAAATGCTGACCGCCGCCAAGGCAGGCGACTGGGACCTGGCCATGGTCCATGGCCAGCAATATTGCGAGCGTGTCGAGCTCCTGCGCCAGACGGAACAAAAGGCGCCGCTGGACGAAGCCGGCCGCGCCATGAAGTACGACCTGCTCGTGCGGATTCTGGAAAACGATGCGCTGACGCGCGACCTGGCTATCCCGCAACTGGCCCGGCTGGGCGACCTGCTGGGACGCATGAAGCGCCAGCAGACGCTGCTGTCGGCCTACGGATATCAGGCGCCTGAAGAATGAGCGTCGGTCCCGCCGCACTCGGTAATGTCCTGGTGCAGCGGTTGGACGCCGTGCTTGGCACGACGATGTCCGCCGCGAACGCCAACCAGGTGTCGGGCGCACGGCCAGACGCCGTCAGCCAGCCCGGAGGCCTGGAAAAGCCCGGGTCGTCGGACGGTTCCACCCGCGATCCCCGGCAAGGCATACAAACTGGCGGCGCCCGAGGCGACCGCCAGAATGCCGTTGTCGACGCGAAGACGGCCGCCGCGCTGGCGCTGGCCGCGCGCGGCCTGGTCACCAGCAGCGACACCACCGCCTCCGCCCCGACCACGCTGGGCACCACCGCCCGCACGATTCTTGCCTTGCTGGCGCAGTTTCCCGAAGCCGCGCCCGCCGTCCAGGGGCGCGCGCCGCTCTGGAACGCCAATGGCGGCGCGGCCGGACAAGCGCCCGCGCAAGCCACGCCGCAGCCCGCGCCGGGTGCAGGCCAACCCCCGCCGTCCGGTCAAGCCGCCGCCGGGCAGCCCCCGGCCTCGGCCCCTACGTTACCTGCCGCGCCGACCACCGCCACTGCAACCGCAACCGCCGCGACCAGCGCGGATGCCGCCGCTGGCGCCAAGCTGACGCGGCCCGCCGGCCAGGCTGATGCCCATGCGGCACGCGGCGCCGACGCCGCGGCCCATGCCTCGTTGGCGGCAGGCGGCCCGACCGCCCGCTTGCTGGGCCAGGCGCTGCGCCAAGCCCTGCAAACCAGCGGCTTGTTCTATGAATCGCATTTGACCGACATGGTGTTCGGCCGCACCAACCCGGCCGCGCTCCAGGAAGAGCCGCAAGCCAGGATGAGCCGCGACACCGCCCAGCAAAACGCCACGTCGGCGCGCAGCCGTTCGGACGCATCAAGTACCGCGCGCACCGGTGGCGGCGCCGAGGCAACGTCGGGTAGCGGGTCGCCCGCGCCCGGCACGCCGGTGGCCGGCATCCACCAGGACCTGACCGTGCTGGTGCGCCAGCAGTTGGACGTGCTGGCCAACCAATCCCTGGCCTGGCAAGGCGAAGCCTGGCCCGGCACGCCGATGGAATGGGAAGTGGAACGCGACCCCTACGGTGGCGACCCCGATTCGGCCACGCCCACCTGGGCCACCCGGCTCAAGCTGGACCTGCCCCGCCTGGGGCTGGTGGATGCACGGCTGAACCTGGCGGGCGACCAGATCGTATTGCAATTGGTCGCGCCGCTGGCCGCCGCCGAAATCAATGATGCGTCCGACCAACTGCGCTCGCGCCTGCTGGCCGCGGGCTTGACCTTGAGCAATCTGGCGGTCAGCGTGACGGAGCCGCGCCCCGTCATGCCGACCGATTTCTGATGAGCAATACCCCCAATTCCCAGGGCATCGGCCTGAACGATGGCCCCAACGCCAACCGCAATGCCGCCGTCGCTATTTCCTATGACGACAAGGACGGCGCGCCGCGCGTGGTCGCCAAGGGCTACGGCCAACTGGCCGACACCATCGTGCGCGCCGCCGAAGAGAATGGCCTGTATGTGCACGAATCGCGTGAATTGGTTGGCCTGCTCATGCAGGTCGATCTGGACGCACATATTCCTCCCCAACTGTACGTAGCAGTGGCAGAATTGCTGGCCTGGCTTTATCGCCTGGAATCGCGCGAGCTTCCCCAAGCGGCGCCGCCCGCCTGACCTCAATCTTTAAGGACCACCATCGTGTTGGATGCCAGCGACCCGGAATTCCTGCTGACCCGGCCGGAAGACATGCGCTCCGCCCTGTTCGAGCTGACGCACCCCGACAGCCACATCCTGGTGCGCGACGCCGCCGACCGCGAAATGGCGGTGCTGGTGCTGGGCGCCGACAAGCAAACCCGCCAGTTCTTCTGGCGGCCGCGCGATTACGCCGGCGCTGACTTCGAGCAGTCCGACAGCATGGGCCTGTTGAGCGGCACCACTTTCCATTTCCACGCCACCGCCTATGGCGGCGTGCAGATCCGCTTTCGCGTGCAGCGCCCCGAAGTCATCCACTTCGACGACGGCAGCGCGGCGCTGATGTCGCCCTTTCCGGATCGCCTGGCCCGCATCCAGCGGCGCAAGATGTTTCGCGCCTCGCTGGTCACGGGCGCTGGCCAATGCCGGGCCAGTTGGCAGCCCGATGCCAAGACCAAGCCTTTCCAGTTCACGGTGCGCGATATTTCGGTCGACGGCGTGGGGCTGCGGGCCGCGCTTGCCGTGCCAGAATTGCCGGAACGCGGCACGGTGCTGGAAGACGTGCAGTTGGATTTTGGTGAACTGGGCAAGCTCAGCGCCAACCTGGAAGTGCGCAACATCTACCCCATTTCCGGCCAGCCGATGATTCAGCCCGACAGCCCGGACGACGCCGCGCCCCGGCACGTGTCGCTGACCGGCGAACCGCCAATGAGCCACATGGGCGCCGTGTTCTTGAATCTGGATGCGCGCCAGGAAAACTGGCTGCAGAAAGTGGTGTGGCGCCTGGAGAAAGGCGCGCAGCGCAATTAAGGCAAAACCACCCGCAACACCAAGCTAAGCCCCAATGCAAAAAGGCCTTTCCAATGGAAAGGCCTTTTTCAGATCGACGCCCTTACACGGCCATCGACGATATTTCCTTGTAGGCGGCAACCAGCTTGTTGCGCACCTGGACCGCCGTCTGAAAGCCAAGGCTGGCTTTCTGCATGTCGATGATCACATCGTTCAGCGAAATATCGGGCGCGCCCATTTCAAAGGCCTTCGCCTGCGCCGACGACGCGTTCTGGGCCGCGGTCACGCGGCGGATCGAGCGCTGCAACTCGGCGGCGAAACCGTCGGGCTGGCCCACCGATTCCCCCGCGGCGAGATTGCCGGTTTCCGCCTTGCTCACGACGGTGCGCATCTGCTGGAGCATGCCTTCGATGCCGTTCAAGCCTGATACAGCCATTACCTGATTCCTTGCTGGTTGGGCATATCGCCAATGTTGCCGCAGAGCGTAACGCCGATCGCGCACGCCCATAGCCGCTATAAACCGCCAAAAAACCCGACATTTCCTTGAATGCCGTCAACCGGGGCCGCATCGGCTGACCTTCGATCGACATAGAGGATAAGTAACGCCAAAAACCTGCTGTTTTCATCGATTGGGATTGTCGACCCAACGGCAATAATCCAGGCTCTCCCCAGACCAGAAGCACGTTGCATGTGTAATCTGCCCTACCAAGACATGAAGACTTTTTCCTTGCGCCGCGTAGCCAGCGGGAGCCATCGATGAATCAGCAGGCCACTCTGAGCTCGTCGCTGCTGGCGAAGTTCCCTGTGCTGGAAAAGGTCCGCGCACTGCCCAAGCCTATCTTGCTTGGCGCAGCTGCCGCCGTCATCGCGCTGATCGTCGCCACGGTGATGTGGAGCAGCGAACCCCAGTACAAGGTGCTGTTCTCGAACCTGGATGACCGCGACGGCGGCGCCATCGTGACGGCCCTGGGTTCCATGAACGTGCCCTACCGCTACAACGAAAACGGCACCGCGCTGCTGGTGCCGGCCGACCGCGTCTACGACGCGCGCTTGCAGTTGGCCTCGCAAGGCCTGCCGCGTGGCGGCTCCGTCGGCTTCGAGCTGATGGACAACGCCCGTTTCGGCGCCAGCCAATTCTCTGAACAGATCAACTACCAGCGCGGCCTTGAAGGCGAGCTGGCCCGTTCGATCGAAGCCATGAACACGGTGCAGCACGCCCGCGTCCACCTGGCCATGCCGCGTCAGTCGCTGTTCGTGCGCGAACGCCAGGCGCCTACGGCTTCGGTGCTGCTGAACGTGTACCCCGGCCGCAGCCTGAGCGACGCGCAAGTGTCCGCGATTTCCTGGCTGGTGGCCTCCAGCGTGCCTGAGCTCACCGCCGAAAGCGTGTCCATCGTTGACCAGAACGGCCGGCTGTTGTCGGCCCCGCTGGGCGAAGGCCGCGGCATGGACGCCGACCAGATGCGCTTTGTGCGCGAAGTGGAACAGCGCACCGTTGAACGCATCCTGACCATCCTGAATCCGCTGGTCGGCCCGGGCAACGTCCACGCCCAGGCCAGCGCCGACGTCGACTTCGCCCGCCGCGAAGAAACCTCCGAGGTCTACCGCCCGAACCAGGAACCTGGCCAGGCCGCCGTGCGCAGCCAGCAAACCAGCGATTCCACGCAGCGCGGCGTCAACCCCGCGCAAGGCGTGCCCGGCGCGCTGTCCAACCAGGCCCCGCCCAACGCGCAGGCCCCGCTGACGAACCCGCCCGCGCAGCCGCCGCAACCGCCGGCCAATGCTCAGCAACAGCAACAACAGCAGCAGCAACAACAGCAACAGCAGCAGACCGGCACCCAGGCGGCCACGGCCAACCTGAACGAGCGCCGCGACGCCACCACCAACTATGAAGTGGACCGCACCATCAGCCACATCAAGCAACCGGTGGGCAACGTCAAGCGCCTGTCGGTCGCCGTGGTGGTCAATTACGTGCGCGACAAGGACGGCGAGCCGCAAGCCCTGCCGCCCGAAGAATTGAACAAGCTGACCAACCTGGTCCGCGAAGCCATGGGCTATTCCGAAACGCGTGGCGACTCGCTGAACCTGGTCAACAGCCAGTTCAATGATGGCCCGCCGCCGCTGCCGATGTGGCGCGACCCGGAAATGATCGCCCTGTTCAAGACCATTCTTGCGTGGCTGGTGGGTCTGGTGGTTGCACTGTGGCTGTACCGCAAGGTGCGTCGCTCGGTCACCGAATACCTGTACCCGCCGGTGGATCCGGAAATGGCTGAAGCCGAGCGCCAGGAAGCGGCTCGCGAAGCCCAGGACGTGGCCCGCGCCAAGGAAGTCAACCGTTACGAAGACAACCTGGAACGCGCCCGCACAATGGCCAACAAGGATCCGCGCGCCGTCGCGATGGTCCTGCGCACCTGGATGAGCAAAGATGACAAATGATTCCACTCCGATGGACGGCATGACGCGCAGCGCCGTCCTGATGATGTCGCTGGGCGAAGACGCCGCGGCTGAAGTCTTCAAGTACCTGAGCGCCCGCGAAGTGCAGCAGGTGGGCGGCGCGATGGCCAGCCTGAAGCAGGTCACGCGCAACGACGTGGCCGTGGTGCTGGAAGAATTCCGCCAGGAAGCCGACCAGTTCATGGCCGTCACGCTGGGCTCGGACGACTACATCCGCAGCGTGCTGACCAAGGCGCTGGGCAGCGACCGCGCGGCCGGCCTGATCGAAGACATCCTGGAAGCCGGCGACGGCGGCAGCGGCATCGATGCGCTGAACTGGCTGGACCCGAACACCGTGGCCGAGCTGATCGGCGACGAACACCCGCAGATCATCGCGACGATCCTGGTGCACCTGGAGCGCGACCGCGCCGCCGGTGTGCTGGCGCTGTTGACCGACCGCCTGCGCAACGACGTCATGCTGCGCATCGCCACGTTCGGCGGCGTGCAGCCCGCTGCCCTGTCCGAACTGACCGAAGTGCTGAACTCCGTGCTGGCCGGCCAAGGCGCCAAGCGCAGCAAGATGGGCGGCGTGCGCACCGCGGCCGAGATCCTGAACATGATGAATTCCTCGGACGAGGAAACCGTTGTGGCCAGCCTGCGCGAGCGCGACAACGACCTGGCGCAGAAGATCATCGACGAGATGTTCGTGTTCGACAACCTGCTCGACGTCGAAGACCGCGCCATCCAGCTCATCCTCAAGGAAATCGACAACGACACGCTCATGGTCGCGCTCAAGGGCGCCCAGGAAGAGCTGCGCGCCAAGTTCCTGCGCAACATGTCCAGCCGCGCCGCCGAAATGCTGCGCGAGGACCTGGAAGCCCAGGGCCCGATCCGCATGTCGAAGGTCGAAGGCGAACAGAAGAAGATTCTGCAGATCGCCCGCCGCCTGGCCGAAAGCGGCCAGATCGTGCTGGGCAATTCCGGAGACGACGCGTATGTCTGAAGCGGACAACGGCGCGACGACGCTCATCTCGCGCAGTGCCGCCTGGCGGCGCTGGCAGATGCTGTCGTTCGACGAGCCGGAGACCGTCGACGTGGAGCCCGAACCGGAACCCGATCCGGGCCCCGACCCCGCCGTGGTGATGGCGCAGTTGCGCGCCCAGGCCATGGCCGAAGGACGCGAGGACGGTTACGCGCAAGGCCATGCGGCCGGCGTGGAAGCCGGCCAGCAGGCAGGCCACGAAGCGGGCTACGCCGCGGGCCGTGAAGCCGGCTACGCCGAAGGCCTGGCCCAGGCGCGTGAACAAGGCGCCGAAGAAGCGCAGCGCTTGCACGCGCTGGTGCAGGCTTGCGCCGCGTCGGTGGGTGCGCTGGAAGAAAAAATGGGCCAGAGCCTGCTGACGCTGGCCTTGGATATTGCGCAGCAGGTCGTGCGCACCACCCTGTCCGAACAACCCGAGGCCGTGGCCGCCGCCGTGCGCGACGTGCTGCACATCAACCCGTCGACGAATGGCCAGATGCGCTTGTGGGCCAACCCCGAGGACATCGAACTGATCCGCCTGCACCTGGCCGACGAACTCAAGGAAGGCCATTGGCGCGTGATGGCCGATGAATCCATCGCGCGTGGCGGTTGCCGCGCCGAAACGCCCTTTGGCGACATCGACGCCACGCTGCAAACGCGCTGGCGCCGCGTCGCGGCCTCGCTGGGCCGCAACGTGTCCTGGGAGGATCCGGCGTGAGCGGCAATCCGGCCCCGGCGCAACCCGGCCTGACGGCCGCGCCCGCCACGCCCGCCGCTACCGTGCCGGTGCTGGACCGTTGGAAGACGCAGCTGGAAATCGGTTCGATCCGCGCCGCCTCCACCGACCCCTGGCTGGTCAGCGGCAAGATCACGCGCGCCACCGGCCTGGTGCTGCATGCCACCGGCCTGCGCCTGCCCGTGGGCGCCGCCGCCCGCATCGAAATCGCGCGCGGCCATGACCACTGGGCCGATGCCGAAGTGGTCGGCTTTGACGGCCACACGCTGTACCTGATGCCGCAGGCCGATATTTCCGGCCTGCCGCCCGGCGCGCGCGTCGTGCCGGGCGAACCGCCCGTGCAACGCGCGATCCCGCTGCCGCGCAAGGCTGAATTGAATGGCAACGCCAAGCCGCAACTGGGCCGCCACCTGCCCGTGGGCAACGCGCTGCTGGGCCGCGTGCTGGACGGCGCCGGCCGCCCGCTGGATGGCCTGGGCCCGCTGACGGGCGCCGAACTGGCGCCCTTGTCCGCGCAGCCCATCAACCCCTTGTCGCGCGCCCCGATCGACACCGTGCTGGACACGGGCGTGCGCGCCATCAACGGCCTCCTGACCGTGGGCCGAGGCCAGCGCATGGGCCTGTTCGCGGGCTCCGGCGTGGGTAAATCCGTGCTGCTGGGCATGATGGCCCGCTACACCAAGGCCGATGTGATTGTCGTGGGCCTGATCGGCGAACGCGGCCGTGAAGTCAAGGAATTCATCGAACACAACCTGGGCCCCGAAGGCCTGGCCCGCTCGGTTGTCGTGGCGGCGCCCGCCGACGTGTCCGCGTTGCTGCGCCTGCAGGGCGCGGCCTACGCCACCCGCCTGGCCGAGCATTTCCGCGATCAGGGCCAAGACGTGCTGCTGATCATGGATTCGCTGACCCGCTACGCCATGGCGCAACGAGAAATCGCGCTGGCCATCGGCGAGCCGCCCGCCACCAAGGGCTACCCGCCGTCGGTGTTCGCCAAGTTGCCGATGCTGGTTGAACGCGCCGGCATGGGCGCGCCCGGCCCGTCCGGCAAAGCCGGTTCCATCACTGCGTTCTATACGGTGCTGGCCGAAGGCGACGATCAGCAAGACCCGATCGCCGACTCGGCGCGCGCCATCCTGGACGGCCACGTGGTGCTGTCGCGCCATCTGGCCGAAGCCGGGCACTACCCCGCCATCGATATCGAAGCGTCGATTTCGCGCGCGATGACTTCGCTGATCACGCCGCAGCAATTCTCCATCGTGCGCCGCTTCAAGCAGAACCTGTCGCGCTACCAGCGCAACCGCGACCTGATCGCCGTGGGCGCCTATGCGGCCGGCAACGATCCGCAGTTGGACGAAGCCATCGCGCGCTATCCGCGCCTGGAAGCCTTCTTGCAGCAAGACGTCGGCGAAAACATCGGCTACGACGACGCCGTCAACCAGTTGCGCGCCAGTTTCGAGTTAAGGGACACCTATGCCTAGCCAATTGCCCTTGGACATGTTGATCAACCTGGCCAAGGAAAGCACGGATGAAGCCGCGCGCCTGCTGGGTCGGCTCAGCGCCGAACGCACCAACGCCGAGCGCCAGCTCGGCATGTTGAGCGATTACCGCCAGGACTACCTGGAGCGGTTGCAGCAAGCCATGACGACCGGCATGTCCGCCAGCGATTGCCACAACTACCAGCGCTTCATCGGCACCCTGGACGACGCCATCAGCCAGCAGCAAACCGTGCTGCGCCAGGCGGATGACAACCTTGCCAAGGGCCGTCTGTACTGGCAGCAGGAAAAGCGCAAGCTCAGTTCCTACGACGCCCTGGCGCAGCGCGAAATGCGCGCGCAGGCCGTCGTGGAATCGCGCCGTGAACAGCGCGCCAATGATGAATATTCCGCCCGCCTGGTCCAGCGCCAGGCCGGGATGCATTAAGCAGCACCTATAAAGCTGCACCTAACAGGAAGCCCAAGATGACCGCTCCCCTGCCCTTGCCGACTATCGCGCCCGTTGCGAAAACGTCCATCGCCGACACGCTGGGCGCCAACAAGCCCGCACCCGCGAACAAGAAAGGCCCCAGCTTCTCCGACGTGCTGGCTCAGCAACGTCCGAAGCCGTCCGCCGATTCACGTCCGGCCAACGATGGCGCCAAGGCGCCCGGCAAGATGCCCGGCAAGACCGCCGACGCCGGCACCGACCCCAACGCCAAGGCGGAAGATGCCGCTGCCGGCGCCATCAATGACGCCGTCAATACCGCGACGTCCGCCGAAGCCGGCGCGCTGGCCGTGGCCGCCGCGCAGCCGCCCGTGCCCGCCCTGCCGCAGCAAACGCTTGAGCTCGCGGCGCAGGCCGCCGAGCAAGTGCAGCTTGCGCGCGGCAGCGCCGAAGCCGCCGCCGCCGCACTCGGCAGCAGCGCGGCCGTGCTGACCGCCACGCTGAACGCGGCCGATGTTGCGGCCCCCGCCACCGCCCGCACGCCGGTCGCCGTGACCGCCGTGCAGGCCGAAGCCGCCGCCGCGATTGCCGCGCGCGATGCTCAGGTCGCGCAGCCGGTCCTGACCGCCGCCGTCAAGCCGGGCAGCGCCACGGCCCCGGCCGTCGCCGCCGCCCCGACCACGCAGCCGGCCGTCAAGGCCGCAGTACCGCGCGCCGCTGTCGAACTTCCGTTGCCGCGCGTTGCACGCGAAACCAAGGCCGATGCCGATGCCGGCACCACCACGACCTTGCCCGCGCGCACCGAAGAAGAACTGTTGGCCGCCCTGACCGGCACCACCCAGCAATTCCAGGCGCCGCAACATGGCGCCACGCCGCAGGACCATCTGGCGCAGGCACTTGCCGCCGCCACCCAACGCCAGGCTGCGCCCGTCGTGAACCAATCGGCCTTCGCCCCGCCGGCCGTGCCGCTTGTGATGCAGGTCGCCACCCCGGTCGGCGGCACGCACTGGGGCACCGAGCTGGGCCAGCAAGTGGTGATGATGAGCACCAACGCGCGCCAGGGCATGCAGACTGCCGAGCTGCGGCTGGATCCGCCCGACCTGGGCCCCCTGCGCGTCAGCCTGAACATCGCCGACGGCGTGGCCAGCGCCTCGTTCGTCTCGGCGCATGCCTCGGTGCGCCAGGCTATCGAAACCGCCATGCCGCAATTGCAGCAAGCCTTGGCGCAAGCGGGCATTTCGCTGGGCCAGACCAGCGTGGGCGAACAGTCCGCGCAGCAGGAATTCGCGCAACAGCAAGGCAACGGCGGTTCGCAGCGTCAGTCGGGCAATGGATCGGCGCTTGCCGATGCGTCGGCCGACAACGCCACCCCCACCGTGACGGTGTCGCGCAACGCCAACGCACTGGTCGACACCTTTGCGTGACAAACACGCGGCCCGCGCTTGGCAACGAACGCGGGCAGTGCAGCAATAGCTTGAGATACGCGGCTTTCGCCCTGTTTTTCGCCTCCAAGCCGAGGCGTAGTTTGGGGCAGAATGCTTTCATCCACTAAGAATCCGTTTTCACCAGCGGCTCAATACGCATCGAAACCGAGATGGCGACTACCAAACCCATAACCGCGCCGTCGGGCGCAAAGAAATCCGGCGGCGGCATTCTTCGTCTGCTGCTGGGCCTGTTGGTCTTGCTCCTTGTTGCCGCCGGCAGTGCGGGCGCAACCTGGTTCATCACCCAACGCCTGCAGCAACCGCAAGCCGGCGCGCCCGTGCAATTGGGCGTGGGCCAGGTGCCTGGCGGTCAGCCCGGCCAACCGGGTCAGCCCGGTCAGCCCGGCCAGGGCCCCCAAGCCACGCCGACCACATTCGTGGCGCCGCCCGCCGGCCCCATCGCGGTGCCCGCCCCGATCTTCGTCCCGATCGAAGCATTCACCGTCACGCTGCAAAACGCGGAAACCGAACGCATCATGCACGTGGGTCTGACCCTGCGCGTCAGCGACGAGCAGACCCGCACCCGACTTGAAAAGTACATGCCTGAAGTGCGCAGCCGCATCCTGATGGTGCTGTCGTCGCAATCGCCCACCGGCGTGCAGACGCAGCAAGGCAAGACCGAAATGGCCAACGCGATCAAGACCGCGGTCAACCAGCCGTTCTCGCCCCTGCCTGACGGCCAGTATGTCACCGACGTGCTGTTCACGGCGTTCGTGGTGCAATAAGCATGGCCTACGAGGCATTCCTTTCGCAGGACGAAGTCGATGCGCTGCTAGCCGGCGTCACCGGCGAGAGCGATAGCAAATCAACGGCCGCGAACTCCAACGATGGCGCGCGCGCCTACGACCTGAGCTCGCCCGAGCGGGTCGTGCGCCGCCGCATGCAGACGCTGGAGCTCATCAACGAGCGTTTTGCGCGCCACATGCGCAACGTGCTGTTGAACTTCATGCGCCGCAGCGCCGACATTACCGTCGGCTCGATCAAGATCCAGAAGTACGCGGACTTTGAACGCAACCTGCCCGTGCCCAGCAATCTGAACATGATTCAGATGAAGCCCCTGCGCGGCACGGCGCTGTTCACCTATGACCCAAACCTGGTATTCCTGGTCATCGACAGCCTGTTCGGCGGCGATGGACGCTACCACACGCGCGTCGAAGGCCGTGACTTCACCACGACCGAACAACGCATCATCCGGCGCCTGCTGAACCTGACGCTGGAAAGCTACGGCAAGTCCTGGGACCCCGTCTATCCCATCGAATTCGAGTACGTGCGCTCGGAGATGCACACCAAGTTCGCCAGCATCACCGGCAACAATGAAGTGGTGGTCGTCACCTCGTTCCACATCGAATTCGGCGCGACCGGCGGCGACCTGAACATCTGCCTGCCCTATTCCATGATTGAGCCGGTGCGCGATCTGCTGACGCGGCCGCTGCAAGAAACCACGATGGAAGAGGTTGACCAGCGCTGGTCGCAGCAGTTGTCGCGCCAGGTGCGCAGCGCCGACATCGACGTGGTGGCGGAATTCGCGCGCATCCCGTCGTCGATCCGCGAACTGATGAATTTGAAGGTGGGCGACGTCCTTCCCGTGGACGTGCCCCAAACCATCACAGCCCATGTGGATGGCGTACCGCTGATGGAATGCGGCTACGGCGTCTTCAACGGCCAGTACGCGCTTCGCGTACAGAACATGTTTACCTACGATACCGATTCAAACGAGGCCCCCGACCATGACTGACAAGAACGAGCCTGGCACCGGCTCGTCCCCGGCCGACGACTGGGCCGACGCGCTCGCCGAACAATCCCGCGCCAACCCGCCCACCCAAGCCGACGGCCTCAAGCCGCAGGACGACTGGGCGGCCGCGATGGCTGAACAAACCGCCTCCACGCCGCCCGCGGCCGCGGCGCCTGCCCCGGCACCGGCTGCACCTGCGGCACCGGCCGCCGCGGCACCGGCCGCGCAATCGGCGTCGCAGTCGGTGTTCAAGCCGCTGGCTGGCGCCACGAGCGGCTCCGGCAGCGACATCGACCTGATCATGGACGTGCCCGTCCAACTGACGGTCGAACTGGGACGCACCCGCCTGACCATCAAGAACCTGCTCCAACTGGGCCAGGGCTCCGTGGTCGAGCTGGACGGCCTGGCCGGCGAGCCGATGGACATCTTCGTCAACGGCTACCTCATCGCCCAAGGCGAAGTCGTGGTGGTCGAAGACAAGTACGGCATCCGCCTGACCGACATCATCACCCCGTCCGAGCGGATCAACCGCTTGAACAACCGCCGCTAGCAGCCCGGCGCCATGACTGAATCCGCCCTGCTGCGCGTCGTCATCGGCCTGGTGCTGGTGGTGGCCGCCATCCTGGCTTCGGCCTGGCTGGCGCGGCGGGCCGGCCTGACCCAGCGCGGCGGCGGCAACCTGCTCAAGCAGGTCGCCAGCCTGCCCGTCGGCGCGCGCCAAAGCATCGTCGTCGTAGAAATCGACAATACCTGGCTGGTGGTGGGCGTCGGCCCGAACCAGCTCACTACCCTGCACACCCTGCCCGCCGGCCAGATGCCGGAGGGTTCGCCCTTGCCCGCCGCGGCCTTCGCGGCCAAGCTGGGCCAGGCGCTCAAGCGCCGCTAGCGCGACACGCGCATCTTTGCGACACCCATGAGCTTTCTCTCTCGCACGACACTCCTGCCCGCCCGTCCGCGCGCCCTGCCCTTGCTGGCGGCCGCCGCAGTGCTGGGCCTGGCCTTCTTTCCGGCCGGAGTCGTCGCCCAGGCCACCCTGCCCGCCCTGACCGCCACACCCGGCCCCAACGGCTCGGAGACGTACTCGCTCAGCATGCAGACCATGCTGCTGATGACGTCGCTGTCGTTCCTGCCGGCCGCCTTGCTGATGATGACGGGCTTCACCCGCATCATCATCGTGCTGGGCCTGCTGCGCAGCGCCATGGGCACCGCGATGTCGCCGCCCAACCACGTGCTGATCGGGCTGTCGCTGTTCCTGACCTTCTATACGATGTCGCCGGTGTTCGACAAGATCTACGCCGACGCCTACAAGCCCTTGTCCGAAGGGTCGATCCAATTCGAGACCGCGGTGGAACGCGCGGCCGGCCCGCTGCGCACGTTCATGCTGCACCAGACGCGCGAGAACGATCTGTCGCTGTTCGCCAACCTGGCCAAGCAGCCCGCGCTGGAAGATCCGTCGCAAGTGCCCTTGCGCATCCTGGTGCCCGCCTTCATCACCAGCGAATTGAAGACGGCGTTCCAGATCGGCTTCACCATCTTCATTCCGTTCCTGATCATCGACCTGGTCGTGGCCAGCGTGCTGATGGCGCTGGGCATGATGATGGTGCCGCCCGTGACCGTGGCGCTGCCGTTCAAGCTGATGCTGTTCGTGCTGGCCGACGGCTGGAACCTGCTGATGGGTTCCCTGGCCCAGAGCTTCTACCAATAACGCCGGAGCAATCGCCATGACCGCTGAAACCGTCATGACCATGGCCTACCAGGCGATGAAGATCGTACTGGCGATGGCCGGGCCGCTGCTGCTGGTGGTGCTGGTGGTGGGTCTGGTCATCAGCATCTTCCAGGCCGCCACGCAGATCAACGAAATGACGCTGTCGTTCATTCCGAAGCTGCTGGCCATGTGCGGCGTTCTGGTGCTGCTGGGCCCCTGGCTCATCGGCGTCATGGTCGACTACATCCGGCTACTGATCGGCCAGATTCCCATGCTGGTGTCCTGAGCGGCCCGCGCCGCCCGGCCCCGGACGTTTCCCCATGATCGCCTTCACGCTCGAACAGCTCAACGGCTGGATCGGCCAGTTTCTCTGGCCGTTCGTGCGTATCCTGGCGCTGGTCGGCACCGCCCCGCTGTTCTCGGAATCCGCCATTCCCGTGAAGGTCAAGGTGGGTCTGTCGTTCATGCTGGCCGTGGCCGTCAGCCCCGCGCTGGATCCCATGCCGCCCGTTTCGCCCGGCTCTTATGCGGGCCTGTGGATGGTGATGCAGCAGGTGCTGATCGGCATCGCCATGGGCTTCACGATGCGCATCGTTTTCGCCGCCGTGCAGACGGCCGGCGAATTCGTCGGCTTGCAGATGGGCTTGTCGTTCGCCTCGTTCTTCGACCCCAGCGCCGGCGCCAACACCGCCGTGCTGTCGCGCCTGTTCAACATGGTGGCGATGCTGACGTTCCTGGCGCTGGACGGCCACCTGCTGGTGCTGGCCGCCCTGGTGCGGTCCTTCGACACCTTGCCCGTGGCCACGATCCAACTGCACCAGAACGGCTGGGGCGTGGTGGTGGAATGGGGCAAGACCGTGTTCGTCTCGGGCCTGCTGCTGGCGCTGCCGCTGATCTGCGCGCTGCTGACCATCAACCTGGCCATGGGCATCCTGAACCGCGCCGCGCAGCAACTGTCCGTGTTCTCGGTGGGCTTTCCCGTCACGCTCATCATCGGCGTGATCGTGCTGACCGTGGTACTGCCGCACTCCGGCCCGTTCCTGGAGAACTTGTTCGAATCCGGCCTGGGTGCGATGAGCCGGGTGGTGGATGCGCTGGCGGGGCGGTAGCGGGAAAGTCCTGGGCAAATGGCCAATGGAAAAGCCCCTCCCCGAAACATCGAAAGGGAGGGGCTTGTTGAACCAACCTGGGGTTAAGCGTCTACCGGACGCGGATGAAATCGCTCAGGGCTGACCGGTAAGCCGGAATACCCGGATCGTCTCGCGCAGCGCACCGGACTGGGTGCCCAGCTGCATCACCGCGCCGCCCAATTCCTGCACCAGCGCCGTGTTCTGCACGGTCATCACGTCCATCTGCGACACGGCAGTATCCACCTGTTCGATACCGCTGGACTGCTCTTGGGACGCCTGCGAGATTTCCCCGATGATGTCGGTGACCCGATGCACGGCCGCCACGATTTCTTCCATGGTTGCGCCCGCTTGCTCGGCCTGCGCCGAGCCTTCCGACACGCGGTCCACGGAATCCTCGATCAAGCCCTTGATCTCTTTAGCGGCCTGCGCGCTTTTCTGCGCCAGGCTGCGCACTTCGCCCGCCACCACGGCGAAGCCCTTGCCGGTTTCGCCGGCGCGGGCTGCTTCCACCGCGGCGTTAAGGGCCAGGATGTTGGTCTGGAACGCGATGCCTTCGATGATGCTGACAATGTCCGCGATCTTGCGTGAGCTGGCCGAGATGCCGTGCATGGTGTCGACCACCTGGCCCACGGCCACGCCACCGCGCCGCGCCACGTCCATGCTGCTGGCGGCCAACTGGTTGGCCTGTCGTGCGTTGTCGGCGTTCTGGCGCACGGTGGACGTCAGTTGCTCCATGCTGGCGGCGGTTTGCTGCAAGGACGACGCCTGCCCTTCCGTGCGGCCGGCCAGTTCCTGGTTGCCGCGCGCGATATGCACGGCCGCATGGGTCGTGCCCTCGATACCGCGATAGACGTCCTGGGCGATGCCGATGAGGCTCTTGCGCATGACTTCCAGCGAGAACTTCAAGCTGCCCACTTCATCATCCGAGTCCGCGATGATCTGCGTGGTGAGGTTGCCGGCGGCCACCTGGCGCGCCATGTTGGCGGCGTCCAGCATCGGGTCCAGCAGCGACCGCGACAAGCTCCAACCCATCCCGAAGATGGCGATCACGCCCAGCGCGATGGCGCCGCATCCCAGGCTGGCGCCCCAGGTGCCCAGGCTGTCCCAATTGGCGTGCAAGCCATAGGCGCCCGCGCCCGCGACGATGCCGGCGGACACCAGGGCATGGCGGAACATCCGGCTGCGCACGCTGCGCTTGAACGGAAACGCCACCACGTCCAGGCCACGCCGCCAGCCGGCGCGCACCGGCCGTCCGCGCTTGATGCGGATGCCTCGTGCCGAGCCTTCGCGCATGCGCGCGTAGAGTTCTTCGGCCATCTCGATCTGTTCGTCGGAAGGCCGCACCCGCACCGAGGAATACGCGACGACTTCGTCGTTTTCGACGATGGGCGTGGCGTTGGCCAGCACCCAGTAATAGCCACCATCCTTGCGGCGGTTCTTGACCAGGCCCAGCCACGATTCGCCGGCTTCCAAGGTTTCCCACAAGTCTTCGTAAGCCTCGGGCGGCATGTCGGGATGGCGCACGATGTTGTGCGGCTTGCCGATGAGTTCTTCGCGGGTAAAGCCGCTGACGTCAACGAACGCCGGGTTCGCGTAGACGATGCGGCCCTTGGTATCGGTTCGCGAGATCAGGTATTGATCTTCGCGCAGCTTGGTTTCCACATCAGTGATGGGTAAGTTCACGCGCACAGCTAGTCTCCAGTGACATCAATAGAGCAGCGAATGAATAGCAGTGAGCAAACCAGGGCGTGGCGCCCCGCATGACCCCGCCCGGTTTGTCTGGCCGGGGCGCCCTCACGCGCACACCGACCATCAAACACTGTTCACCGCCCTCTTCCAGGCGTTATTGTTATTAACGGTATTTTTAATGAAAACTTAACGTGCGTATTAATCGGTGCGTGACGCGATTCGCACGATGCCGGTGGCCGGTGGCGGCCGGTGGTGGCCGCCGGCGCCCGGTGGTGGCCGTAGGATGGGTGAAGCGCGCACCGTCCGCCCCGCGCAAACAAACGCCGATCGCGCGTAACCCATCAGACGAACGTCGCGTTGTGGCGGATCCGGTTAAGAACCGCTGCGCCGTCCGATGGGTTACGCGCGATCGGCAGCCTTGTTCTAATCAACGTCCGCGCGCGCTCCACCCATCCTACGAGCCGCCGTTGCATCAAAGGCCGGGGTTTCCCCCGGCCGTCTACCTATCAACCTTGCGTCAGCGTCGGGGACGCGTAGCCGCTCAGTTGGTGGGCGGGCACTTCGATCACTTCGCCGGCGTTGATCTTGAACACCGCCACGGCTTCGGCCAGGCGGTGCGCTTGATCCTGCAACGAACCGGCGGCGGCCGCAGCTTCTTCCACCAAGGCCGCGTTCTGCTGCGTCACTTCGTCCATCTGCGACACGGCGCGGTTGACCTGGTCAATACCGCTGGACTGCTCTTCGGACGCCGCCGAAATCTCGCCCATGATGTCCGTCACGCGCTTCACCGACGCCACGATTTCCTGCATCGTTGCACCCGCGCGTTCCACCTGCTGCGAACCCGCGCCGACCTTGTTGACCGAGTCTTCGATCAAGCCCTTGATTTCCTTGGCGGCTTGCGCGCTGCGTTGCGCCAGCGAGCGCACTTCGCCCGCCACCACCGCGAAACCCTTGCCCTGCTCGCCTGCACGCGCCGCTTCCACCGCCGCGTTCAGCGCCAGGATGTTGGTCTGGAACGCAATGCCGTCGATGACGGAAACGATTTCCGAGATCTTGCGCGAGCTGGCCGAAATGCCCTGCATCGTGCTGACCACTTCCGACACCGCCGAACCACCGCGCTCGGCCACGTCCGACGCGCTGGCGGCCAACTGGTTGGCCTGGCGCGCGTTGTCCGCGTTCTGCTTCACGGTAGAGGCCAGCTCTTCCATCGACGCCGCGGTTTCCTCAAGGGAAGCCGCCTGCTCTTCGGTACGGCTGGACAGGTCCGTGTTGCCGGCCGCGATTTCACGCGAACCCACGGTGATCTCGTCCACGCCACGGCGCACCGTCGTCACCGTACGCGACAGGCTTTCCTGCATGCGCTTCACGGCCGCCATCAACTGGCCGATTTCGTTGTGCGACTTCACTTCCACGCGGCTCGTCAGGTCGCCGGCGGCGATCTTGTCGAAGTGCTGGCCGGCTTCCACCAGCGGGCGCACGACAAGGCGGCCGAACAAGATGCGGCAGAAAATCATCAGCAGCAATGCCATGCCCACCGCAACGGCCACGGCCACCATGGCGCGGTTGAAGTTCGCTTCAGCCTGATCAATGGTGGCTTGCTGCTGGTCGCCGATGTACTTGCTGAAATCGCCGATCGCCTCGATGAAGGCGGCGCTACGCGGCGTGCCGTATTCGTTGTTCACCATGTAGAACGTCGAATAGTCTTCGCTGCGCAGGGCTTCCACCATCGTGTCCACACCGTCGTCGATGTAGGAGCGATAACGACGCACCAGGTTCATGGACAGTTGGCGGCCGGTGTCGTCCTGAAGCATGTTCTTCTGGAAGTCCGAGGCATGTTCTTCTGGAAGTCCGAGAAGCGGCTGCGCACGCCCGTCAGCAGGTCGGTGGCGGCCTTCAAGGCGGCGGCCGCGTCACGGGCCGAGTTCTCGCCGCTGCCCCAGCCGGATTCCTGCAAGTGGCGCGCGGCCACCATCAGGCTCACGCGGGCGCGCAACATGTCGCTGTTGATCACTTCGACTTGCTTGGCACGCTCGGTCAGCGCGTTCACTTCGCGAATGGACTCGTAATTGTGCTGCAAGAAAAATGCGGCCAGGCCGCCCACCGCCGCGATCAGGATCGCGAAAAACGCCATCACCCACAGCAGCATCGTACCGACGCGGGCGTCACGCAGCCGCAGCTTGCGTTTTACCTTGGGCGCGCGCGCGGCCTTTTTCCTGCCTTTGCCGGCCTTTGCGCCGGATTCGAGACTCGCTTCCATATTTTTCCCCATCCCTCAGGAACTGCTCTGACCAAATGAAAAACCACCTTGCGGACACGCCCTGTTACACGGCGGGTACATTCAAGGCGACGTACATTGCGGCGCGCGCCGCAATGCTCTCTGCCGGACTACCCAGGCCTACTGCTTACCCTGTGGAGCCAACCCGGCCGGCTCTCCCGGACCGGGTATGTAGATAGTTTGCACCTCGGGTTCCGCCACGGGTGGCGGCCAATCCTGACGCGCGTCAGGCATGGGCGCGGGACCCAGCAATTTCTGGCGTTCCCAAGGTTCCAGCAGAATATTGGTGCTATCAACCAGCCGCATCAGGCGGCCGTCCGGGCCGAACTGCAGCAGCGCTTCCTTGCGGCTGTACAGCCCGTCGGTGATAAACGTGATCTTGTGCGACCAGAGGGCGAGTTGCGTGCCGTCGGTTTGTCGGTAAATCTTGTCAGGCGGCGCGGTCAGCGCCCGCGAGGCTTCTTCCAGCGTCGTCTGGCCAGGGGTCAGCGTGCTCAGTTTGCCCGGGTCGAAGTTGTGGCCCGTGGCCGCGCAGCCGCCAAGCAGCAACGCGATGGCGGCAGCCGCCAGAAGATGTCTATAGCCTCGCATACCCTACCTGTTCGCCAGCGGTGCCGGCATCAAAAAGATTCCCAATCGTCGTCGGACGGTGCTTGCCGGCGGCTGGCCGCAGGCGCCGGCTTGGCCTCGCCTGCGGGCGCTGCCGGACGCGGAGTTGGACGGCGCAACGGACGCGCGGCGGATGCGCCCTCGGCGGCGGGTGCCGGCTTGGCACGCGCGGCGTGGGTCAGACGCACAGCAGGCGCCGAACGCGCAGGCGCTTCGGCGGGCGCATCAGCCGGGGCCTTGGCCGGGGCCGGCGCGGCAACGCGCGGCGCGCGCTGCGGCGGGGCTTGCTGCGCCAACTGGCGCGCCGGCACTTCAATCACTTCGCCCGCGTTGATCTTGAACACCGCCACGGCTTGCACCAGGCGTTCCGCCTGCTCTTGCAGCGAACCCGCCGCGGCCGCCGCTTCTTCCACCAGCGCCGCGTTCTGCTGCGTCACTTCGTCCATCTGCGACACGGCGCGGTTGACCTGGTCAATGCCGCTGGACTGCTCGTCGGACGCCGCCGAGATCTCGCCCATGATGTCCGTCACGCGCTTCACCGATGCCACGATTTCCTGCATCGTCGCGCCCGCGCGTTCCACTTGCTGCGAACCCGCGCCGACCTTCGTGACCGAGTCTTCGATCAGGCCCTTGATTTCCTTGGCGGCTTGCGCGCTGCGCTGCGCCAACGAGCGCACTTCGCCCGCCACCACCGCGAAACCCTTGCCCTGCTCACCTGCACGCGCGGCTTCCACGGCGGCGTTCAGCGCCAGGATGTTGGTCTGGAAGGCGATGCCGTCAATAACGGAAACGATTTCCGAAATCTTGCGCGAGCTGGCCGAAATGTCGTGCATGGTGTTGACCACTTCCGACACCGCCGAACCACCGCGTTCAGCCACGTCCGACGCGCTGGCCGCCAATTGATTGGCCTGGCGTGCGTTGTCGGCGTTCTGCTTCACGGTGGACGCCAGTTGTTCCATCGACGCGGCGGTTTCCTCAAGGGACGCCGCCTGTTGTTCCGTGCGGCTGGACAGATCCGTGTTGCCGGCCGAAATCTCACGCGACCCCACGTTGATCTCGTCCACGCCACGGCGCACCGCCGCCACCGTGCGCGTCAGGCTTTCCTGCATGCGCTTCACCGCAGCCATCAAGTGGCCGATTTCGTTGTTGGCCGTGGCTTCCACGCGCACGGTCAGGTCGCCGCCCGCGATCTTGTCGAAGCTGTCGCTGACGGCGCGCAAGGGGCGCAGCACAACGCGGTTCATGAACAGGAAGGCGCCCAGGGACACGGCCAGAATCAAGGCGGCCAAGCCCAGGTACACGTAGGTCATCATCGTGGACTCGGCGCGCGAGGCTTGCACCTGCTGCTCGCTGTAGGCGCTGATGTTGTCGGCGAAGGCGGTCAGTTCTTTGAAGAACGCACCGCTGGCGGCGCCCGCCTTGGTGTTCTTCAGGCTCAGGTAGGTGGCGGCGTCGCCCTTGTCCAGCGCGCCCATCATCGACTGCAGCGCATCGGAAAAGCCGTTGAACGACGAAATCAGTTGGCCTTCGGAGGCCTTGCCCATCTCCGTCATCTTCGGAACGGCCTTGAAGGCGTCCATCTTCTTCTTCGCGTCGCCGATCAGTTGCTGCACCGTGCGCGAGTTGTCGGCCGCGCCATTGGCGTCGCCGGCCGCGCGCTGCGCGGCGGCGATGTCGGCACGCACCGTGGCGCGCAGCATCTGTGTGTAGGCATCCTTGATCAGGTTGCTCTGCTGCACGCTCAGCGAATCGAGCGCGTTGATCGTCACGGCGCTGGCACGCATGCTGTTCCAGCCCAAACCAATTGCAACCAGTGCGGCCAGGGCAACTGCCAACTGAGCGAGCATCAAGCCCGTACGCACCTTCAGATTGCTGAACATGTTCCGATAGTTCCGGTAGTCGTCCCGGTGGCGCGCGATGGCCGCCGGTCCGTAAAGGGGAATGACCTGTTTGTAATCGACTGCCTATTCAATGCACTGACGCGGGATTCGTCAGAAGGACTCCCAATCATCGTCCGAGGGCGCGGACCGGCGGCTGGATGCTGAAGCGGTGGGCGTTGCATCTGCCCCGGCCCGGGTCGCCGCGTTGTCCGCGCGCGTGGCCGGACGGCGCAACGGGCGCACCACGGTAGCCGCCGTGGCGGCCGGCTTGGGACGTGCCACCTGCGTCTTGCGCGGCGCGGGTTTCGGTGCGGCGGACGCTTCGTCAGCGTCCTGCGTCGATGCCTCGGCCTGCGATGCGGACGTCGATGCCGCGCTGGCAGCTTGAGCCGAATGCGGCAAATGCTGGGCCGGTGACGGCGCACGCGGCGCCGTTTGCGGCGGCGACACGCGCGGCGCGGCTTGCTGGCTGGCCAGATGCTGCGCCGGCACTTCAATCACTTCGCCCGCGTTGATCTTGAACACTGCCACGGCTTGCGCCAGACGCTGGGCCTGTTCTTGCAAGGAGCCCGCCGCGGCGGCCGCTTCTTCGACCAGCGCCGCGTTCTGCTGCGTCACTTCGTCCATCTGCGACACGGCGCGGTTGACCTGGTCAATACCGCTGGACTGCTCTTCGGACGCCGCCGAAATTTCGCCCATGATGTCCGTCACGCGCTTCACCGACGCCACGATTTCCTGCATCGTTGCACCCGCGCGTTCCACCTGCTGCGAACCCGCGCCGACCTTGTTGACCGAGTCTTCGATCAGGCCCTTGATTTCCTTGGCGGCTTGCGCGCTGCGTTGCGCCAGCGAGCGCACTTCGCCCGCCACCACCGCAAAGCCCTTGCCCTGCTCGCCTGCACGCGCGGCTTCCACCGCCGCGTTCAGCGCCAGGATGTTGGTCTGGAACGCAATGCCGTCAATGACCGAAACAATCTCGGAGATCTTGCGCGAGCTGGCCGAAATGCCCTGCATCGTGCTGACCACTTCCGACACGGCAGAACCACCGCGCTCGGCCACGTCCGACGCGCTGGCCGCCAACTGGTTGGCCTGACGCGCGTTGTCCGCGTTCTGCTTCACGGTGGACGCCAGCTCTTCCATGGACGCGGCGGTTTCCTCAAGGGACGCCGCCTGTTGTTCCGTGCGGCTGGACAGGTCGGTGTTGCCGGCGGAAATTTCACGCGCGCCCACATTGATCTCGTCCACACCACGGCGCACGGTCGCGACCGTACGCGTCAGGCTTTCCTGCATGCGCTTGATGGCCCCGAACAACTGGCCGATTTCGTTGGTGCTGCGCACATCGATACGGCCGGTGAAGTCGCCGCCCGAGATCTTGTCAAAATGGTCGCCCGCCTGATGCAGCGGACGCAGCACGGTGCGGTTGATGAAAATCCAGCAACCCAGCGCCAGCAGCAGCGTGATCGCCAGCATCGCAATCGTCACGGTGCGCGAGATGCGATGATCGGTCTCGGCCTGCACCACCAGTTCGTTGGTGCGCGTATCCAGGAATTGCAGCACGCCATACACCGATTCACGGAATGCGGTATTGGCGGCGCTGCCGGCGTCGTTCAGGTCCAGATACTCTTGAATGGCCAGGTTGGACAATGCCGCTGCCTGGCGCTTGTACACGTCGTCAAACTGCCTGAACGCGGCTTCCAGCTTTTCGACCACGGCTTCGGAACCCGTCATGCGCGGCACCTTGCGGAACGCCTCAAGCTGCTGCTTGCCTTCCTGCATCAGCGTATCGGCGCGCTTGGCCTGGGACGTTGCCTGCTCGGTCTTGCCCTGCTGCATATCCATCAGCGAATTCGCCAGCAACAGGCGGCCGCGCAGGAAGGCAATGTAGGCGCGATTCAACTGGGTCGCCTGATTGGAATAGGCGTCATTGACCTGCTCCAGCTTCCCGTTGCTGGAGTTCAGGCCCAACCACGCCACGCCGTTCGAAATGAACATGGCGCCCGTGAAGAGCAAGAGCACCAGAACGATACAGGTGCGGACTTTCAAATTGGCAAGCATGAAATACCCGAGCGTTAAACAGTGAAACGACACAACCTACCCTGAACGCAACCACGGACGCCCCGGTCCTTGACCGGAAGCGTCCGAGTATGCGCACCGCCGCGCCGTGACGCGGCCTGGGAATCCGCCGCTTATTGGCGGCTGAACAGGCTGGATCCCTGAATCGTCATGAACGCGGCGGAAGCCGCTTGCAGCGCGACCTTGCGCAATGCAAGCTGGCTGGTGCCGGCGTAATAATCCAAATCTTCCAAGTCCGACAGCGACTTGGAATAGGTCAAACCCTTCTTCGTGCCGGTCGCATCCAGCGCTTCCAGCTCGTTCATGCGGGCGCCGACCGAGGCTGCTACCGTCAAGACGTTGTCGTAGTTGCTCGCCAGCTTCTTGTTGGCGGTCGCCAATTCGTTGTTCAGCTTGGCCAGGGCGACTTCGTCGCCGGCAATCGGCGAATCCAGCACCTTGATCAGGCTGTCCAGCGTGTTGAACATGTCCACGTCCGCCGACTGCACGCTCTCGACGTTGATCACGTCGCCGTTGGCGGGCGTGCCCTTGATCACTACCGACACGCCACCGAAGTCGATGGCCGAATCCGCCGTGTACTGCGTGGGCGCGGCCGGCGGCGCGGGCGTGATGACGGGCGGGACTGGCGGGATGGCGGTCGGGTCCGTCGTCGTGACGCGGTAACCCATGTTGCCCGTGGCCGGATCCGCTTCAAACTGGATCTGGAAATTCTTGCCGATGTTGGCGCTGCCCGGCGTCACCGACACCGTGCTGAACTGGGCCGTGCCGGTATTGGCGTTGGCGGCGGTGCTGACATACGCCTGCGAGCCGGGGTTGGCGCGATTGAAAACATCGCTGCCCAGATCGCTCGTGGACAACTGGCGCGACTGGTCCACCTGCATCGTGCGTTCGCCGGTGGCGCCGCTGTAGATGATCTTGCCGTTGACGTCCTGCGAATAGGGAACCACGCCGCCCTGGTAACCCGAGAACAGGTACTGGCCGTTGCCGTCCGTGCTGTTCGCCAGACCCAGCAGTGCATCGCGGGCGCTTTTCAGCGCGGTCGACAGGGCCTGGCGGTCGCTGTCGGCGAAGGTGCCGTTACCGGCCTGGATGACGCGCGTGCGCACATCCTGCAAGGCGGTCGTGATCGAGTCCAGCACATTGCTTTCCTGGCCCAGATTGGTCATCGCCGCGTCGCGGTTCAGACCGTACGTGCTGTTCATGCTCTGGGTCTGCGCCACGCCGATGGACAGCGAAGCGGACAAGGGATCATCAGCGGGAGTCAGGAACTTGCGGCCGCTGCCCACCTGTTCAACCAGGCGGTTCATGTCCGACTCCTGGGCCATAATGCCGCTCAGGCCGTTCGAATACATCATCGTGGTGCTCAGGCGCATGGTGCGGCTCCGGAATTCTTCTTAATCATCACAATAGGTTCGTATCAACCACGCAGGCCCAACAGCGTGTCAAACACGGTGCTGGCCACATCGATAATGCGCGCGCTGGCCTGGTATTGCTCTTGGTACAACGACAGGCTGACGTATTCTTCGTTCAGGTTGACACCCGACACCGACTGCTGGGCAGCGGTGGTCTGCTTGATCAGGTTGGCTTGCGCGGTGGCGGCCGACTTCACCTGTGCGGTCTGCACACCCACCGTGTTCACCACCTGCGCGAACATGTCGGTGGTGCTCATCGTGCCGTGGCCCAGAATCTTGGCGCTTTGCAGCTGCGCCAGTTTCAGCGCGTTCTTGCCGTTGGCGTCACCGCCCTCGGCGTCGGCCGCGGCCACTTTTTCCGGATCGGTGATCAGCACGTTGATGTCGCGCGCGGCATTGCGCGTGGGCGACAGCGACCACTTGTCGCCTGCCTGCGGCGGCGCGTCGATCGTCAGCGTCACGCCCATCTCGGCGTCCATGTTCAGCGTGGCGTTGGGCGGCGTGCCGGTGGCGGGTCCGTTATAGACGCGCGTGCCTTCCGGCATGCGCAGCACCTGGTAGTTGGTGCCGTCAAACGAAATCTCGTAGTCCTTGGCGTTGATGTTGCCCAGGGTGGTGAATTCGCCCGTGATCTGCGCGTTGCTCTTGTTGCTGGTGTTCGGTACGGCTTCCGGCGAACTGACGCTGAAGAAATCGGTGCCCGGATTGCCGTTCTGGTCCAGGCCCTGGGTGTGCTGTTCGTTGAACGACAAGGCCAGGCCAACGGCCATCTGGCCCAGCTGGTTCTGCATCAGGTCCAGCGACGACGAGCGGAACTGCAACAGGCCGCCGAGCGAACCGCCCGTGATTTCGCTGTCTTCCATTTCCACCGCAACCGTCTTGCCCGCACCGGCCGGCAAGGTGTAGGCGATGACCGTGCGGCTGGCGTCCTTGGTCGACGGAATCGCCTGCAACGGGTACAGCGTCGTGCCCGCCAACAGCGACTGGCCACCCTTGGTCAACGAGATATTGATCTTGTCGCCCTGCGGGTAGGTCGTGATGCCGATGAGCTGGTTCAGTTCGAGCACGGCCTGGTCGCGCTGATCGAGCAGGTCGTTGGGGGGGCTGCCATTGGCCTTGCCGGCCGCCAGCGAAATCTGCGTGTTCAGGTCGTCGATACGGCCCAGGTAGCTGTTGACCTGTTCAACCGTGGTGGTGATCTGCGTATTCAGGCCTTCACGCTGATTCTGCATTTCGGTGTAAGCCGAACGGATCTGCGTGGCCAGGCTGTTGGCCTTGCCCAAGAGGTCGGCGCGCGCCGCCGGGTCGGCCGGCTTGCTGGCGACCGTGTTCATGCTGGTGAAGAAATCGGTCAGGCCCGGGGCGATGCCCACGGTGCGGTCGGCAAACAGGTTGTTGATCTGCGATACCTGCGCAAACTGCGTTTGCAACTGCGCGCCGCTGCCGGTCGAGCCGACCAACTGCTTGTACAGGAAGCTGTCGTAGCTGCGCTCGACCGTATCAACCTGTACGCCTCGGCCGATGTAACCGTTGCTGGTGGCTTGGGCGCCCGCGGTCGAGGTCAGCACGCGCTGACGGTTGTAGCCAACCGTGGTGGCATTGTTGATGTTGTGAGTGGTGGTTGACAAGCCTGCCTGGGCGGCGTTCAGCCCGCTCAGCGCTGTTTTGTACAAGTTCATGCTAACAATGCCCCGTGTGTAACCGCAGGTGATATCTCTGGATACTCCAATAACGGCAGGAGATCGTCCAAATTTAGAGTCCTTCCAACATCTGACGAGAAATTTCCACGTCGGATGCCGCCCCGCGCAACTGGCCCATGATGCCGATCAGCTTTTGCGCATAGCGCGGGTCGGTGGCGTAGCCGGCGTCCTGGATCTTGCGGGCCGCGTCGATTTCGTTGCGAGCCTGCGTAACGGCTTCGTAGCGCGGGCTGTTGCCGATCAGGCGGGCGTAGTCCGAGAACGACTCTTCATAAGAAGAATAGGCACGAAAGGGTTGTGTCACTTTTTTCGCGACACCGCCTTCGTATTCAGTGGTCAACACATTGACGACCTGCCCCTTCCAACTGCCGCCGGCCTTGATGCCGAACAGGTTGTAGCTGGTGCTGCCGTCCGGATGCTTGATCTCGCGCTGGCCCCAACCCGACTCCAGGGCCGCCTGACCCATGATCAGGCGAGCGGGCACCCCGCTTTGCTGAGACGCCAGGTTGGCCGCGCGCGACATCTTCGACACGAAGTCGACCACGTGTTCGGGCGCGCCCTCGGCTGCCGCCAAGGCGCGGTCGCTGGCGCGGTTGTTGCGCATCACGTTCAGCAGCGCCGACACCTCGCGCGAGCCGCCGGTGCGGAAATCCAGGTCGCCGCCCTGCGCGATGGCGCGCACGGCATCGTCGGACATATCGGCCGGCTTGCCTTGCTGCATCTGCGCCAGGATGGACTGGGTCAACCCGATCCCGGGCGACGCCAGGTGCAGCGCCAATTGCTCGTCGGCCATGGACTGCAGCATCTGCGTCTGTTGCGAATCAAACAGCCCTTCCTTGGGCGTGGCCTCGCGCATGCGCTTGACCATCATCTGCAGGAACAGGGCTTCGAATTGCCTGGCCACCTGCTTCTGCTGGTCGGTGCCTTCGGGGTCTTTCTTGACGTCGCGCTTCAGGTCCGACAAGCGGCCCATGTCAAAGACAGATTCCTGGCGGCCGGCGCCGCGTGCCGCGTCTTGGGTGATCGCCATGGCCGTTAGATGATTTCCAGTTCGGCGCGCAAGGCGCCCGCGGTTTTCATGGCCTGCAGGATTGCCAGCAGGTCTTGCGGCGTGGCGCCCAGGGCGTTCAGGCCCTTGACCACGTCAGCCAGGTTGGCGCTGGTGCTCACGCGCTGCAACGAACCGTTGTCCTGCCGCACTTCGATCTGCGTGTTGGGCACCACCACCGTCTGCCCTTCGGTGAAAGGCGTGTCCGGCTGCGACACCTGGTTCTGGCGGTTGATGATGACCGACAGGTTGCCGTGCGCCACGGCGGCCTCTTCGATCATGACCGTGCGGTTCATGACGACCGAGCCGGTACGGGCGTTGATGATGACTTTGGCGACCGTGGGCGCGCGCGTCACCTGCAAGTCTTCCACCTGCGACAGGAAGCGCGCCTGCGAGGACTGCTCCATGGGCGTGCGCACCTGCACCACGCGACCGTCCAGCGCGGTGGCCGTGCCCTGGCCGAACTTGCGGTTCAAGGCCACCGCCACGTTCTGCGCCGTGCCGAAGTCCGTATTGTTCAGTTCAATGTGGATATAGCCGTCGCGCGAGAACGTGGTGGGCACGCCGCGTTCGACGATGGCGCCCGCGCTGATGCGGCCGCCGTTCAATTGGTTGATCTGCACGCTGGAACCGCCTGCCGACGCACCCGCGCCGCCCACCAGGATGTTGCCCTGGGCAATGGCGTAGACCTGGCTGTCGGCGCCCTTCAAGGGCGTCATCAACAAGGTGCCGCCGCGCAGGCTCTTGGCGTTACCCATGGACGACACCACCACGTCCAGCGTCTGGCCGGGCCGGGCGAACGCCGGCAAGGTGGTGGTGACCATGACGGCCGCCACGTTCTTCAATTGCATGTTGCTGCCGGCGGGCACCGTAATGCCCAGTTGCGACAGCATGTTGGTCAGGCTTTGCTGGGTGAAGGGCGTCTGGCGCACCTGGTCGCCGCTGCCGTCCAGGCCCACAACCAGGCCATAGCCGATCAGCTGATTGCCCCGCACGCCCTGGATCGTAGCCAGATCCTTGAGCCGATCGGCTTGCGCAGCGCCGGCGCCGGCAAGCAGCCCCACCGCCACGCACACGCGGGCGAACAAGGACAGCACGGCGGATATCGGAGTGGGTTTTGTCATCATCAGAACGGCGAAGCAAGCAGGAAGAAGCGTTGCAGCCAGCCCATGGTCTGGACTTCATCCATGACGCCCTTGCTGCGATATTCAATGCGGGCGTCGGCCACTTGCGTGGACGACACGGTGTTCGTGCCGGTAATGGAACGCGGATCCACCACGCCGGCAAAGCGTACGTACTCGCTGCCCCGGTTGATGGCGATCTGCTTCTCGCCAGCCACCTGCAAGTTGCCGTTGGACATCACGCCCACCACGGTGGTGGTGATGGTGCCCGTGAAGGCGTTGTTGGCGGTGCTGTCGCCCTTGCCCTGCGACACGTTGCCGCCGTTGGCCTCGGTATTCAGGTTGGCGTTGGCCCAACTGTTCATGAACGATGGCGCCGCCGCGATGCCCAGCGTGGTCGAGCCGGTGCGGTTGGTGTTGGTGGCGACGTTCTTGGACGCGTTGGTGCGTTCGTTCAGCACAATGGTGACGATGTCGCCCACGTTGCGCGGCCGGCGGTCTTCGAACAACGGATAGTTGCCGTAGGTGGTGGGCTGATAGATCGAGCCCGTGGGCTGCGCCATGGGCATGGGCGGCGGCGGCGGCGCGGCGGTCGTCGGCCCGGTCACGATGGGCTCGGGCGGAATCATGGCGCAACCGGCCGCCAGCATAGCCAGCGCCGCAGACAATACCAGACGCAGGACAGACATGGGCATCACAGTTGGGACAGGCGGGCCAGCATCTCGTCAGAGGTCTTGACGGCCTTGCTGTTCATTTCATAAGCGCGCTGGGTCGTGATCATGTTGACCAGTTCTTCAGCAACGTTCACGTTCGAGGTTTCAACGTAGTTCTGCATGATCGAACCCGCGCCGTCCACACCCGGCTGCAGCAGGTTGGCGGGGCCGGAGGCATCCGTTTCCAGATACAGGTTTTCGCCGATGCTTTGCAGACCGGTCGGGTTGATGAAGGTGGCGATCTGCAACTGGCCGATCTGCACGTTCACGCCGGCGGCGCCAGGCTGCGTCACCGACACGATGCCGTCCTTGCCGATGGAGATGGACAAGGCATTGTCCGGCACGTTCATCGGCGGCTGGATCACGTAGCCGGACACCGTGGTCAACTGGCCGTTCTGATCGCGTTGCAGCGCGCCGTCGCGGGTGTAACCCTGGGTGCCGTCGGGCAGTTCCACTTGCAGGAAACCCCGGCCGTTGATGGCAATGTCCATTTCGCCGCCGGTGTTGTTCAGGTTGCCGTCGGTGTGGATGCGCTCGGTGGCGGCCACGCGCGCGCCCGTGCCCAATTGCAGGCCGGACGGCAGTTGCGTGGCGTCGCCCACCTGGGCGCCGGGCTGGCGCAGCGTCTGGTACATCAGGTCCTGGAACACGGCGCGGCCGCGCTTGAAGCCGTTGGTGGAGACGTTGGCCAAGTTATTGGAGATCACGTCCATGGACATCTGTTGACCTTCCAGGCCCGTCTTGGCAATCCACAGCGAACGCATCATGATGAAGTACTCCTAGTGGCGCGGCCCGGCCGCGCGCAAAAAATGGTTTGAATCAGCGGCCGAATCAGCTGACCGACA
Source organism: Achromobacter spanius (assembly GCF_002812705.1). Lineage (NCBI taxonomy): Bacteria > Pseudomonadati > Pseudomonadota > Betaproteobacteria > Burkholderiales > Alcaligenaceae > Achromobacter > Achromobacter spanius. The sequence goes on along the minus strand of NZ_CP025030.1, from coordinate 3,726,849 downwards.
GGATGCCGTTGGCGCGTTCGGCGTTGCGGTCCGACTGCTGGATCACCTGCATCTGCTGCTCGAAGCGGCGGGCGTTTTCAATCATGCCCACCATCGCCTTCATCGGATTGGTGTTGCTGCCTTCCAGTACGCCGGACAACAGGCGCAGGCCGGGGTCGGCGGGCAGGGGCGGCGCCGGCTGGCCATTGACCGGTGGCATGCGGAACACGCCGTCGTCGCCGTGCACCAGTTGCGCGTTGTTCGGGTTGGCCAGCTTCAGGCGGCCCAGGTTCAGGATGTTGTTCGGACCGTCGCCCGCGCCGATGGCGGTGATGGTGCCGTCCGACGTGATGCTCAGCGCGGCCTGGTCGGGCACGTCGATGGGACCGCCCTGATCCGACAGCACCGGCTGGCCCAACGACGTCTGCAACAGACCGTTGATGCCCACTTGCAGGCTGCCGCCGCGCGTGTAGGCCTCGCCTTGCGGGGTCTGCACGGCGATCCAGCCGTTTTCGCTGGCCAGCGCCACGTCCATGTCGCGGCCCGTGGTCTGCATCGTGCCCATCTGGAAGCTGTTGCCGGGGGTGGACGCCACCGTCGAAACCCGCGTCGGCAGACTCACCCCGTCCGCCATCGGAACCGAGCGGTACAACGCGATCTGCTCGCGAAAGCCCGTCGTGTTCACGTTGGCCATGTTGTTGGAGAGCGCGGCCTGATGCTCAGTGATACGCGCTGCGCCATTCATGGCGGTGTAGATGATTCTGTCCATTGCCTATTCCGTCGGTGTCGTCGCGAGCCAGCTTTACTTCAGGTTCATCAGGACTTGCATGATTTCGTCCTGGGTCTTGATGGTCTGCGAGTTGGCCTGGTACGTGCGCTGGGCAATGATCATGTTGACCAGTTCCTTGCTCATGTCGACGTTGGACGCTTCCGTCGCCTGGCCGACCACGCGGGACATGCCGTTGGTGCCGGGCTGGCCCAGGATCGGCTGGCCGGAGGCGGCCGTTTCGGACCAGGCGTTGTTGCCGATGGGCTGCAAGCCTTGCAGGTTGGAAAAGTCAGCCAGCACGATGTTGCCGACCACTTGCGTTTCGCCGTTGGTGTAGCTGGCCACCAGGCTGCCGTCGGCGCCGATGTTGATGCCGCTGAATTCACCCGAGGTGTAGCCGTCGGGCTTGGCCACCAGCTTGTAGTCGCTGCCGTACTGGGTGGTGCCGGTGTAGTTCATGGCGATGCTGAGCGGGTCGGCCGGCGTGACGGTGCCGCCCGGCGTCGCAAAGCTCAACGTCACGACCGGGGCGCTGGTCATCGCGCCGGCCTTGTTGAACGTGAACTGCGTGGGGTTGCCCCAGACGCCCGCCGCCTGGGTCGTGGGCGCCATGGCCTGGCCGTCCATCGTGTAGTACACGTCGTAGACGCTATTGCCCCCGGCGTCGGCCGGACGCTTGACGAAGTACTGCATCACCTGGTGCGAGTTGCCCAGGGAGTCGAACACCGTCATGGGCGATGCGTTTGTGTAGCTGGCGGAGATGGTGGGGTCGAACGGACGGCCAATTTCCGTGACAGCCGCGGTGTAGTTGACGTAGCCCGGAATCTGGCTGATGTCGCCCGCCGTGATGGCGCCCGCGCCGTCGATGGTGACCTCGTTTGGCGCCGTGCCGTACGTGCCGGCGGGCGGGGTACCCGCTGCCCAGACCAGGGCGCCACCGGCGTCGCGCGTGAATGTGTAGGGCGTACCGCCCAGCGTCACCGTGCCGTCGACCGCGGGCGACGTCACCGTATCGGTCAGGTAAACGACTTTGGCGTTGGCGTTCAGGTTGGCCACGGTCGTGCCGGTGGCGCTGGCTTGCGGCGCCACGTTGGCGGTCGGCACTTGCAGTTCGACCGGGTTCGCGCCGATCGCGCCCGCCGGGTAACCCGTCAGGCGGTAGCCCTGGGCGTTGACGATGTAGCTGTTCTTGTCGACCAGGAATTCACCGTTGCGCGAATACATGACCGCGCCGCTCTGGTCGGTCAGGCGGAACATGCCCTTGGCGCCGTCGATGGCAATGTCGTATTCGCCGCCGCCGCCCTGCACGGTACCCACCGTGAAGCGCTGGTTGATGGCGGCCACTTTCACGCCCAGGCCCACGCGCGAGCTGGCGTAGACGTCGGCGAACGACGCGGTGGCCGACTTGAAGCCGACGGTGCCGGAGTTCGCAATGTTGTTGCCGATGACATCCAGGTTCTGCGCAGCGGCATTCAAGCCGCTCAATCCTTGTCCGAAGCCCATGTTTTCTCTCGCTGATCTTTATCTAGGGAAGCCGCCGCCCGTGCGCCGGCACCGATTCACGTCCGCCCGATTCAGGCGCCGATTACCTTACGCACATCCAGCATGCTGGCCTGGCCGTCCAGGCCCATGTCCAGACGCAAACCTTCGGTGGAGTACGCCACGCTCTTGACCTGGCCGTAGCGCAGCACTTCCGAATTGATCTTCTTGCCATCGCCGTCGGTGGCCAGGACGGACACGGTGTACGCGCCCGGCTCCAGCACCACGCCGCTGTCGTTCTTGCCGTCCCAGTCCAGCGTGTAAACGCCAGCCTTTTGCTCGCCCATTTCAATGGTGCGAACGATGGCGCCGTTGGCGTCGGCGATGCGCACTTGCACCTTCTGCGCGTCGGCTTGCAAGTCCAGGCCGTAAGGGGTGACCACGCGCTCGGCGGCGTTATCGCCGTCGACGCCCATCTTGATCTTGTTGCCGGGGATGAGCACGCCCTTGCCGATCATCGCCACAGCGTTCATCGACTGCGACACGTCGATCTGGCCGCTGATGGCCAGCATGGTGTTCTTGAGGTTGTTGACGCCTTCCACCGTCGCGATTTGGGCCATCTGCGAGGTGAGCTCGGCGTTTTCCATCGGGTTCAGCGGATCCTGGTTCTGCAACTGCGTGGTGAGCAGCTTCAGGAACTGGTCCTGCAGGCCCTGCGCCGTGATGGAGCTGGTGGAACCCGTTTGGGCCAAGGCCATGCCGGTGGCGCTGGTGTTTTGATTGACGGTGGTCATGGATTCACTCTGTCAGGGGTTAGGATTGACCAATGGTCAGGGTCTTCTGCATCAACGACTTGGCGGTGTTCAGCACTTCGACGTTGGCCTGATAGGACCGCGACGCCGCGATCATGTTGACCGTTTCGGCCACCGGATCGACGTTGGGCATGCTGATGTAACCCTGGGCGTCCGCCAGCGGATGCTTGGGGTCATAGACCTGCTTCAAGGGCGACGGGTCCTGAATGACGCCGGCCACGCGCACGCCGCCGATCTCCTGCCCCATGGCCTGCCCCGGAGCCGGGTTGACCTGGAACACGACCTGGCGGGCGCGGTACGGCTGGCCGTCCGGGCCGACGACGCTGTCGGCATTGGCCATATTGCTGGCCGACACGTTCATGCGTTGCGACTGCGCGCTGAGCGCGGAACCGGCGATATCGAAAATGCTCAACAAGGACATTGCCTGTTGCTCCCTTTATGGATCAATCCTGAATAGCGGTTTGCAGCGTCCGGATACGGCCGGAGATCATCTGCATCGTGCTCTGGTAGTGCAAGGTGTTGTCGGCGAACTGCACGCGCTCGATATCCATGTCCACCGTGTTGCCGTCCATGCTGGGCTGGTACGGCAGGCGGTACAGCAGGTCGGTCGGACCTTGCGAGACGGCCTTGGCGGGAATGTGGCGCGCCGAGGTCAGCGTCAGCGAGGTGTCCTCCAGGCGCTTGGAGCCTTCCATGGCGTTCTGCATCGCGGCCTTGAAGTCAAAGTCGCGCGCCTTGTAGTTCGGCGTGTCGGCGTTGGCGATGTTGGACGACAGCACTTCCTGGCGCTGCGCGCGCAGTCCCAGAGCCTGCTGGTAGAACCGGAAATCTTCATTAAGCCTGTCGAGCATCGTGGCGCCTTCTTGCGTTGCAATACGGATAGAGCACAGGACCCCGAACACACCGGTATCCCATTGGATGACGGAATCATAGGGGCCGACGGCGTAACACAATCAGCCAAATAACCTGCCATTTCTCATCCAATTCACGTATTGCCAAGCGCGGCGGACTCCTACAATTCAGTCATCATGAAAATCTCCGCACGACTCCTCCTCGCGCGCGCCAGCGGCCTGATCGTTCTGGCGCTGGCCGGTTCCGGGGCCGCGCTGGCCCAAGCCGTGGCCAGCCAGCCACCCGGGGCGATCGCTTCTGTTGCGCAAGACTATCTGCTGGATCAGTTGGCCGGCCTGCCCGGCCAACCCGCCGTTACCGTCGACCCGCCGCGCGTGGAACACCTGACGCCCTGCGACGCCATGGCCCCGTTCATGCCGTCGGGCATGCGGCTGCGTTCGCGGATGACGGTCGGCGTGCGGTGCAACGCGCCCAAGCCCTGGACCACCTATGTGCAGGCCACGGTCAGCGTGCCCGGGTACTATTACGTCGCTTCGCGCTTGATCGCGGCGGGCCAGGCACTGACGCCGGACGACCTTTCCCCCCGGGATGGCGACCTGGTGTCGCTGCCGCCGGGCGCCATCACCGACCCCCAGATGGTTGAGGGCATGACGGCCGCCTACCGGATCAACGCCGGCCAGCCGGTGCGAAGTTCTTCTTTACGCAATGCCCAAACGGTGCTGCGCGGCTCCAACGTGCGGATCAATGCGCGCGGCAATGGGTTTGTGGTCAGCAGCGAGGGCGAGGCGCTGGACAATGCGGCGCCAGGCGCCCGTGTGCAGGTCCGCACCGCGAACGGCCAGGTGGTCAGCGGTGTGGTGCGCAACGCGGGCTTGGTGGAAATACAACTGTAGGGTCTGTTACAAATCGCGTTGCGGCGGCGGGCAAGCTGCCCTAAAGTTCCCCCCTGCCCTGTCGTTACACAGACATAAGTAGGCGGATCCGTCGCAAACCGACCCAGGACGCCCTGCGGAGAAAACCTTGAAAATCAATTCGACCTCCAACCGGCCCCTTTCGGCCGACGCCGTGAGCCAGCGCCCGGATTCCGCCGTGTCGCAGGCGTACGGCGCCAGCAACGCCTCGGGCTCGAGCAGCTCGCAAGTGGCGTTGAGCTCGGCATCGCGCAAGATGCTGGCCCTGCAAGACGGGTCGAACGACATCAACGTCGAGCGCGTGGCCGCCATTCGCGCCGCGATTGCCTCTGGCCAATTGAAGATCGACACCGGCCGTATCGCCGACAGCCTGATCGCCAGCGCGCGCGATCTGCTGAAGTAATCCTTGTTCAACGCCTGATCATCCACAAAGCATGACCATGAACCCCGTCGACGCCCTCCAGTCCTGCATGCGTCAGGAAGACGCCCTGATCACCGAGTTCTCGGCGATTCTGGAAGAAGAGACCGAGGTGCTGGTCGGGCCGGGCAACGTGGGCGCGCTGCAGACCATTACGGAACGCAAGGGCCGCGTGGCACAGCAGTTGGTGGATCTGAGCGACACGCGCGACGGCCTCTTGGCCGAAATCGGCCTGCCCGCCGGCCACACCGGCACCGAGCAGGCCGCCGTGCTGCACCCGCAGTTGTCGGGTGTCTGGCAAGCGCTGTTGAGCAAGTCGGCATCGGCCAATGAAATCAATATGCGCAATGGCGCGCTGATCGACGTCCATCTGCGCTACACCCAGCAATCGCTGGACGCGCTGCGCGACATCAACGGCGCCAAGGGCAACGTCACATACGACGCCCACGGCCGCGGCGCCCGAGGCGCCCCCAGCCGCAAACCCATCGTCGCCGGATAAGTCCGCGCTACACGCAGGATGGGTGAAGCGCGAAAATCCGGTCAAAAAAAAAGACCGGCTCACGCGCGCATCGCATCAGCGGTGAATGGATAAATACGGAACCGCTGCAAGATGGGTTACGCGCGATGCGTCCCCAGCGTCCTTGCCAAGTCCCCCGCGCGCTTCACCCATCCTACAAGCACCACCGCGCATCCGTAGGATGGGTGGAGCGCGGCACACCCGCCAGAGAAACAGCAGCGCGTAACGCGCGCAACCCATCAGCAACGGGGGATATACCCGCAACCACCACACATCCCCGTAGGATGGGTGCAGCGCGGCACACCCGCCAGAGAAACACCAGCGCCCACCGCGCGAAACCCATCAGCCACAGGTGGATATACCCGGAACCACCACACATACCCGTAGGATGGGTGCAGCGCGGCACACCCGCCAGAGAAACACCAGCGCCCACCGCGCGAAACCCATCAGCCACCGGTAGATATACCCGGAACCACCACACATACCCGTAGGATGGGTGCAGCGCGGCACACCCGCCAGAGAAACACCAGCGCCCACCGCGCGAAACCCATCAGCCACAGGTGGATATACCCGGAACCACCACACATACCCGTAGGATGGGTGCAGCGCGGCACGCCCGCCAAAAAATCACAACCACCCAACGCGCGAAACCCATCACAGCCACCCCGCGAACCGCATCACAGCCGCCCCGCGAACCCCATCACCCCATCACCCCGCCGCCATCTCCAGCATCGCGAACATCTTCAGTATCGCTACCGGCAGCAACTTCCCTGACAGCTTTCTCTCGGACCCCATGATCCCCGACAACGGCCCCCTCGCCACGCCCGCAGACGCGGAATGCGCCATCTGCCAGCACGCGGCGCCCAACTGGCCGGCCATCAGCGACTGCCTGGCCAAGGTATGCGCGCCGTCAACCGCCGGCAATGCCTGCCAGGCGCTCGCCATATAGCGGAAGCCCGCCTTGGCCTCGTCCTGCAGCACCAGCCACCGCGCCACCGTCGCCGCGTCGGCTTGTGAAGCCGCCACATTCGTCACGCCGAACAACTGGCCCGCCACTTCGCCGCTTGCCGTGTCGATCAACCGCGCGCACACCAAACGGAACGCCGCATCCTCGCCACGCCCCGGCAAGGCGATCTCTGTTCCCGACGCCCACAGCGCCAACGGCACCTGCTTACCGTCCTGTTCGCTGACCAGTCCCGGCATATCACCCGGCTGGCCCACGGGCAGGTAACCCACGCTCTTGCCAACCGCGTTCAGATTGGTCGGGCATTCGTCCTGCACCACGCGCATACCGCCCGGGCAGCGCGCCACCCATGACGCGCCCTGCCCGCTTAGCGACTGCCACAATGCCGACGTGCCGGCCTCCAGCAGATGCACCAGCGGCAGACGCGGCAACTGCTCGCCCAGCCAGCGCACGCGCGCCTCAAGTGCCGGGCCGGCATCCGCCAGACCGGGCGCCGCGGGTGCAAACGACGTCAGCATGCCGTGGGCCAGCGCCAACTGCTGCGCGGGCGCCGCCAAGGCCACGCCACGATCGCTCATCAGCAAGGACCCCATCAACACACCACCCGGCAAGCCCTCGCCTTTCATGCTGGTCTTGCCGTGCATGGCCAGCAAATGCCGATTGCAGACCGACGAGAATTCCCGGCGCACCATCGCCAGCGGCTGGTCAGCCAAGCCTGCCAGGCTAGCGCCCGCGCCGTCACCGACATATTCTCGCCAGGACGCGCGCGCTTGCACGCAGGCTGGGTCGTTGTCCAACAACCCGATCGTATCGTCCAGATTCTGCGCCGCCGCGACCGATGCCGATCCGCCTTGCGGACGCAGAATCGCCGAGGCCAGCAGCTGCCGGCGGCGCGCGGGGTCCACCGCATCCGCCTCGCGGGCCGACGGCATCAGCGACGCCAGATCCGCTTCGCTGGGCGTATACAAGGCGCGCGCGCGTTCGACCATCTGGAAAGCGCGGTCGATCAGCACGTCGGCGCGCGCCAGTTCCATGTGTTCCGGGACCTTCTGCCCCACCGACATGTAGTGAATCGGCAGGCGATGGCGGATCGCCGTGTCCAGCGCCGCGCCCAGGCGCGTGGCTTCGTCCAGCTTGGTGATGATGCAACCGGCGACATCCTCGCCCACCCCGTTGCGGTAGGCGTGCGCCACTTCATCCAGCGTATCGCCCTGGCTGGCGGCGTTCAGCACCAGCAGCCGGCGCACCGGCTTGCCCGCGTTGCACAGCAAGGTGGCCTGCTCCGCCACCAGGCGGTCGCGCTGGCTGATACCGGTGGTGTCGATCAGCACGATCTTGCGGTTGCCGAGCTCGGCAAGAATGCGGCGCAGCTCGCCGGCGTCGCGCACTGAATGCGCGGGCACGCCCATCAGGCGGCCGTAGATCTGCAACTGTTCAAGCGCGCCGATCCGGAACAAGTCGGTCGTCAGCATCGCGACCTGGTCGCGGCCTTCGCGCGCCACGCAACGGGCGGCCAGCTTGGCCAGCGTGGTGGTCTTGCCCACGCCGGTGGGGCCGACCAGGGCATAGACGCCACCGGCCAGGAATTCGTCTTCGGAGCGGACCACGGGCAGGTGCGTGACCAGCTCGTTGCGCGCCCAAGCCTGGGCGGCGTCCGTCGACAGGCCTTGCGGCAGGCGGTCGACCAGCGTGCGAACCAGCTTCGTGCTGAAGCCGGCGTCAAGCAGACTACGGAACAGCGCCGCGGCGGCGGGTTCGCGGCCCGAGCCCGGGCGCCCCCCCCACAGCAGGCCATCCATGCGCGTTTCCAGCGCGCCGCGCAGGGCGCTGATGGCGTCCTGCAACCCGGCGTTGGAGTTCGCCGGCAGCGACGGCGGCACCATGGGCGGCGCCTGACGCAACGGCGCGTCCGGCATGCGCGCCATGGACGGCGCGGATGCGGCGGCTGAAGCAGCCGGTGTGTAGGCGGGCGCGGACGCCGGCGGCACATAGGCAGGTGCCGACGCAGGCGCGGACGCAAGCGGCACATAGGCAGGTGCCGAAGCCGGCACGGACGCAGCCGGTGCATAGGCGGGAGCCGACGCAGGCGCGGGCGCAGCCGGCGCATACGCAGGTGCCGACGCAGGTGCCGCCGGCCGGGCGGGCGGCAAGGCCGGTAGTTCCACACGGGTTGCCGCGCCGGTCAGCGGCGCAGCGGGCTGCGTGACGACTGACGGGGCAGCCACTTGCGCGTGGGCTGCGTGCGGCATGGGAGCCTGCTGCGCGGGCGCCGGATGATGTAGCGACGCGGGAGCAAGGGTTGCGGGATGGGGTGTCGCGGATTGAGGCTCAACGGCGCCGTTCGACTCCGGCATCGCATCCATCTCCGGCACCGCCGACGAGGCAAAGGCGGACTGGTACGCCGCGATGGAGCGCGACGGCGTCGAATAGTTGGTCTGCGGCATCGGCGACGGCATTGCCGGATATACAGGCTGCTGCATCGCCGGATGCACGGGTTGCGGCATCGCTGAAGGCCGAGCCATCGGCTGCTGCACAGCCGCCCCACCGAAGGGCGAACTGGTCGGCGCAGGCTGACGCGCATCCCCACCGGGCGCGGCAACCCCCGCCGCTTCCCGCTGCGGCGTTTCCGACGCCGCGTCCTCAAACGCGCCATCCACCGTGGCCAGCACTTCCACACCGCCATCGACGCTGCGGTTCGACACGATCAAGGCGTCCGGCCCCAGCACCTGACGCACCTGGCGCATCACTTCACGGCTGTTGACCCCAAAAAATCGGCTTATCTTCATTGCCCGTTACTCCCGCCGATCATCGCGGTCACGCGGACCATGCGTTCATCGGGTATTTCCGTATTCGACAACACGCCCAACTGCGGCAGATGGTGCCGCAAGAAGCGCGACAGCGGCGCGCGCAACACCGGCGACACCAACAGCACCGGCGCATTGCCTTGCGATTCCTGGCGTTCGACAGCGGCTTGCGTTTCGCGCAGCAAGGTGTCCGCCAGGCCCGGCTCCAGGCCACCGCTGGTCGTCATGGCCTGCGACAGCACGCGCTCCAGCTTCACGTCCAGCCCGATCACCCGCAGCTCGCCCTCGCCCGGGAACCATTGCTGCGTGATCGCGCGGCCCAGCGAACGGCGGACCAGCATGATCAGCTCGTTGATGTCGGGCTGCCCGCCCGTGCCCGCCGCCTGCGCCGCCAGGCGCGGGCCGTGCTCGGACAGCGTATCGATAATGGTGCGCATGTCGCGGATCGGCACTTCTTCCGACAGCAGGCCTTGCAGCACCTTCTGCAAGGCAGTCAGCGACAGCGTCTTGGGCACCAGGTCTTCCACCAGCTTGGGCGCGTCGCGGCCGATGCGGTCCAGCAACTGCTGCACTTCCTGGCGGCCCAACAGGTTCGACCCGTGGCGGTGCATCAAATGGTTCAAGTGCGTGGCCACCACGGTGCCGGCGTCCACCACCGTATAGCCCGCTACCTGCGCCTGATCGCGCAAGCTCCCGTCGATCCACAGCGCCGGCAAGCCGAATGCCGGGTCGGTCGTGGGCGTGCCCTTGATCTGTACCGTGACGCCGCCCGGGTCGATGGCCAGCCATTGGCCCGGCATCGCCACGCCCTGGCCCACCTCGACACCCGACAGCAGGATGCGGTAGTCGTTCGGCTTCAGTTCCAGGTTGTCGCGGATGTGCACCACCGGTGGCAGAAAGCCCACGTCCTGCGCGAACTTCTTGCGCAGGCTGCGGATGCGATGCAGCAGTTCGCCGTTCTGAGCGTGGTCCACCAGCGGGATCAGCCGGTAGCCCACTTCCAGCCCCAACTGATCCACCATCGACACGTCGTCCCAACTGGCCTCGGCGGCCGCGGCCTGCGCCTGCGTGATCGCTTGCGGCGGCACCTCTTCGGCGGCTAGCGCAGCGGCCTGCCGCCGCTTGCTCAGCTTCCAGCCGCCCCAGCCCAGCGCGGCGGCCAGCGTCAGGAAAGCCACGTGCGGCATGTTGGGAATCAGGCCCATGATGCCGATGATGCCCGCCGTCAGGAACAGCACGGCCGGGTTCGAGAACAACTGGCTCATGATCTGCTGGCCAATGTCCTGGTCGGTCGACACACGCGACACCACCACGCCGGCGGCCGTCGAGATCACCAGCGCGGGGATTTGCGCGACCAGGCCGTCGCCGATGGTCAGCAGCGTGTAGACGCGGCCCGACTCGGCCATCGACATGTCGTGCTGCGCCACGCCCACGATCAGGCCGCCGATGACGTTGATCACCATGATCAGCAGGCCGGCGATGGCGTCACCGCGCACGAACTTGCTGGCGCCGTCCATCGAGCCGAAGAAGTCCGATTCCTGCGAGACCTCGGCGCGGCGCTTGCGCGCTTCGTCTTCGCCGATCAGGCCGGCGTTCAGGTCGGCATCGATCGCCATCTGCTTGCCGGGCATTGCGTCCAGGGTGAAACGCGCGCCCACTTCGGCGATACGCCCCGCACCCTTGGTGATCACGATGAAGTTGATGATGGTCAGGATCACGAACACGATGATCCCGACCGCGAAGTTGCCGCCCACCAGGAAGTGGCCGAACGCCTCGATCACCTTGCCCGCCGCGTCGGGGCCGGTGTGGCCGTGCAGCAGCACGACCCGCGTGGACGCCACGTTCAGCGACAGGCGCAGCAAGGTCGCGAACAGCAGCACGGCCGGAAAGGCGGCGAAGTCCAGCGGCTTGCGCGTGAACATGGCCACCAGCAGAATCATCACGGACAGCGCAATGTTGAAGGTGAACAGCAAGTCCAACAGGAACGTGGGCAGGGGCAATACCATCATGCCCAACACCATCACGATCAGGATCGGCCCTGCCAGAAGCCGCGCATGGCCGGCTCCGCTACTCTTCAACATGGTGAGCAAAGCGCTCATTCCTTAGACTCCTTGTGCTGCGGTTGATGCCTGCGGGTCCAGCGCTGCGGGTACGGCCAGTTTGGTCGGGGTCGATGGCTCGGCCCCCCATCCTGAACGCCACGAACGCAACTGGAAGACCCATGCCAGCACTTCCGCCACCGCGGTATATAGCTCGGCCGGGATTTCTTGCCCCAGCTCTACGTGTTGATGCAATGCGCGCGCCAGGGGCGGCGCTTCCAATGTGGGAATGCGGTTCTCGGCGGCCAGTTCGCGGATCTTCGCCGCGATCAGGCCCGTGCCCTTGGCGATCACGCGCGGGGCGCCGCTCTTGTCCTCGTCATACTTCAGCGCCACGGCGTAGTGCGTCGGGTTGGTCACCACCACGTCCGCTTTCGGCACTTCCGACATCATGCGGCGGCGCGCGGCCTGGCGCTGCTGCTGGCGGATACGCGCCTTCACGTGCGGATCGCCTTCGCTTTCCTTGTGTTCCTGGCGCACGTCTTCCTTGGACATGCGCAGCTTCTTCAAATGGCTCCAGATCTGCCAGGGCACATCCAGCAGCACAATCACCAGCAGGGACGCCACGATGAAGACGCAGCACAGCGCCACCAGCGACAGCGCCTTGATCAACGCCGCCGACGGGGCCACGTGCATCAAGCCCAGCATCTCGTCGTGGTAGCGCCAAATGACCCAGACGGCCACGCCGCCCACCAACAGGGCCTTGGCCAGCGCCTTGATCAGTTCCACCACCGTCTGCGACGAGAACATCCGCTTCAGGCCGCCGAAAAGGCTCAGCTTCGAAAAATTGGCCTGCAAGGGCTTGCCCGAGATCACGATGCCGCCCAGCAACACGCTGGACAGCACAGCCACCACCATCAGCACGCCGAACACCGGCAGCAGCGTCATCAGGGCGTGGCCAAAGCCGACCACCGCCTGTTCAACCATCACGCCGGGGTCCGTCACAATGCGCTGATCGAACGCCAGCCCGTTGTGCAGCACGCCGCTCAGGCCCTGGTACAGCGAGCCGCCGCCGGCCCAGATCATGCCCACACCCGCGGCCAGCATCATGAACGTTCCCAGTTCCCGGGAACGCGCAATCTGCCCCTCCTCACGCGCCTTTTCCAGGCGCCTGGGAGAGGCTGCTTCGGATTTCTCGAGGTCGCTTTCTTCAGCCATGCTCTGCGGTTCTGTTGCGGCTCGCGGATTTTCGGATTACGAGCCGCCCGCCGAGATTCTAGGATTGCCCGGGGTTGGGCGATAAGCCAAGAAGCGGGAAGAAAGCGGTGCTATTCCGCGCTGCGCAGTACGGCCACCGGCGCCGCGCCGTCCAGGGCGGCCTGGAAGCTGACATAGTCCAGTCCGATGCGGACCGCGCCCCAGTGTTCCGACCCCAAATACAGTGGAATCGAAATATCGTTGATGATCTCGCCGGTATCGCGCGAATAGGTCTGGAAGAGCATTGCACCGGTATTGGCGGCCAGCCGGGCGCCCACGGGGTCGTCGAAGATCCGCTTGTGCCGCGAGCGCGCGATGTCCACCTTGGGGTCGCCCGTGGGCGGGTGCGAAAACCGGCCGTTGTGCGCGGGCGCGTAGCCCCGGGCGTCGACCACCAGCGTATAGATGCCGCCCGGCACGGCGTCCAGCACCTCGTCCAGCAGTTGAGTCAAGGCCTCGTCAATCGCCCGGTCATAGCGCGTGTGAAAGCGCGGCGGTTCACTGCCCGCGATGCGCTGGTAATGGCGGTCGAACACATCCACGCCACGGCGGCGGGCGTCGTCCAGCAGGCGCTCGGCGGCGGCCTGAAAGCTTTCCACCGTGTCGCACAGGCGGTCGAACGCAGTCTTGCCGGTGCGCACATCGGCCAGCACCTCCTGCACGCTTTCCGTCTGCCGGCGGATACGGTCGATTTCGTTCGACATGCTGCCCACGCGATCCAGCACGTCGGCGCTCAGCGCGGCAATGCGCCCCACTTCCTGGCTCATGCCGTGGTTGGTGGCGTCGACTTCGCCAATCGCCTGCACCACCTCGTTGACCTGCCGGTTCATGCTGTCGAAATCGCGCACGAAGCGTTCGAAATCCGTGCAAGTGCGGTCCAGCACCGCGCCGGAGGCGTCCACGTCTTCGCGCAGCGTGCCGGTCTGGCGTTGGGTGGTGTCCACCAGGTCCAGCATTTCAACGGTATGGCGCCCGATATCGCTGGTGGCGGCATTGACCCGTTCCGCCAGACGGCCCACTTCACTGGCCACCACCGCGAAGCCGCGCCCCGCGTCCCCAGCCCTGGCGGCTTCCACGCCCGCGTTCAAGGCCAGCAGCTGCGTTTGCAGCGCGATGTCCTTGATCAGCTTGCTGATGTCGGCCACCGAGCGCGCGCGCAAGGTCAACTGGCCCACCACGTCGGTAAAGGCGGCCATCTCACGGGTCATGCGGTCCACGCGCGCCTTCACGTCGGACAGTTCTGACAAGGCCTGCTCAGCCGCGTGCAGGTTATGGCCGGACACGTCGGCGATCTGGCGCGCATGGGTGGAGGTGGACGTGGACAAGGCGGCAATCTGCGCGCCGCTGTCGGCCAGCGCACCCGCGGCGCGCGCCTGCTCTTGCGCCAAGACCGAGCAACGCCCCGCCTGGTATTGCGTGCGCGCCGCGTTCAAGGCGATTTCGATGCTGGATTGCCGCACGGTGACGATGCGCCCGCGCATGCGCGCCAGGAAGCGATGCAGGGAAAAAACCGCGGGGCTAAGGGAAAAGGTACGTTCGGACAGCGTGCCGTCGCCTCGGTTCAAGCGACGTAGCAATGCCCACATACCGCCCAGGCGGAATTCGGATCTGGCCATGATGGACCTCCTTGTGCTGGCCCGGATCGCCTTCTGTGGGCGTCCGTTGCCTGGCGCGCGGCGCGCGCCTTGTCTCGTACTGCAAGGCCCCCCTGCTTATTCTTCTATGCACGCGCCGCCGGCGGCCAGGCCGGCCGGCGCGATGGGTCGATCAGAACCCCAGGCTGGCCAGCAGGTCGTCAACCTGATCCTGGCTGGTGACGACGTCCGTCTTGCCTTGCGGACTGATCTGCGGTCCGTTCAACAGGCTGTTGGCTTCGTCGCGGCGTTCCTGCGGCACGTTGTCCAGCAGCACCTGCAGCAGCTCGCGTTCAATCGCGCCCACCACGTCCATCATGCGCATGATCACCTGGCCCGTAAGGTCCTGGAAATCCTGCGCCATGATGATTTCCATCAGCTTGGACTGGGTCTGCTGCGTCTGCTTGGGCACGTCCGCCAGGAAGGCGCGCGTGTCTTTCACCAGTTCGCGCGCTTCGGGCATTTCCAGCGGTTGGTCGTACCACTGCTGCCAGCGGCTATCCAGCGCCTGGGCCGAGCGCGACATGCCATCCTGGATGGGGCCGGCCTGCTCGGTCGCGTTCAGCACGCGGTTGGCGGCTTGCTCGGTCATCTGGGCCACGTAGCGCAGGCGATCGCGCGCATCGGGGATGGCATTGGCCGCGTCCTTGATGGCCTGATCCAGGCCCAGTTCGCGCATGCTGTCACGCAGCATGCGCGTCAGCGAGGCAATTCGGTGGATCAGATCCGGATTCTCGGCGGCGGCTTCAACTTGTTCCGTGGGGCTCATTGCACACCTCAGCCGGCTATTTTCTCGAAGATCTTGGTGAGCTTTTCTTCCAGCGTTGCCGCGGTGAAAGGCTTGACCACGTAACCGTTGGCGCCGGCCTGAGCCGCCGCCACGATGTTTTCCTTCTTGGCTTCGGCCGTCACCATCAGCACCGGCAGCGAGGCCAGCGATGCGTCGGCGCGAATCTGCTTGAGCATTTCCAGGCCGTCCAGGTTGGGCATGTTCCAGTCGGACACGACGAATTGGAAACCGCCGTTGCGCAGCTTCTCAAGCCCGATCGCGCCGTCCTCAGCCTCGTCCACGTTCTCGAAACCCAGCTCTTTGAGCAGGTTGCGAATGATTCGTCGCATGGTGGGGAAGTCATCCACCACCAGAATCTTGATGCCCTTGTCTACCATCTTTCACTCCAGAAGAAATTTGCTTGAGACCGATCGTGGGTGCAGTCGCGTCAAACGCGGTGCCCACGGTCGCCCAGGCGAGTCAGAATGCGTTCGCTAATCGCCGACAGCGCAACCACTTCATCCGCGGCGCCAATGGCGATGGCTTCGCGGGGCATGCCGAACACCACACAACTGGCTTCGTCTTGCGCAATGGTGTGCGCGCCCGCGCGGTGCATGGCCAGCATGCCGGCCGCGCCGTCTTTCCCCATGCCGGTCAGGATGACGCCGATGGCGTTCTTGCCCGCGGCCACGGCGGCGGAATTGAACAACACATCCACCGACGGGCGGTGGCGGTTGACGGGTTCGCTGGCTTCAAGCTCGATCACGTAGTTGGCGCCGCTGCGGCCCAGGCGCATGTGCATCTCGCCGCCCGGCGCCAGGTATACGTGGCCCGGCAGCACGCGGTCGCCATGGACCGCTTCGCGCACCGTCACCGCGCACAGCGCATCCAGCCGCTGCGCGAACGAACGGGTAAAGCCGGCGGGCATGTGCTGCGTGATCAGGATCGCCGGGCTGTCCGGCGGCAAGGGTTGCAGTACTTCGCGGATGGCTTCGGTGCCGCCCGTGGACGCGCCCACGATAACCAGTTTTTCCGAGCTGGACAGCGGGCGGCGCAACATCGGCGCGGGCGCTGCCTGCGCCGCGTGCGGCGTGGGCGCGCGAAGCTTGGCGCGCGAGGCCGCGCGGATCTTGTCCGCGATGATCTCGGTGTATTCCAGCAGGCCGTCGCGAATGCCCAGCTTGGGCTTGGTCACGAAGTCGATCGCGCCCAGTTCCAGCGCGCGCAGCGTGATTTCGCCGCCGCGTTCGGTCAGGGACGACACCATCACCACCGGCATCGGCCGCAGGCGCATCAGCTTTTCAAGAAAATCCAGCCCGTCCATGCGGGGCATTTCCACGTCCAGCGTCAGCACGTCCGGGTTGTGGCGCTTGATCAGGTCGCGCGCCACCAAGGGGTCGGGCGCGGTCGCGACCACTTCCATGTCGGGCTGGCTGTTGATGATTTCGGTCATCAGCCCGCGCACCAACGCGGAGTCGTCTACACACAAAACGCTTATTTTTTTCATTGTTTGCTGCCTTGGCCCATTCAGGCCTTACTCGCACATTCGTAGACGGTCTGCCCGCGCAGACGAAAATCCCGGCTGATGTAGGTGAAGTTCTCGGAGTGCCCGGCAAACAGCAGGCCGCCCGGCTTGAGCAGCGGCGCAAAGCGCTCCAGAATCTTCGCCTGCGTCGGCTTGTCAAAATAAATCATCACGTTGCGGCAGAAGATCACGTCGAACTTTTCGTTGATCGGCCATGACGGCGCCAACAGGTTCAAGGTTTCGTACCGCACCATGTCGGCGATCTCGGGCCGCACCCGCACCTGGCCGGCGTTGGCGCCACGGCCTTTCAGGAAGAAGCGGCGCAGGCGCTCGTCTTCCATCTTCGCCACGCGCTCGGCGGGGTACACGGCGGCGCGCGCGCGGTTCAGCACATTGGTGTCGATGTCGGTGGCCAGCACCGTGGACGATGACGCGCGCGGCCCCAGGGCTTCGACCAGGGTCATTGCAATGGAGTACGGCTCTTCGCCCGTGGACGCGGCACAGCACCATACGGACACCGGGCCGCCGCGCTTTTGCGCGAAGTCGGCCAGGATGGGAAAGTGGTGCGATTCGCGGAAGAACGCGGTCAGGTTGGTCGTCAACGCATTGACGAATTCTTCCCATTCGTGCGCGTCGGGTTCGTGCTCCAACTGGTCCAGATAGCTGCCGAAGTCCTGGCGGCCCAGAGCGCGCAAACGCCTGGCCAGGCGGCTGTAGACCATTTCACGCTTGTGCGTGCCCAGCGAGATGCCCGCGCGCGCGTGGATCATCTTGCGGACGCGGGAAAAGTCCGCGTCGCGAAAATCGAATTGGCGGTCCACCGAAATGGACGGCGCCTGGGTTGCCGCAGTTGCCACGCGATTCCTCAGTGCCCAAGCGCAAGCGCATCGTGCGCTTGCAAGCGAGAGTCTTCATCGGACGATCGCACCGAAGACAGGCGTTGCGCCGGCACCTCGATGACTTCGCCCGCATTGATCTTGAACACCGCCACGGCTTGCGCCAGGCGTTCCGCCTGCTCTTGCAGCGAGCCGGCCGCGGCCGCCGCTTCTTCCACCAGCGCCGCGTTCTGTTGCGTCACTTCGTCCATCTGCGACACGGCGCGGTTGACCTGGTCAATACCGCTGGACTGTTCTTCGGACGCTGCCGAGATCTCGCCCATGATGTCCGTCACGCGCTTCACCGATGCCACGATTTCCTGCATCGTTGCACCCGCGCGTTCCACCTGCTGAGAACCCGCGCCCACCTTCGTGACCGAGTCTTCGATCAAGCCCTTGATTTCCTTGGCGGCTTGCGCGCTGCGTTGCGCCAGCGAGCGCACTTCGCCCGCCACCACCGCGAAACCCTTGCCCTGCTCGCCCGCGCGTGCCGCTTCCACGGCGGCGTTCAGCGCCAGGATGTTGGTCTGGAACGCGATGCCGTCGATGACGGAAACAATCTCGGAGATCTTGCGCGAGCTGGCCGAAATGTCGTGCATGGTGGTCACCACTTCCGACACCGCAGAACCGCCGCGCTCGGCCACGTCCGACGCGCTGGCCGCCAACTGGTTGGCCTGGCGCGCGTTGTCGGCATTCTGCTTCACGGTAGAGGCCAGCTCTTCCATGGACGCGGCGGTTTCCTCAAGGGACGCCGCCTGCTGTTCCGTGCGGCTGGACAGGTCGGTGTTGCCGGCCGCGATTTCATGCGAGCCCACGTTGATTTCATCCACGCCACGGCGCACCGTCGCCACCGTGCGCGTCAGGCTTTCCTGCATGCGCTTCAGGGCGGCGAACAACTGGCCGATTTCATTGGTGTTGCGCGCCTCCACCCGGGCGGTCAGGTCACCGCCCGCGATGCGGTCGAAGTGCTGGCCAGCTTCTTTCAAGGGCTGCAGCACGCGGCGGCGCAGGAAGATATAGGTGGCAAACACCAGCAGCGCGGCGATCACACCGCCCGCGGCCACCGCGATCAACACGAATTGGTAGCGCACCTGCGCCACGTCATGCGCGTCCAGCATCTTGCTGGCGCGCCAGAAATCAAAGCCCTCGATGGCGCGTGAAAAACGCCCTTCCAGCGCGTCTTGCACCGTCTGGACCTGCTTCTGGTAGGCCGGCATGTCGGCCTTTTCCAGGGCGGCCACCAGCGGGTTCAAGCCTTGCTGCACCAGCATGGCGTAGGACGCTTCAATTTCCTTCAGCGACTCGACGGCGTCCGGGGGCTGGGGCAGCGTCTTGTAGTACTCGAATTCCGCCTGGCCCTTGTTCATGGACCCCTTGGCGCGTTCCAGCAGCCCGGTGGCTTCCGCCGACAGGCCCTGTGTCAGCAAGGTGGCTTGACCGACACTGCCCACGATGTCCGCATAGTTGGCGGTCGCCGCGCGGCCCAGGCCGCTCATCGTGTCCTTGTAGCTGGACACGACCCGGCTCACCGCGTCATTCAGTTCCTGCGACTGCTTGATCTCGGCCAGGGTTCCATTGCTGATGCGCAGGGACAACACGCCTAGCGCCGCCCCAATCACCAACATGAATGAGAAGAACGCCAGCACCCACAACAGGCTGCTGCGTATCGTCATGTTCGCGAAAAACTTGCGCATCTCAAGAACCACCCTTTGACTGCAATCGTTAAAGGAAAGCGCCACATCGGATTGAATATGGCGCCTCTACCCCGCGTTCCGGTCAAACTCCGATCAGGAGGCGACCTTCTCCACCAGCGCCATTTCGTCGCTGGTCATCATCTTTTCGATATCGACCAGGATGAGCATGCGCTCGTCCACCGTGCCCAGACCGGTCAGGTATTCGGTCGACAAGGTGGCGCCGAATTCCGGCGCCGGACGAATCTGGCCGGCGTTCAACATCAGCACGTCGGACACGCCATCAACCACGATGCCGACCACGCGGCGATCCAGGTTGAGGATGATGACGACGGTCTGCTCGTTGTAGTCAACGCGGCCCAGGTTGAACTTGATACGCAGGTCGACGATGGGAACGATGATGCCGCGCAGGTTCGTCACGCCCTTGATGAAGGTCGGAACGTTGGCGATGCGAGTCACCGTGTCGGCGTCGTAGCCCCGGATTTCCTGCACTTTCAGGATGTCGATGCCGTACTCTTCGTCGCCCAGCGTGAAGACGAGGAATTCGCTGCCGACATCTTCGTTGCGCGCGGATTGCGCTTGCGGTTTGGCTGCCATGATTTTTAATGCTCCATCAATTCAAAATGGCTTCGGGCTGCGACCAACGTTCACGGTTGGCGCGCGCAAGCGCAAATACGTCAACAATCAGGGCCACGCTGCCATCACCCAGGATGGTGGCCGCCGAGATGCCGGGAACCTTGCGGTAGTTGGACTCAAGATTCTTCACCACCACCTGGTGCTGGCCGATCAGGTGATCCACCAACAGCGCAAAACGGCGGTCTTCGGCCTGCATGATGACGGCGATGGCCTGCGTGGGATCGGTCTGCGCCTGGCTGACCGAGAACACACGATGCATTTCCACCAGCGGCAGGTATTCGCCACGCACATGCATCACGCGCTCGTTACCCGCCACCGAGTAGATCTGGTCGTTGGTGGGTTGCAGCGATTCCGTTACATGGTTCAGCGGCAGGATGAAGGTTTCTTCACCCACGCGCACCGACATGCCGTCCAGAATGGCCAGCGTCAGCGGCAGCACGATGCGCGTCGTGGTGCCGTTGCCCGGCTCGCACGACAACTGCACATGGCCACCCATGTCCTGGATGTTCCGGCGCACCACGTCCATGCCCACGCCACGGCCCGAGATGTCCGTGACCTTTTCGGCGGTGGAGAAACCCGGCGCGAAAATCAGTTGCCAGATTTCATCGTCAGGCGAATTCTCGTTGACGGCCATGCCCTGGGCCATGGCCTTCTTCAGGATCTTTTCGCGGCTCAGGCCGCCGCCGTCATCGCTGACTTCGATCACGATGTTGCCGCCGTTGTGTTGCGCGGACAACACCAGTTGACCGACCGGATCCTTGCCCGCGGCGATACGCTTTTCGGGCGTTTCGATACCGTGGTCCAGGCTGTTGCGCACCAAGTGCGTCAGCGGGTCGATGATGCGTTCGATCAGGCTCTTGTCCAGCTCGGTGGCGCGGCCGTAGGTTTGCAGTTCGATCTGCTTGCCCATCTTGCCGGCAATGTCGCGCACCAGACGCGGAAAGCGGCTGAACACGTAGTCCATCGGCATCATGCGGATGGACATCACCGCTTCCTGCAGGTCACGGGCGTTGCGTTCCAACTGTTCCATGCCGTTGAGCAGGCGGTCGTGCAGGACGGGGTCCAGCGTGGAGGCCGTTTGCGCCAGCATGGCCTGCGTGATGACCAGTTCGCCCACCAGGTTGATCACCTGGTCGACTTTTTCCACGCCCACACGAATGGAGGTGGATTCCTTGTCGGCGTGCGCGGGTGCCGCCGGACGCGATGCGCGGGCAGCGGCTTGCGTGATGGCCTCGGCCGCTGCGACGGTATCCGCCACCGTCGGCACGGGCTCTGCCGCTACGGGCGCAGGCGCAGGCGCTGCCACCGGCGCGGGGGCAGTTGCCACCGGCTCGGCCACCGGGGTGGTGGCCTGGGCGGCGGGTGCGGCTTCGCGGCTGATGGAAAGCTGGTCACCATCCACAATGAAGCAACACACCGCTTCAATGTCGTCCGGCGTGCAGGTGCTGTCCATCCACACGGTCAGGGCGCCATTGGCACGTTCGCTTGCGCGCACGTTGCCCAGGTTGCCCATTTCTTCAAGCAGGGACGCCGCGTCCTTGTCGGACACCTTGGTGATCCTGACTTTGAGCGGCAAGTCGCCGGCGGCGGCGGCCTGCGTGACGGGTTGGGGTTCGGGTTCGGGCGCGGGGGCCGGAGCAGCCACGACAGGCGCGGGCGCGGGAGCCGGAGCAGCCACGGGAGCAGGCGCCGCCGGCGCGGCCACGGCCGCGGCGGGGTCCTTATGCTCCAGCGCCAACTGCCTCAAGACGGCGCAGATACGCTCAAACACGGCTTCATCGGGCTCTTCGGAGGCCCGATAGGCATCCAGTTGGCTTTTGAGCACGTCTTTCGTTTCCAAGAAAATATCAATCATGTCCGTACGCAGCGCCATTTCGCCACGGCGGATTGCGTCCAGAAGGTTTTCAAGCAGGTGGGTGGTACCCGCCAACTGCGTAAAACAGCCGAATGTCGCCGCGCCGCCCTTGATGGAGTGGGCCGCGCGGAAGATGGCATTGAGCTGTTCGATATCGGGAGAACCCACGTCGAGTTCAAGCAGCAGCTGCTCCATCTGCGCGAGCAGCTCGTCCGCCTCATCGAAAAAGGTCTCGTAAAACTGACTGAGGTCCAAACCAGAACTCATGACCCGTACGCCTTCATAAATGAACCTGCTTTACGCGCCGGCCTGCTCATCGAGCAGCTCGGTCGCCAATTCCACCAGCACATCGGGGTCGACCGGCTTGGACAGCCAGCCACAAACGCCCAGATCCCGAGCGGCCATTTTGCTATCCACATCGTCTTCGGTGGTCAGCACCAGCACCGGCACATCCAGGTACTGGTCCAGTTCACGCAGGCCCTGGATCAGCTCCAGCCCGCCCTTGACGGGCATGTTCCAGTCGCTGACCACCAGGTCCACCGGGTGGCTCTTGGCCACATCCAGCGCTTCCTGGCCGTTGCCGGCCGTCAACACCTTCCATCCCGCGCCCGTCAACGTCGCCTGGACGATCATGCGCATCGTCGCCGAGTCGTCCGCCACCAGAATCGTTGCCGCCATTGCTATCGAACCCCCTGAACCGGCGGCGCATTTGCCGCTTCGCCTTGATTGGTTGCCGTCGCGGCCTGGACGGCGGCTTGCGCCGCCTCCACGGCCGTCCCCACCTCGCGGGCATCTTTGGCACTGATGTCCGCCGCGGCGGCGTTCTCGCTTTCGATGCGCTTCTGGGTGTTCATATTGAGCACCACGAGGCTGATACGTCTATTAACGGCTGCATACGGATCATCTTTAACCAGACTCATGCTGGAAGACAGACCCTGGATGCGCATGACCTTGCTTTCGTTCATGCCGCCGGCCACCAATTCCTGGCGCGAGGCATTGGCGCGGTCCGCCGACAATTCCCAGTTGCTATAGGCACGTTCGCCGCGCGCGTACTGCGAGGCGTCGGTGTGGCCCGAGATGCTGACCTTGTTGGGCAGTTCATTCAGCACCGGTCCCAGCTCGCGCAGAATGTCGCGCATGTACGACTGCACTTCGGCGCGGCCGGTCGCGAACATGGGGCGGTTCTGGTTGTCGATGATCTGAATGCGCAGGCCTTCCGTCGTCAGGTCGATCAGCAGTTGCGGCCTGAAGCTTTTCAGGACGGGGCTGGTCTCGATGACGTTCTCAAGGCGCTTTTTCAGGTTTTCCAGGCGGTGCTGCTCGCGCCGTTCGGCGTCGCCCATGGGCTGGGATTCAACCCGGTTGCCCTGGCCTTTGCGCACATCGCCTTCGCTGCGCAAGGGGTCGCGCCCGCCGCCCGGCACCGCGCTGGTCTCGGCCGAGCTGCTGGGCCCGCCCGTGATCGCCACGCGCAGGGGCATGCGGAAATATTCCGCGATGCCCTTGAGTTCTTCGCGTGGCACGATGCTGATCAGCCACAGCACCAGAAAGAACGCCATCATCGCGGTGATGAAGTCGGCGTAGGCGATTTTCCAGCTTCCGCCGTGGTGTCCGCCGCCCTTGACCTTCTTGCGGCGGATCACCACACGGTGATTGTTTACCGTGCTCATGGCCCGCTCCGTCAGGCCTTGCCGGTCGACTTGGTTTGCCGGACGTGCTCTTCCAGCTCACCAAAGGTCGGACGCACGGACGAGAACAGCACCTTGCGGCCAAATTCCACCGCCAGTTGGGGCGGGTAGCCGTTCATGCTGGCCAGCAACGTGGTCTTGATGCATTCCAGCACTTTCATGGCTTCGTCGTTGCGGCGCTCAACCCGCGAAGCCAGCGGCCCCACGAAGCCATACGCCAGCAGAATCCCCAGGAACGTGCCGACCATGGCCTTGGAGATCAGGTCGCCCAGAATGGCGGGCGGCTGGTCCACGGCGGCCAGCGCCTTGATCACGCCCAGCACCGCGGCCACGATACCGAAGGCCGGCAGGCCGTCGGCCATCTGCTGCAGCGCATGCGCGGGCACTTCCCGTTCATGGCGATAGGTCTCGATTTCCTCGTCCATGAGCGTTTCGATTTCAAACGAGCTCATGTTGCCGCTGATCATGATGCGCAGGTAGTCCGTAATGAACTCCATGAGCTTCGCGTCTTTGGCGATGCGAGGATATTCGCTGAAGATCGGGCTGGACGCCGGGTCTTCAATATGCGATTCGATGGCCATCAGGCCTTCACGACGCGCTTTGTTCAGCAACACATACAAGAGAGCCATCAGCTCCATGTACACGTCTTTGCTGTAGCGCGAACTTTTCAGCGCGTCGGGCAGCGCCGCCTTCACCAGCATCAGCGACTTTTTGCTGTTGCCGGCCAGAAAAGCCCCAAAGGCCGCACCAAAGATCAGCGTCAGCTCGAAGGGCTGGTAAAGCGCGCCCAAGTGGCCGCCCAGCGCTATGAAGCTGCCGACGACCGACACGATCACCACGAGAAAACCGATAACAATCAACACATCAGGCCCCTGCCAACGAAGTCTAAAACTAGCGTCAATGATCCCCTGTTCCCCCCGACCCAAAAAGGCGGGTTACGGGGAGTTTTCCAGGGCTTTTGATGTATTTGGACGCAAACTGCGCCGGCCCGGTCAGGGACGGGCGTCGCCGAAGAGAGGCGCGGGACGGGTGCCGGCGCGCGCTTTGGCCGCTGCGCGCGTCTTGCCGGCGCGAGGGGGCGGACGGCAGATCGCGCAAACAAAATCCGATTGCGGATCATGGGCGTGGGCAATGAAATGGCCGCCGCACTGGCGGCAGGCGGACAGTTGCAACATGCCGCTATCAAAGAAACGCACGAGCATCCAGGCGCGGGTGAAGCTCAGTACCGGCTCGGTGCTTTCGGCCGTATCAAGGCCGGCGTTTTCCAGGTACAGGCGATAGGCGTCGATGGTGGCGCGCATGCCCTTGCTGCTGGTGCGCGCGTTCAGGAACGAATACACGTTATAGAACAGCGACGAATGGATGTTCGGCAACCAGGTCATGAACCAGTCAACCGAGAACGGCAGCATGCCTTTGGGTGGCGAGCAACCACGAATTTCACGATACAAGCGTGCGAGGCGGTCGTGGCTGAGGCTGGTTTCCGCCTCCAGGACCTGTAACCGAGCTCCCAAAGTAATCATGGAGCTGGCAAGCAGAATGTCGTCCGCTTCCTGAGATACGCTTTTGGAGGCCATTGCAGAGTCCGAGTGGGTGATCGAGCGGCCGTCAGGCCAGTTCTTCTACAGGTTGCTTGGCCAACAGGATCGTAGCGTGGGCTTGTTGCAGCGCACCACCCAGCACGTCGCGGGTCAGCGCGGACAGCAGGCTGTAATCATCAAAGCGGAACCGGCACAGCAGCGAGCTGGAGCTGGCCAGCTTCACCAATTGCGCCGGCGACAAACGCATCAGGATGTCGGCAACTTCGTTGCTGAATCCCAAACGGAACATTGATGCTGCGTAGTCATCACGCAACATACGTTGCGCAAGTAACAGATATGACAGATTCACTTCGCGAATGTCTGCCAGCAATGAATTTTCGACTTGTTGCACGCCCTACTCCCTATCCCAAATCCCACCCACGGGGGCTTCTATGACCAAAAGCAC
The DNA here is from genome assembly GCF_002812705.1 of Achromobacter spanius. NCBI lineage: Bacteria > Pseudomonadati > Pseudomonadota > Betaproteobacteria > Burkholderiales > Alcaligenaceae > Achromobacter > Achromobacter spanius. The sequence continues at coordinate 3,701,392 of NZ_CP025030.1, read as the reverse complement.
CGGCGCCTTAAGAGCGCCTGAATGCTGCTGCATCCTGTTTTAATGCGAAATGTATTATTTGTTCGCAATTTAAGTAAAATTTACCACAGGTGATGTCATTTTCTATGACTTATATGACAAATCTTTGTTGATATTGCGCAACCTGTGAGTTTAGATACACATTGACATAGAAACTCGTGACGAATTTACGTCAATTTGGCAAATAAGCATTCAAAACATTGCGTACTTCCGCGAATGAAATGTTGTGTAGTGCCGACAATGACACCTTGCCGATCACTCAATCCTGGTCGCTTTAGCGCAGCCGCGCGTTTGTCGACAATGTCGCAAATTGACAACGTCCGACGATGCGTCACGATGGACACAGCCTGACATTCCCGCAATGCCCCACGCAGATGACAGCTTGGTCGAATATGCCCCGCTAGTGCGGAAGCTGGCCCTGCAATTGCTCGCACGGCTACCCGCCAGTGTTGAGCTCGACGACCTGATACAGGCCGGCATGATCGGCCTGCTTGACGCCGTAAGGCGCTATCAGGAAACCGCAGACGCCCAATTCGAGACCTACGCCACGACCCGTATCCGTGGCGCGATGCTGGACGAGCTACGCGGCCAGGACTGGCTGCCGCGCAGCGTCCGCACCAAGGCGCGCAAGATCGAACAAGCCATCCAGCAGCTTGAACAGCGCCTGATGCGCGCGCCCTCGGAAGCCGAGATCGCCGCCCAGCTTGAAATGCCGATCGGCGAATACCAATCCCTGCTGCACGACGCCCAAGGCGTGCAGATCGTGCATTACGAAGACTTCACCACCGAACCCGACTCCGCCTCCGGCCAATCGGACTGGACCGCCACGCTCAACCACGGCTCGGCCGGCGGCAACCCGCTGGATGCGCTATTGGCCGGCGATTTCCGCCAGGCGCTGGTGCAGGCGATTGACGCGTTGCCTGATCGCGAAAAATTGTTGCTGTCGCTGTGTTACGAGCAGGGGCTGAACTTGAAAGAGATCGGCGCCATCATGAATGTGACCGAGGCACGGGTGTGCCAGTTGAGGTCACAGGCGACCGCGCGGATCCGGGCGAAGTTGAAAGAGATGGCCTGGCAGGAACTGCCGCTGGAAGGGCAGATCGCGCAGATTATTTGATGCCTATATATAGGAAGAAGTTGCGATAGCGCGGCTGCTCCCAGCACAAGACAAGAACGGGCGCTCAGTGACGAACTGGCGCCCGTTTCCATTCATAGAGACCTACAGCCAGCGCGGGCCACGCCACGCAACATCCATCGTTCGACGGATACAACAATAAATTCGACTTTCGCGAAATAGGGCTAAAGATTGATTTGCGACTGCCGTAATCCTGACAACAGAGAAATTCGAAGACGCAAGAAAGCGAATTCTCCCGTTAACACGATGGGCGGCCCCGCTGCCCGGTTTGAAGAAGCCTTTCTCTCTTGGGAGCCTAAACATGGCTGCAGTTATCAACACCAACTACTTGTCGCTCGTTGCTCAGAACAACCTGAACAAGTCGCAATCGTCCCTGGGTACCGCCATCGAACGCCTGTCGTCGGGCCTGCGCATCAACAGCGCCAAGGACGACGCCGCCGGTATGGCCATTGCCAACCGCTTCACCGCGAACGTCAAGGGCCTGACCCAAGCCGCTCGTAACGCCAACGACGGTATCTCGCTGGCTCAGACGACGGAAGGCGCCGCCTCCGAAGTCAACACCCACCTGCAACGTGTTCGCGAACTGTCGGTGCAAGCTTCGAACGGCAGCTACTCGCAAGAACAGCTGAACTCGATGCAAGACGAAATCAACCAACGTCTGTCGGACATCGACCGCATCTCGCAACAAACCGACTTCAACGGCGTGAAGGTTCTGTCGGATTCGGCCAAGCCCCTGACGCTGCAAGTTGGCGCCAACGACGGCGAAACGATCACCCTGAACCTGTCGGAAATCAGCGTCAAGACGCTGGGTCTGGACGGCTTCAACGTCAACGGCTCGGGCGTGACCCAAAACCGTTCGGCTACGGCGTCGGATCTGCAAGCTGCTGGTGGCGCGGCCACGGGCACCAACGAATGGACCGTTACCACGACGCACACCGCCATCAAGGCTGACGACGTTTTCGGCCGCCTGGAAAATGGCAACACCGTCCGTGTCAGCGTCGCGGCTGGTAACGATACGACCTATACGTACGACGCCGACAACAAGAACTTCACGTTCACGAACAACAGCGCCTCGGACGCTGCTGCCATCAACACGCTGGCCACCTCGATCAAGCCGGGCACGGGCACCGTCACCGGCACGTACAACAACGGTACTTCGGGCTCCACGGAGTTCACCGTTGACGCCAACGGCGACGTGTCCATCGGTGGCCAAGCCGCCTTCATGGACGCCTCGGGCAACCTGACCACCAACAACGCCAGCGGCACCGCAGCGAAGCTGGATCTGGTCCTGCGCACGGCAGCAAGCTCGCCCGTCAACACCGCCTCGGTCGACATCGGCGGCAAGACGTACAAGAACAGCACGGCTGGCCGACTGTGGTTCACCGACACGATCACCAAGGACGCCCTGCTGGCGAACTTCAAGGCTAACGCCGCCGCCGGCGGCAACACGGTCACCCTGGGCAGCGGCATCACCGCAGCGACGGTGACCTTCACCGGCGGCACGTCCGCTGGCGGCAGCATCGCCTACGTCGACGATAAGGGCACGCTGACCCGCACCCTGAACTACACGACTATCTACAACGTGGACCCCAACACGGGCAAGACCACTGTCAAGGGCGGCACGGGCACGGGTGACTACGAGCCGAAGATTGGCGCAGAAGCCAAGGTCAACAGCTCCGGCAAGCTGACCACGGAAGACACCAGCAAGGGCACCAAGACCACCGACCCGATGAAGACGCTGGACGCGGCCTTCACGAAGCTGGACAAGCTGACCGGCGAACTGGGTGCTGTGCAGAACCGTCTGGAATCGACGATCTCGAACCTGAACAACGTGGTCAACAACCTGTCCAACGCTCGTTCGCGTATTCAAGACGCCGACTACGCCACGGAAGTGTCGAACATGTCCAAGGCTCAGATCCTGCAACAAGCTGGTACCTCGGTTCTGGCGCAAGCCAACCAAGTGCCGCAAACGGTTCTGTCGCTGCTGCGTTAATTCGCCGCACGGTACATTCGGTTGGGAAAGCTCCGGCTTTTCCGGCTACCGGCCAGCGCGGGAACCTTCGCATCCTACGCTGGCCGCCCCAAGAACCCGCCTCTCGGCGGGTTTTTTTCGTTTGTAGGAATAGCTATCGTTGACGCGCAAGAGAAGGGCTCACCTGGTCGGAAAAGCGCTTTCAAGAGAATGGATGCACCCGAACTGGAGGTGAATTTGAACGCTGCTTGCCAAAATGACGGGACTGGCTTGTTCATAGAATCTGCTAATTATTCCCAGCCTTGATCCTGTTCATCCTCCTATGTTGACTCCGGCCCCCACGCAACGTCAGACGGCAGACAGCCCTGGCCATTTGACCCCCAGCCATTCACCACTACATCTGCGTGCCGTCGCTCACCTGTATGGAGTACCGACCTCTCCCCTTAAACACGCTCGCGTACTGATGCTGAACTGCGGTGCCGCGGACGGGCTTCTTCCATTCGCGCTGGCCAACGCCGCCGCCTGCGTTATCGGGCTAGATACGCGCTCCGACCAGATCGAACTGGGTCGGCGGCGTCTGGACGAACTAGGACTTACGAATGTCACTCTGAGCGTCTCTGACCTCGCTCAACTGCCCGCAGACATCGAGCCATTCGATTACATTATTGTCCCTGCACTGTATGACAGCCTGCCCGCAGCGCAGGCGCATGCCCTTCTGGAACATTGCAAGAGGCTGCTGTCCCCGTTGGGTTTGCTGTACGTGGACTACCGAACCTATCCGGGCGCCAAAGGTCTGGAGGTCGTGCGCGACGCCATTTTGCTGCACACGCATTCCGCCACGACAGAGGCCGAAGTCAAGGCCGGCGCCCGCGCGGCACTGACTCTATTCAAGGAAGGGTTGGCCCAGACCAATCCTATGGGCGCTTCCGTTGGAGCAATAGCTGCGCAAATCGCGAATGGACTCGAAACTGACGAAGCCGCACGCCTTTTGGCGTGTTCGCCCAAGTACTTCATCGAGTTTGCCGGACAAGCGACCCAAGCGGGCTTGGCTTACGTAGGTGACGCAGACCCATTGAGCGAAATCCCTCTGGAACTTGGGCAGAACGTGTCGCTGTCCCATAGTTTGCTTAGCATGGGACAGCCGCGACCTATCCGTCAGCAATATCTGGATTTTTCCAGTGGACGAGGTTTTCGCCAGAGTCTGTTGGTTTCGCAGGACCGCGAACAGGAGGTTTTGACGGCGCCGGAGTTGTCTCGTTTCGCTGATTTGAGCTGGGCGAGCGGCCTGATCAGATTGGCCGCTAGAGGATCCGATTCAGCTGTTTCCTATGTCACGCATCTGGGCCGTGGACTTGTGACCACGGATCCCGTCATGATCGAGCTGTTGACAGTACTTGGCCGTGCGTGGCCCAGCGCCCTGCCCTATGCGACGATCCTTAAGGAGTTGATTCGTGGCGCGGTCAAGGATGAGACGACTCTGCAAAAGTCGTTGAGCAAGTGTTTGAAGACGTTGGTGGAAGCGGACCTTGCCCATTTCTGCCTCGGCCCGGCCCCCTACGACCAAATGGACACCGTCTTTCGACCACTGCGGTGCATCCCCCCAACGAATACCGACGTTCCCCTGTTCAATCTCTGGCATGAACCTTTGCGCTTGGTGTTCAATGATGCGCAGCGCGCGCTCTTGGGCACGCTGTCCTCTGGCCAGTCTCTACAGGAATCGCTCGAGTCAGTCGCCGCCGACCCTGCATATTCCAACCTAGGCACAGGTGATTTGAATGACGTCCTATCGTTGATCAAGCGATTTGCGTTGATGGAGGGGTCCGCCGAATCCTGGCATGCACTTCTAGAGGCGGGCCTGATAGAGAGCGAAGGCAGGGGCCACTACGCGGGGCTGTTCGTCGACGCGCTTGCGCGAATATGGCTGACTGGACGGCTCAAGCCCCAGCCCTCCGTGCATCCGCCAGCGAGCCTTCTCTCTCAGGCTCAGCGTCTGAACCAAGCGATGACGCGTAACGCCTATTCGGAGTCTGAACCGCTTGCGCGCACGCTTACCAAGCTCGCACCGAAATTTTTCGACGCATGGGAAGCGCTTGCCATTACGCTGTGCAACACGCGGCGTCCTGCGCAGGCATTGGTGGCCACGCTGCGAATGTTGGAGTTGCAGCCCAACCACGCCCAAAGCTATATCACGCTGGCAGTCTGCTTCAGCCAATTGGAGCGAACCTCGGAGGCGATAAGTGCCGGTCGGCGTGCTGTTGAATTGGCTCCAGCAGATGCCCACGCGCATGCAGCTTTGGCCGATGCCCTGAATACTGAACGGCGATACCAAGAGGCCAAGGCCTCGTGCCTGCGCGCGCTAGAGATTGATCCCAATTTGCAGAAAGCACTCGCCAATCTGAGCAAAATACTTATCGATAGCGGCGACGCGGAAGGAGCCATTGCGGCAGCCCGCAATGCAGTCGAGCGTGCGCCGAAGTCCCTGGCCGCAAACAACAACTTACTGTTTGCCTTGAACTATGCTCCCTCGGTCAGCGCGCAAGAAGTCTATCAGGCGTACCAGGCCTACGATCAGAGCTACTGCCTGCCCCTGCGCAACACCTGGCGACCGCACAAGAACTCACACCAGCTCCATCGCAAGCTGAAAGTCGGCTTTACGTCGCCTGATTTCCGGCAGCATTCAGGCAATTGCTTCATCGAGCCGCTACTGACGCATTTGAACCGTGAAGCCTTCGAGCTAACCGCGTATGCGGAGTTGACGATGGAGGACGAAGCCACCACCCGGTTCAAGCAGTACTTCGATCATTGGGTGCCGACGGCTCCCCTAGCCGACACCGAACTCGCCGACCGAATCCGCGCCGATCAGATCGACATATTGATCGATGTTGCCGGACATACTGCTGGAAATCGACTGGCCGTATTTGCACGTAAGCCAGCGCCAGTGTCGATGACGTGGCTTGGTTATGGGTACACCACCGGGGTATCGGCGATCGACTACATCCTGACCGACGAGGCGATGGCACCCGGGGGCAGCGAAGAACTTTTCGCTGAGAAGCCCTGGCGCCTAACCAACACGAACTTCATTTATCGACCCGGCAATAGCATGGGTGAATACGGTTCGCTCCCGGCGCTATCCTCGGGCCATGTAACGCTGGGAAGCCTGACCCGGGCCATTCGGATGAACAGTCGAACAATTCGCGTCTGGGCCACAATCCTTGGCCGCTTGCCTCTGGCTCGGTTGGTCGTGGACAGCAATAGCTATCGCGATATCGCCATGCAGGAAGAATTGATCACTCGCTTTGAGAGCCAAGGCGTCGACCGCAGCCGTCTCGCCATCGGATGCCACAGCCCACCTTGGGACACTCTGAGGAACATGGACATCGGCCTCGATTGCTTCCCCCACAATTCAGGAGTGACCTTGGTGGAATCGCTATACATGGGCGTCCCCTTTGTCACGCTTGCGGACCGCCCAAGCGTGGGCCGAATTGGTTCGTCCGTGTTGCACGGAGTCGGGCACCCTGAGTGGATAGCCCAAACGGAGGAGGAATACATCGAGAAAGTGGTTGCGCTGGCCAGTGATTTGCCAGCACTAGCCGCTCTGCGCGCCGGCTTGCGTGAAGAAATGCACGCCAGCCCCTTGATGGACGAACCCGCATTCGCCCGCAAATTCGAAGCCGCGCTGCGCGGCATGTTCAACACCTGGTGCGAGTCCCAAGCATGAAAGCCATCATCCTCGCCGGGGGCCTGGGCACCCGTATCTCCGAAGAAACGCACACGCGTCCCAAGCCGATGATCGAAATCGGCGGGCGGCCCATTCTGTGGCACATCATGAAAACCTATTCCGCCCATGGCGTGAACGACTTCGTGATCTGCTGCGGCTACAAGGGCTACATGATCAAGGAGTACTTCGCCAACTACTTCCTGCACATGTCGGATGTGACCTTCGACATGGCCGATAACCGCATGGAAGTGCACCAGCGCAAGGCCGAACCCTGGCGCGTGACGTTGGTGGACACCGGTGAAACGACCATGACGGGAGGCCGCCTCAAGCGCGTGGCCGACTATGTGAAGGAAGACGAGGCATTCTGCTTCACCTATGGCGACGGCGTGGCGGATATTGACATCAGCGCACTGGTCGCCTTTCATCGCCAGCATGGCAAGGCGGCCACGGTCACCGCCGTGCAGCCGCCCGGACGCTATGGCGCGCTGCGCCGGGACGGCGACCGGGTCACTGGATTCACGGAAAAACCGCGTGGTGACGGCGGCCTCATCAACGGCGGCTTTTTTGTGCTGTCGCCTAGCGTGCTTTCCCTGATCGAGGACGACGACACCACCTGGGAAGCCGGCCCGCTTGAGACCCTGAGCCGCGAAGGCCAGTTGCATGCCTTCGAGCATCTGGGTTTCTGGCAACCCATGGACACGCTGCGAGAGAAAAATCTACTTGAATCGCTGTGGAGCACGGGCAAGGCGCCATGGAAAGTCTGGTGAGTCCCTCCACCGCGTTCTGGCGCGGCAAGCGCGTCCTGCTGACCGGCCACACAGGCTTCAAGGGCAGCTGGCTGGCGCTGTGGTTGCACCGCTTGGGCGCCCGGGTGACGGGGGTGGCGTTGCCGCCCTGCACCCAACCCAGCCTGTACCAGTCCGCCGGCGTCGCCAAGCTGATCGACAGCCGTCATGCCGACATCCGCGATGCCGCCTCGCTACGCGACATCGTGCTGGCCGCCCGACCCGACGTCGTGCTGCATCTGGCCGCACAAGCGCTGGTGCGCCCCAGCTACGCCGCCCCGCTGGATACCTTTGCGACCAACATCATGGGCACGGCACACCTGCTGGACGCACTGCGCGCGGTGCCGTCCGCGCGCGTTGCCGTCATGATCACGACCGACAAGGTCTATCGCAACAACGAACGGCTATACCCGTATCGCGAAAGCGACACGCTGGGCGGGCACGATCCCTACAGCGCCAGCAAAGCGGCCAGCGAATTGGTCATCGCATCGTATCGGGATGCCTTCCTTCAGGCGCAAGGCGTCGCCGTGGCCACGGCCCGCGCCGGCAACGTCATCGGCGGTGGTGACTGGTCAGTGGATCGCTTGCTGCCCGATGCCGTTCGTGCCTGGCGCGACGACGGCGATCTGCACATTCGCCGTCCCGACGCCGTACGGCCTTGGCAGCATGTGCTGGAGCCGTTGGCGGGCTATCTGATGCTGGCGCAGGCGTTGTGGGACCAACCCGTGCTTGCCGGCCCGTTCAACTTTGGCCCGGATGCCGCAGAAGCCGCATCCGTGCGGACAGTGGTGGACATCGCGCAGGCTGCGTACGGACGCGGCCGGACCGTTTACGCTGAACAGGTCGAAGGTCCGCACGAAGCCGGTTTGCTGACGCTGGACACGTCCAAGGCAAGAGCCGTTTTGAATGTGGCTCCGCGCTGGCCGCTGGCGCACGGCGTCACGCGCAGCATGCAGTGGTATCGCCGCTTTGACGCGGGCGAACACGCACTGGCGTTGTGCCACGCCGACATCGACGACTACGAGGGGCGGCCATGAGCCTGGACGTCATCGATACACCTTTGGCCGATTTGAAGGTCATACAGCGCCACCCTCGTGGCGATGCGCGGGGCTTTCTGGCGCGCCTATTCGATGCGGGCGACTTGCGAGCCTGCGGCTGGCAACGTGCTGTTGAGCAGGTCAACCACACCTATACCGCGCAGGCCGGCACGATACGCGGCATGCATTATCAGCTGCCGCCACACGCCGAGATGAAGCTGGTCAGCTGCATCCGTGGCGCCGTCTGGGATGTCGCCGTGGATCTACGCGCTAGCTCGCCCACTTTCCTGCAGTGGCACGCCGAGCGTTTAAGCGCCGACAACGGTCGCGCCCTGCTGATTCCCGAGGGCTTTGCCCACGGCTTTCAGACACTGACTGACGACGCGGAAATGCTGTATTGCCATTCCGCCCCCTATTCACCGCAGGCCGAAGCCGGCCTGCACTTCCAGGATGCCCGCGTGGGCATCGCCTGGCCGTTACCCCTGACCCTGGTGTCCGAGCGCGATCAGCAACACCCCCGCCTGGACACTGCATTTTCTGGAGTCGCACTGTGAAGTGCCGCCATTGCCAGGCCGACTTGCGCCTTCCTTTCCTGGACCTCGGCCATGCGCCGCCGTCCAACGCCTATCTGACCGAGGCCGCACTGCGCGGCCCCGAGACGTGGTTTCCGCTGCGCATCCTGGTATGCGAATCGTGCTGGCTGGTCCAGACCGAAGATCATGCGGGACGCGAGGCATTGTTCACCGACGACTACGCCTACTTCAGCTCGTTCTCATCGTCGTGGTTGGCGCATTCGCGCCAGTACGTCGATAAGATGATCAGCCGTTTCGGACTCGGCGCCGACAGCATGGTGACCGAGATTGCCGCCAATGACGGCTATCTGTTGCAGTACGTGAAAGCGGCCGGCGTACCGTGCTATGGCGTGGAGCCCACGGCCAGCACGGCGCAGGCCGCGCGTGAGCGTGGCATCGATATCGTGCAACGCTTCTTTGGCGTGGCGCTGGGTGATGAGCTTGCCGAGCAAGGCCGTGCGGCCGACCTGATTGCAGCCAATAACGTGCTGGCTCACGTGCCCGACATCAACGATTTCGTGTCGGGTTTTACGGCGTTGCTCAAGCCGCAAGGCGTGGCGACCTTCGAGTTTCCGCATCTGCTGCGCATGGTGCAGGAAAGCCAGTTCGATACGGCGTATCACGAACACTATTCGTATCTGTCGTTGACGGCTGTGTCGCGCATCTTCGAATCCAATGGCTTGTCCGTCTTCGATGTCGAGCAGTTGGGCACGCACGGCGGCAGCCTGCGCGTTTTCGCGCAGCGGGCCGACACCGGCCGGCATGCCGTCAGCGACAATGTCGAGCGCATCCTGGCCCTGGAAAATCAGGCCGGCATGACCGCCCCCGAGTTCTATTCGCGCTTTCAGCAAGAGGCCGAGCGCATCAAGAACGATCTGCTGGCGTTTCTGGTGGAACTGCGTCGAGGTGGCAAGCGCATCGCGGCCTACGGCGCGGCTGCCAAGGGCAACACGCTGTTGAACTTTGCGGGTGTGCGCCCCGATCTGCTTGCCTACGTGGTGGATCTGAACCCCGCCAAGCAGGAGAAGTACCTGCCCGGCAGCCATATCCCGATCGTCACGGAAGCCCGGTTGCGCGAAGACAAGCCCGAGTACATCCTGATCCTGCCCTGGAACCTGAAGGCAGAAGTTTCCGAGCAACTGGATTACGCCCGCCGCGAATGGCACGCCAAGCTGGTCACGGCCATTCCTTCGCTGTCCATTGAAAGCAGCCCGTCCGCATGAGCCATCGACAGGTCACCGTCCTGGGCGCGTCGGGCTTTATCGGCCGGCACCTGGTCGCGCGCTTGCGGGCGGACGGCGTGCCGTACAACGCCCCGCCTCGAGGCGATGCTGACCTGCTAAGCCGACCCTTGGGTCATGTGATCTATGCAATCGGCCTGACTTCGGATTTTCGGAGCCGTCCGCTTGAGACCGTGGAAGCGCATGTCTGCCTGCTTCGCACCTTGCTGGCCGATGCTGACTTCGACAGCCTGACCTATCTGTCCAGCACTCGCGTCTATGCCGGATCCTGCGACACTCGCGAAACGGCAACGCTTGCCGTCAACCCGAACGACCCGAGCGACCTGTACAACCTGTCCAAGCTGATGGGCGAATCATTGTGCCTGCACGGGGGTCGCGCGGGCGCAAAGGTTGCGCGCCTGTCCAATATCGTGGGCTTGCGTGACACGCCGGACAGCTTTATCGACCAATTGCTGGAAGAAGGCGCACGCGGCAACGGCGTCACACTGCGCACCTCGCTTTCGTCCTGCAAGGACTATCTCTACGTTGACGACGCGGTGTCGCAAATTTTGGCCATCGCCCTGTCGCCGGCGGCCAGCGGCATCTACAACGTTGCCCATGGCATGGGCATTGCCAACTGCGACGTGGCGCACTGGCTGCGCGAGACGCTGGGCTATCGCTGCACCGTTGAACCGGGCGCTCCCGAATGGACCTTTGCCGATGTCGACGTGACCCGCATCCAGGCGCTTTGCGGGGCTGCCCCGCGCGCCTTCTCTGACTATTTCCCGAATTTTCTCGAGCAGTACCGCCTGCACAAAGGAATCTGAATGTCCTACCTTGAAACCACGCCCGACGCGCACCCCGAATACCGCCGGGAAAAGCAGGCCCGCATTGCCGGCTTCGCCACCGACCAGGAATTCCGCGAGCTGTCCATTGCGTGGCGCCAAATGGCGCTGGAACGCAAGTACATGAACAACTTCTCGTGGGCCGGGCGTCCACTGATCCAACTGCCCATGGACGCCATGGCCATGCAAGAGCTGATCTGGGCCGTAAAGCCGGACCTGATCATCGAAACCGGCATTGCGCACGGCGGCTCGTTGATGCTGTCGGCGTCCATGCTGCAATTGCTGGGAGCGGGCGACGTGGTGGGCGTGGACATCGAGATCCGCGAGCACAACCGCAAGGCCATCGAAGCCCATCCGCTGGCGCAGCGTATCCACCTGATCGAAGGCTCCAGCATTGATCCCGCGACCATCGCGCAAGTGCGCGCGCATGCCGAGGGCAAGAAGAACATCATGGTCTGCCTGGATTCGAACCACACGCACGACCACGTGCTGGCGGAACTGAATGCCTACGCCGACCTGGTCAGCGTCGGCAGCTACTGCGTGGTCTTCGACACCTTCGTGGAAGACATGCCGGCCGACTACGAATGGCCGGGCCGTCACTGGGGCAAGGGCAACAACCCCAAGACCGCCGTGTGGGAATGGATCAAGCAGCACCCCGAGTTTGAAATCGACCGCTCGGTGGAAGACCGCCTGCTGGTCACGTCCGCGCCGGACGGCTTCCTGCGCCGCAAGGCCTGAACCGCCGATCGAGCCAACGCCATGATCCTGATCGACCCCACTGCACGCGTGTCACCCCTGGCCGATATTGAAGACTCCACACGCGGCACGCGCATTGTGATCGGCCCGAAGGCCGTCGTGGATGCCTTCGTGAAGATCAAGCCCGCCGGCGGCTCAGGCGATGTCGAGATCGGCCCGGAGTGCGTGATCAATTCGGGCTGTGTGCTGTATACGGGCCACGGCATTCGCATGGGCGCGCGCGTGGCGGTTGCCGCGAACTGCACGTTCGCCCCCGCCAATCACGAGTTCCGCCGCCGCGATGTACCGATTCGTGAACAGGGCTTCCGGCCAAGCAAGGGCGGCATCGTCATCGAGGATGACGTCTGGATCGGCGCCAACTGCGTGCTGCTGGATGGCGCGATCCTGCGCGAAGGATGCGTGATTGCCGCGGGCTCCATCGTACGCGGCGAGGTGGCTGCGTTTTCGATACAGGGCGGCAACCCGATGAAGGTGCTGGGCTGGCGTGAAGAAACGGGCGCCTGAAGTCGCCTGACGCAACGAGAGAACAGTAGGAACATCATGAGCACCACGCAGCGGGAACGCTTTGAAGAGGACGGCTACCTCGTCCTGAAGGACTTCTGGAAGCACGGCGAACTCATCGAGCTGGAAACGCAGCTGGCCGAACTGGGCCAGCGCATCGTCGGACCGCAATTCAACCCGCGCGACTTCGGCCAATACGAGCTGGAGCCGGCCACGCAATCGTTGTTGTATGACCGCCTGAAGTACCTGCCCGCCCTGTCGCGGATGTCGGGCAGCCCGGCCGTCCATGACCTGTGCCGCGATCTAGGCCTGGCACATCCCTCATTGATGGGGTGCTGCAACATGCGCCTGGACAAGCCGGCAGACTCGCGTCACCTGTTTGCCTGGCACCAGGATTCGCTCTACCTGCTGGGATCGGAAAATGCCGTCACGTTGTGGATTCCGTTCCAGGACGTCAACCTGGCGTCCGGCACCATCCAGGTCATCCCTGGCAGCCACAAGCGCGGTCTCTATCCGTTCAAGCGCATCAGCGAGAAAGTGATTGCGCCCTACGTGCCGTTCTTGCAACGCGATCTGAGCCTGGACGTCGAAGTCACCGACACGCCGGAAACAATCACAGCCGCACGGGGCGATATCGTCATCTTCAAGCAGATGCTCCTGCATCGCAGCACTCCCAACCTGGGCCAACAGATCCGCTGGACCACACAACTGCGCATCACCGATCTGGCTGATGCGGAGTACCGCCGCCAGCGCTTTCCCACTGGCGACCGCACCAACATCTTTTACGTGGACTACCTGGGCCACAACGCCCAGCAACGCCGCAAGCAAGAAGCCGAGAACGCAGCCGCATGAACGACACCACCGACCCCTCCCGCTTTCGCCAGGACGGCCGCAGCACGAGCCGCGAAGTCAATTACCGCGCCGAGTTGGGCGATCTGTTTGCCGCCGCGCGCGGCAGCGCCGTTGAGAAGCTGGAGAATTTCCCCTGTTTTGTTCCGCGCCAGAGCATCGCGCGCTTTCTGTGCTTGTCCGAACTCTTCAAGATGGCGCTGCATGTGCAGGGCGACATCATGGAATGCGGCGTGAACTGGGGTGGCGGCCTGATGACGTTCGCGCAGTTGAGCGCCACGCTTGAACCCGTCAACCTGCAACGGCGCATCGTCGGCTTCGATACGTTCTCGGGCTTTTCGGGTATAGCCGAGCAGGACCAGCATGCAGTGATCCAGACGACCGAACGCCGCATCAACGGGTATGAAGCAGACAGCTTCAACGACCTGCAACGCGCGATCGAACTCTTCGATGGGAACCGCTTCATCGGGCACATTCAGAAGGTCGAATTGGTAAAGGGAGATGTCGCCGAAAGCGTACCCCGCTATCTGGCGCGCGAACCACAGACCGTGGTGTCACTGTTGCACCTGGACCTGGACCTGTACGAGCCGACCAAGATCTGTCTTGAACACTTTGTGCCGCGCATGCCGAAGGGCGGTGTCATCGTCTTCGACGAGTTGAACAATCGCACCTGGCCGGGCGAGACGCTGGCGGTGATGGAAAAGCTGGGCTTGAACAAGCTTCGGATTCAACGATTTACCTACGAACCGCACGTCAGCTACGCCATCCTTGAGTAGGCTTGGCCGGCAACCTGCCGGCGAATCCTCACCAAACCGCACTTTTTCCACGCTATTCCCCTTTTGAGGTACTTGCCGCTTACTTCATAATTGCCGTCGCACCGCTTTTGTATCTATATTTTTCAGCCCCATGACCGCCACGCCCCCCGATCCTTTCGCTACGCAGTACGACAGCACGACGGATCCAGATGCCACGGCACCGGTCGATGATGCGCAGACCCGGCGTCTGCGCGAAGAGAACCGCGCATTGCGCGAATTGTTGGCCGCCCAGGTGCAGGCCATTGCGCCGCCGCCCCTGCCCCCGCAGCCCGAGCCGAGCTGTATGCGCCGCATTGGCTGGGCGCTTATTTCGGCGCCGGGCGCCGCGCTGGTTGGCTGGCGCGCCTTGTTGGGCCGTGACGATGCCGCGCCGATTACCGGGCGCCGGGTCGGTTCAGCGACGTTGACCGTGCTGTACACCTTGGCCATCTATGCCGCGCTGGTGCTGCTGGTGGTGTCGTGGAACGCGCCGAACAATGGCATCACCGGCCCTGGCGCGACGTCCGCCAGCTCGGGCCGCGTGCCGCTGACACGTTTGCCCCTGTTGCCCGCCGATGAAGCCCCCAGCGATTGGGAGACCACGGCGCCAACGCCTGTGTCGGCACCAAGCGCGCAGCCCGCGCCGTCTTCGAACCCGATGCCCGTCAAGGCGCCGCATGAGGATCCGCCGTCGAGACCGGCATCCGACGCCCCCCCTAGCGCCCCCTCAAGCGCGCCCTCAAGCGACGCATCAAACGACGCTTCCACGGCGACTGCCCCCGTGGCATCAAACACAACGCCAGGCGCTGCCGCCCCCGCGACACCCGCGCCGCAGCCCACGCTGCGCATCACGGAGATTCCGGCGGAAAACCCCTTGGCCTGGGTCGACACCTTGAAAGGCGAATTGGCGCGTTGCGCCGAGCGGGGCTTTTTTGAACGTCCGGAATGCGCCTGGGAAGCACGCAGGCAATGGTGCGAGCCGAACCAGGGCTGGGGCGTCGTCAAGGAATGCCCTGCCCAGCCCTTACCTTGATCAGCCTGGCTTTGCTCTCGCTGCCTTGATCAGGCACCGCTTCAGGCATGCACTCAGGCATCAACCCACGCCTTCACGCTGTCACATCCCAGCCACGCAAAACACCGACAATTCTTTGCACCAAAACCGCAAACCTGCGTAATAATGCGACATGTTTGATTTGGCCAGGCCGCATCGGCTTAGCCGTATTGCCTGCCACACGCTTTCCTCTACAAGGACACAAACCATGGATTCCATCAGCAACACCGTCAACACCGCGCTGGCTTTGAAGGACGCGAATGTGGTCCAGGAAGTGCAGGCCACCGTGCTTAAGAAGGCGTTGAACGCGCAAGCCGATACGGTCGCAACGTTGATGCAATCCGTGGCACCGATGGCGATTGACAGCACGCTGGGTTCGCGCATCAATACCCAGGCCTGACGCGCACGCGTTCAGCCCCACGGCGCCGCCCACCCACGCGGCCAGCCGATAAAAAAAGCGCCGGACCCTGAACAGGGCCGGCGCTTTTTGTTTGCCGTTGCGTGGCTTGCGTGAGGCGGCCAAGCCGCCCCACCGGCAATTACTTCTTCTTCATCGGCGGCAAGTCGGTGCAGACGCCTTCCGCGACTTCGGCCGCCATGCCCACCGATTCACCCAGCGTCGGGTGCGGGTGGATGGTCTTGGCGATGTCGACAACGTCGGCGCCCATTTCCACGGCCAGGGCCAGTTCGCTGATCAGGTCGCCAGCGTGGGTGCCCACGATGCTGCCGCCCAGGATGCGATGCGTCTCCGCGTCGAAAATCAGCTTGGTGAAGCCTTCGTCGCGACCGTTGGCGATGGCGCGGCCGGAAGCCGCCCACGGGAACACGCCCTTCTCGATCTTGATGCCTTGCTTCTTGGCTTCGTCTTCGGTCAGGCCCACCCATGCCACTTCCGGATCGGTGTAGGCCACCGACGGAATCACACGCGCGTCAAAGAACGACTTCTGGCCGGCGGCGGCTTCCGCTGCGACGTGGCCTTCGTGCACGGCCTTGTGCGCCAGCATCGGCTGGCCGACGATATCGCCAATGGCGTAGATGTGCGGCACGTTGGTGCGCATCTGGCGATCGACCTCGATGAAACCTCGGTCGGTCACGGCGATGCCGGCCTTGTCGGCGCCGATCTTCTTGCCGTTGGGGCTACGGCCCACGGCTTGCAGAACGAGGTCGTAGCGTTGCGGTTCCTTGGGCGCGCCCTCGCCTTCGAACGTGACGTAGATGCCGTCTTTCTTGGCTTCGGCGCCCACGGTCTTCGTCTTCAACATGATGTTGTCGAAGCGATAGGCGTTTTTCTTCTGCCAGACCTTGACCAGGTCGCGGTCAGCGCCTTGCATCAGGCCGTCCAGCATTTCCACGACGTCCAGGCGTGCGCCCAGCGTGGAGTACACCGTGCCCATTTCCAGGCCGATGATGCCGCCGCCCACGATCAACATCTTCTTGGGCACTTCACGCAGCAGCAGCGCGCCGGTGGAGTCGACGACGCGGTCGTCCTTGGGCATGAACGGCAGCTTCACCGACTGGCTGCCGGCGGCGATGATGGCTTGCTTGAAGCGCAGCGTCTGGCTCTTGCCGTCGGCGGACGTCACGGTCAGGTGGTAGGGGTCGGCGAATTCGCCGACGCCCGTCACCACGGTGACCTTGCGCGCGCGGGCCATGCCGGCCAGGCCGCCGGTCAGCTTGGCGACCACGCTGTCCTTGTAGCCGCGCAGCTTGTCCAGATCGATCTTGGGCTCGCCAAAGCTGATGCCGTGGGCAGCCAGCTCGCGTGCTTCGTCGATGACGGCGGCGTTGTGCAGCAGCGCCTTGGACGGAATGCAGCCCACGTTCAGGCAGACGCCGCCCAGCGTGGCGTAGCGTTCGACCAGGACCACGGACAGGCCCAGGTCGGCGGCGCGGAAGGCGGCGGAATAGCCGCCGGGGCCCGCGCCCAGCACCAGCATGTCGTATTCACCGTCGGCCGAACCCTTGAAGCTGGACGCGGCGGGTGCGGCAGCCTTGGCGGCGGGGGCCGCGGCGGCTTCGGCCTTCTTGGGGGCTTCAGCAGCTTTGGGGGCATCTTTCGCCGGGGCTTCCTTGGCGGCCGGCGCGGCGGCGGCATCAGATGCCTCCACTTCCAGCACGACCGCGCCTTCCGCGACCTTGTCGCCGACCTTGACCGCAATGGACTTCACCACGCCGCCTTGCGACGCGGGGATTTCCATCGAGGCCTTGTCGGATTCGACCGTGATCAGGCTTTGTTCGGCCTTGATCGTGTCGCCCACGGCGACCAGCACTTCGATGACTTCCACTTCCTTGAAGTCACCGATGTCCGGCACTTTGATTTGAACGGTATTGCTCATAGGGCTCCCCGTTTACAGCGCGATGCGGCGGAAGTCGGCCAGCAAGGCGCCCAGATAGGCGTTGAAGCGGGCAGCGGACGCGCCGTCGATGACGCGGTGGTCATACGACAGCGACAGCGGCACCATCAGGCGCGGCACGAACTGCTTGCCGTCCCAGACGGGCTTGTGCGCGGAACGCGACACACCCAGGATGGCCACTTCGGGCGCGTTGATGATCGGCGTGAAGGACGTGCCGCCGATACCGCCCAGGGACGAGATCGAGAAGCAGCCGCCCTGCATGTCAGCGGGCGAGATCTTGCCGTCGCGCGCCTTCTTGGACAGGTCCGTCATTTCTTGCGCGAGCTGCAGAATGCCCTTCTTGTCGGCATCGCGGATCACCGGCACCACCAGCCCGTTGGGCGTGTCGGCGGCAAAACCGATGTGGTAGTACTGCTTCAACACCAGGTTGTCGCCGTCCAGCGACGCGTTGAACTCGGGGAATTTCTTCAGGGCCGCAACCACGGCCTTGATCAGGAAGGCCAGCATCGTGACCTTGATGCCCGACTTCTCGTTTTCCTTGTTCAGCGTGACGCGCAGCGCTTCCAGGTCGGTGATGTCCGCTTCGTCGTTGTTGGTGACGTGCGGGATCATGACCCAGTTGCGGTGCAGGTTCGCGCCGGAAATCTTCTTGATGCGCGACAGCGGCTTGGCTTCGATCGGGCCAAACTTGGTGAAGTCGACCTTGGGCCACGGCAACAGGCCCAGCGCGGCGCCATCGGCCGAACCACCGGCAGCGGCGGTTGCGGGGCCGGCGGCCAGCGCTTGCTTGACGAAACCACGCACGTCTTCGGCGGTGATGCGTTCCTTGGGGCCCGAACCCTTGACCTTGCTGAGGTTCACGCCCAGTTCGCGCGCGAACTTGCGCACGGAAGGCGAAGCGTGCGGCAGTTGGCCGGGCTTCAGGTTGGGGTCTTCCAGCGCGGCGGCAGGTGCCGGACGCGACGCGGATGCGGCGGCGGGTGCTTCGGCCTTGGCTTCGGTTTTGGTTTCAGCCTGCGTTTCAGCCTTGGCTTCCGTCTTCGCGGCAGGCGCGGCGCCAGCGCCACCTTCCACCACGACCACGACCGAACCCTTGGCGACCTTGTCGCCAACCTTGACCTTCACTTCCTTGACCACGCCGCCTTGCGATGCCGGGATCTCCATCGAGGCCTTGTCGGACTCCACGGTGATCAGGCTTTGCTCGGCCTTGATGGTGTCGCCCACGGCGACCATGACTTCGATGACTTCCACTTCCTTGAAGTCGCCGATGTCCGGCACTTCGATTTCGACCGGACCGCTGGCAGCGGGCGCGGCGGCTTCCGCCTTGGCGGCGGGGGCAGCGGCAGCAGCCTGCTTCGGCGCTTCCTTGGCGGTGGCCTTGGGCGCTTCTTCCTTGGCGGCCGGGGCGGCGTCCGAGGCTTCGGCTTCGGCTTCCACTTCCAGCACGACCGCGCCTTCGGCGACCTTGTCGCCGACCTTCACGGTGATGGACTTCACGACGCCGCCTTGCGACGCGGGAATTTCCATCGAAGCCTTGTCGGATTCCACGGTGATCAGGCTTTGTTCGGCCTTGATCGTGTCGCCCACCGCCACCAACACCTCAATGACTTCCACTTCCTTGAAGTCGCCGATGTCGGGAACCTTGATTTGCACGATGTTGCTCATGTCTCTTTACCCTCAGGCGTATTGCGGGTTGGCTTTGTTCGGATTGATGCCGTACTTCTTGATGGCTTCCGCCACCTTGGCCATCGGAACCTTGCCTTCGTCGGCCAGCGCGCGCAGCGCGGCAACCACGACAAAGTGACGGTCCACTTCGAAGTGCTCACGCAGCTTGGCGCGGAAATCCGAGCGGCCGAAACCGTCGGTGCCCAGCACCTTGTATTCGCGGCCCTTGGGCACGAACGGGCGGATCTGGTCGGCAAACAACTTCATGTAGTCGGTCGACGCGATGATCGGGCCTTCCGTCTTGGCCAACTGTTCCGTGACGTAAGCCACTTGCGGCTTTTTCTCGTCGGGGTGCAGCATGTTGTGGCGTTCGACGTCCAGGCCGTTGCGGCGCAGTTCGGTGAAGCTGGTGACGCTCCAGATGTCCGACGCCACGCCCCAATCGGCGTCCAGCAGGTCTTGCGCCGCCATGACTTCGCGCAGGATCGTGCCCGAGCCCATCAGTTGCACGCGGTTCTTGCCCTTGCCGTGCGACTTCAGCTTGTACATGCCCTTGATGATGCCTTCCTCGTCGCCCTGGGTCAGACCGGGCTGCGGGTAGTTTTCGTTCATCACCGTCAGGTAGTAATAGACGTTTTCCTGGTCTTCCACCATGCGCTTCAAGCCATGCTGGATGATCACGGCCAGCTCATGGCCGAACGTCGGGTCGTAGGACACGCAGTTCGGAATGGTGGACGCCAGGATGTGGCTGTGGCCGTCTTCGTGCTGCAAGCCTTCGCCGTTCAGCGTCGTGCGGCCGGCGGTGCCGCCCAACAGGAAGCCGCGCGCCTGCATGTCGCCCGCTGCCCAGGCCAGATCGCCAATGCGCTGGAACCCGAACATCGAGTAGTAGATGAAGAACGGGATCATGATGCGGTTGTTCGAGGAGTACGACGTGGCCGCCGCAATCCACGAGCTCATCGCGCCCGCTTCGTTGATGCCTTCCTGCAGCAGTTGGCCGTCGGCCGATTCCTTGTAGTACATGACCTGGTCTTTATCGACCGGGATGTACTTCTGGCCTTCCGGCGCATAGATACCGATCTGGCGGAACAGGCCTTCCATACCGAAGGTACGCGATTCGTCGGCCAAAATCGGCACCACGCGCGGGCCGAGTTCCTTGTCGCGCAGCACCTGGTTCAGGATGCGGACGAAGGCTTGGGTGGTGGAGATTTCACGGCCTTCGGCGGTGGGTTCCAGCACGGCCTTGAAGGCTTCCAGCGCGGGGGCCTTGAGTTGCTCGTCGGCCTTGGCGCGGCGGCGCGGCAGATAGCCGCCCAGCGCGGCGCGGCGCTCGTGCAGGTACTTCATTTCGGGCGAATCTTCGGCCGGCTTGAAGTACGGCAGGTCTTCCAGCTGATCGTCCGGAATCGGGATGCCGAAGCGGTCGCGGAATTCGCGGATGGATTCCAGTTCCAGCTTCTTTTGCTGGTGGGTCGGGTTCTTGGCCTGGCCCACGTGGCCCATGCCGTAACCCTTGATGGTCTTGGCCAGGATGACGGTGGGTTGGCCGGTGTGGCTGGTGGCGGCGTCAAACGCGGCATACACCTTATGGGGGTCGTGACCGCCACGGTTCAGGCGCCAGATGTCTTCGTCGCTCATGCGCGAGACGGCTTCCAGCAGCTTGGGGTGCTTGCCAAAGAAGTGTTCACGGACGAACTTGCCGTCGTTGGCCTTGTACGCCTGGTACTCGCCGTCAACGGTGTCTTCCATGATCTTGCGTAGGATGCCTTCCTTGTCGTGCGCGAGCAGCGGATCCCAGTAGCCGCCCCAGATCAGCTTGATCACGTTCCAGCCCGAACCACGGAAGTCGCCTTCCAGTTCCTGGATGATCTTGCCGTTGCCACGCACCGGACCGTCCAGGCGCTGCAGGTTGCAGTTCACCACGAAGATCAGGTTGTCGAGCTTTTCACGGGCGGCAAGCGCAATGGCGCCCAGCGATTCGGGTTCGTCCATTTCGCCGTCGCCGCAGAACACCCAGACCTTGCGGTTGCTGGTGTCGGCAATGCCGCGGGCGTGCAGGTACTTCAGGAAGCGGGCCTGGTAGATGGCCATCAGCGGGCCCAGGCCCATCGACACCGTGGGGAACTGCCAGAAATCCGGCATCAGCTTCGGGTGCGGGTACGACGACAGGCCCTTGCCGTCCACTTCCTGGCGGAAGTGGTTCAGCTGTTCTTCGGTCAGGCGGCCTTCAAGATAGGCGCGGCCATACATGCCGGGCGATGTGTGGCCCTGGAAGTAGACCAGGTCGCCGCCGTGGCCTTCGTCTTCGGCGTGCCAGAAGTGGTTCTGGCCGCAGCCGATCATGGTGGCCAGCGAGGCGAACGACGCGATGTGGCCGCCCAGGTCGCCGCCATCCGGCGGGTTGTGCTTGTTGGCCTTGACGACCATGGCCATGGCGTTCCAGCGCACGTACGAACGGATGCGCGTTTCCAGTTCCAGGTTGCCCGGATGCGCGGGCTCCAGGCCCGGCGGAATCGTGTTGACGTAAGCGGTATTCGGCGAGAACGGGATGTGGGCGCCGGAACGACGGGCTTCGTCGATCAGACGTTCCAGCAGGTAGTGCGCGCGCTGCGGCCCTTCGCGATCAAGGACTGCCGCCAGGGCTTCGAGCCACTCCTGGGTTTCTAGGGTGTCTTCGTCGTTGGCAGCCTGCGGGGCGCCAGCCTGGGCGAAAGAGGACATCGTGTGTCTCCTGTTGGGGTTCGTTCGTGACCACACCCGCTTATTCGTTCAACTCGCGGACTCTGCATGGTAGCCGGGATCATCCGGGCTACCATGACAGGCATGGGTCGGGGGGTGTTTTTCTAGAGACCTGCTTTGGGTCGGTTCCCTATCAGCCGGCATTCTAAGAAAGAAGATTAACCGGTCGCAAGGAAAATTTCATGTTGCGGTACGGCATTTCGTAATGTGAAATGTTGACCGCAAGCTGAATGGCCGATGACGCCACTTTTTAAGCTGTACGCCAAAAGCAGGGGTTGATTCCCGGTAATTCCCAGCCAACACGCACTAAAATGCGCGGTCTATCCGGCCCGAATTCCATGTCCAGCGCGCCCAAGTCCAATATTCCTACGCCGTTCCACGATCACGCCCGCACCCGCCGCCGCGGTGTGTATTGGGTCACGCCCGCCATGGTGCTGATCCTATACCTCTGTGTAATGGGGGTGTTCTTCTGGCTGCAACGCATTCATGACGATAGCGTCATGTTTGTGACGATCGACCAGGAAATGCGCCAGCAACGCCTGATATGGGTGGTGCTGGCTTTGTCCTGCGTCATCGTCATCAGCCTGTTGATGCTGTGGCGCTATACCCGGTTTCGCTCCACCGCCGAAGCCGCGCTGATCGCCGAAACCGGTTTTCGCCGCGCCATGGAAAATTCCATGTCCACCGGCATGCGCGTACTGGATATGGAAGGCCGCATCGCCTACGTGAACCCGGCGTTCTGCCGCATGATCGGCTGGAACGAAGCCGACCTGATCGGCCGCAGCCCGCCCTTCCCTTATTGGGTACCCGGCCGCCACGAACAGCACCAGCACACGCTGGACGTGCTGATGTCGGGCAAGACGCCCAGCAGCGGCCTGGAAGTGGAAGCGCAACGGCGCGATGGCTCGCGCTTTACCGCGCGCATGTATGTGTCGCCGCTGCTGGACCCCAACGGCAACCAGATCGGCTGGATGACGTCGATGACCGACATCACCGAACCCAAGCGCATCCGCGAAGCCCTGACCGCCGCCCACGAACGCTTCATGACCGTGCTGGAAGGCCTGGACGACGCCATTTCGGTCACGGCCGACACGCACGACGGCCTGGAACTGCTGTTTGCCAACCGCACCTACCGCCGCGTCTTCGGCGCGCAGACGGGCGGCCACGACGAACTGCTGGCCGGGCGCCGGGGCCGCTTCACCGACGAATCGGTGGAAGTGTTCGCGCCTTCCGTACAGCGCTGGTTTGAAGTGCACCATCGCATGCTGGCCTGGACCGACGGCCGCCGCGTGCGCATGCAGGTGGCGCGCGACATCACCGAGCGCCGGGGCCATGAAGAAGCGTCGCGCGTGCAGCAGGAAAAGATCCAACTGACCAGCCGCCTGACGACCATGGGCGAAATGGCTTCGTCCCTGGCGCACGAACTGAATCAGCCGCTGACCGCCATCGCCAACTACAGCATGGGCGCGGTGGCCCTGGTCAAGGCCGGCCACACCAGCCCCAACATGCTGCTGCCGGCGCTGGAAAAGGCGGCGTCACAGGCCGAACGCGCCGGCAAGATCATCAGCCGCATCCGCGAATTCGTGAAGCGCAGCGAGCCGCGCCGCCAACGCGTGGCGATTGGCCGCATTGTCGACAACGCCATCGGCTTTGCCGAAATCGACGCCCGCAAGCGCCGCATCCGCATCGACAGCTTCGTGCCGTCCAACGCGCCTGATGTCCTGGCCGACCCCATCCTGATTGAACAGGTGCTGTTGAACCTGCTGAAGAACGGGCTGGAAGCCATGGAAAACAGCGAGGTCGACGAGC
Organism: Achromobacter spanius; assembly: GCF_002812705.1. Classification (NCBI taxonomy): domain Bacteria; kingdom Pseudomonadati; phylum Pseudomonadota; class Betaproteobacteria; order Burkholderiales; family Alcaligenaceae; genus Achromobacter; species Achromobacter spanius. The sequence continues at coordinate 3,677,572 of NZ_CP025030.1, read as the reverse complement.
TCAAGGTGGCAGTGATCCTGCACGAGCAGCACATCGAAGTGGCCGTGGTGGACCGCGGCCATGGCCTGGCCGAGCCCGAACGCCTGTTCGAACCCTTCTTCAGCACCAAGTCCCAGGGCCTGGGCATGGGGCTGAATATCTGCCGTACCATTATTGAATCGCACCACGGCCGTCTGTGGGCGGACCCCAATCCCGCCGGCGGCACCATTTTCCGCTTTACCCTGCCCTGCGCTGCATCCCAGCCGCAGGCCCAGAATGATCAGTCAGAGGAGTTGCACGCATGAACACGCCCCACCTGTCGAGCACGGTATTCATAGTTGACGACGACGAAGCGGTCCGCGATTCGTTGCGCTGGCTGTTGGAAGCCAACGGCTATCGCGTTCGCGCCTATGCCAGCGGTGAGTCCTTCCTGGAAGACTACGACGCCAGCCAGGTCGGCGTGCTGATCGCCGACGTGCGCATGCCCGGCATGAGCGGCCTGGAACTCCAGGAACAACTGATCGCCCGCAACGCCCCCCTGCCCATCGTGTTCATCACGGGCCACGGCGACGTGCCCATGGCGGTGTCCACGATGAAGAAAGGCGCTGTCGACTTTCTGGAAAAGCCCTTCAACGAATCCGACCTGCGCGAGATCGTCGCCCGCATGCTGGAGCAGGCCACGCAGCGGGTCAGCAAGCACCAGGCCCAAAAAGACCATGAAGCCATGCTGGCGCGCCTGACCGCGCGCGAGCAACAGGTGCTGGAGCGCATCGTCGCCGGCCGCTTGAACAAGCAGATTGCCGACGACCTGGGCATCAGCATCAAGACCGTCGAGGCGCATCGCGCCAACATTATGGAAAAACTGGAAGTGACTACCGTTGCTGATTTGATGAAAGTGGCCTTGGCCAAACCCGAGGCACATGCATGACCGCCAGGATTATTGACGGCGCCGCCCTGTCGCTGCGCATTCGCGAAGAAGTGGCCCAACGTGTTGCGGCCTTGGCTGCCAAGGGCACGCGCCCGGGTCTGGCCGTGGTGCTGGTGGGCGCGGACCCCGCGTCCCAGGTTTACGTGCGCAACAAGGTTGCCGCCTGCGAGAAAGCCGGCCTGCATTCCGTCAAGGAACAGTACCCGGCCGAGATGACCGAGGCCGAACTGCTGGCCCGCATCGCCGTGTTGAACCAGGACCCGACCATACATGGCATCCTGGTGCAGTTGCCGCTGCCCAAGCACATGGATTCCCACAAGGTCATCGAAGCCATCGCGGCCGAGAAAGACGTGGACGGGTTCCACATCAGCAACGCCGGCCTGCTCATGACCGGCCAGCCGCTGTTCCGCCCCTGCACGCCGTACGGCGTGATGAAGATGCTGGAATCGGAAGGCGTGACGCTGCGCGGCGCTGAAGCCGTGATCGTCGGCGCCAGCAACATCGTCGGCAAGCCGATGGCCATGTTGCTGTTGCAAGCCGGCGCCACCATCACCATCTGCAATTCCAAGACGCGCGACCTGGCGGCCCAAACCCGCCGCGCGGATGTCCTGGTGGTCGCCACCGGCAAGCCCGGCATGATCGACGGTTCGATGATCAAGCCCGGCGCCGTGGTGATCGACGTGGGCATCAACCGTGGCGAAGACGGCAAGCTGTGCGGCGACGTGGATTTTGCCTCCGCCAAGGAAGTGGCCGGCGCCATCACCCCCGTCCCCGGCGGCGTAGGCCCCATGACCATCGCCATGCTGCTGGTCAACACGGTAGAAGCCGCCGAACGCGCGGCGGGTTGATCCGGTAGGTGCGCTGGTGCGGCCGGTGCGCTGATGCGGCCAGTGCCGATATGGCCGAGTGCGCTGAATGACCGGTAGGATGGGTGCAGCGCGATTGACAGTGGAAAAGAACGCCACCGCCAATCGCGCGAAACCCATCAGGCAGCGCCGGGACCGTGGCGGGGCTTGGTAAAAACACCCGCATGCAATTCACGAAAGCCAGGGTGCCTGCACCTGCCACGGTGCCACATTGCCACCTTCGAAAGCCGGCGTGGCTGCGTTTGCGATGGTGCCGACGCTGCTTGATGGGTTTCGCGCGTTCATTGCCCGTTTTTTTTGTATAGTCGTTCGCGCTGCACCCATCCTACGATGCACGTAGGCTGACGCGCGCCGAACGGCGCGTGACGCAGACGGGCCTACGCATTCCTGCCCTTGCTTTTGGACAGATCGCCCCTATCTGGTCCCTATGTCTCTCGCCTTTTCCGGTAACACCATGACCCAGAATCCCCTGCTTGCCCCTGTCTCCGACCTGGTCGATTATGCGGCCGTCAAGCCGGGGCATATTGTCCCGGCCGTGGAAGAACTGCTGGGCATCGCCCGCAAGGCGGTCGACCATGCCGCTGATTCCGCGCTGGCGCCCACCTGGGAAGCCGTGGTGGAACCGCTGGATACCGCCTCCGAGCGCCTGTGGCGCGCCTGGTCGGTGGCTGGCCACCTGAACGCCGTGGTCAACACGCCGGAACTGCGCGAAGCCTACAACGCCGCGCTGCCGCTCATTACCGAATTTTCCACCTGGGTCGGGCTGCACGAAGGTCTGTACCGACAGTACCAGCGCCTGGCCGCTGCCCCTGATTTTGCGTCGTGGTCGCCCGTGCGCCGCCGCATCGTCGAAATGGCGCTGCGCGACTTCCGCTTGAGCGGCGTGGAACTGCGAGGCGCCGATCGCGAGCGCTATGCGCAGATCTCTGACCGCGAAGCCCAGGCATCGCAGAAGTTCTCCGAAAACGTGCTGGACGCCATCGACGCGTGGTCCTTGCTGGTGGACGATGAGTCCCGCCTGACCGGCATCCCCGCCGACGTCCTGTCAGCCGCCCGCGCCGCCGCCGAAGAAGACGGCAAGCCGGGTTGGAAACTGACCCTGAAAATGCCGTGCTACCTGCCCGTCATGCAATACGCGCAAGACCGCGCCCTGCGCGAAGCGCTGTACCGTGGCTATGGCACCGTGGCCTCCGAACAAGGCGAAGCCAAGTTCGACAATTCTCCGCTGATCGAAGAACTGCTGTCGCTGCGCGCCGAGGAATCCGGCCTGCTGGGCCTGGGCACCTACGCATCGCTGCGCCTGCAAACCCGCATGGCGCGCGACGCCCGCGAAGTCACCGAATTCCTGCGCGACCTGGCCGCGCGCGCCAAACCGTTCGCGCAGCGTGACCTGGCCGAACTCAAGGCCTACGCCACCGGCGAATTGGGCCTGGACGAGCTGCAACCCTGGGACGTGGCCTTCGCCTCGGAACGCCTGCGCGAATCGCGCTATGCCTATTCCGAAGATGAAGTGAAGCAGTACTTCACCGAGCCCCGCGTGCTGGCCGGTCTGTTCGACGTCATTGAAAAGCTGTTCGACGTGCGCCTGACCGAAACGCCCGTCTCCACCTGGCACAGCGACGCGCGCGGCGTGCGCGTGGAACGCCCGGACGGCGGCTTGATCGGCTATCTGTACCTGGATCTGTACGCCCGTTCCGGCAAGCAAAGCGGTGCCTGGGTGGATAGCGAACGCGCTCGCCGTGTGGTGGCCGGCCACGTGCAAACGCCCGTGGTCTACCTGACCTGCAACTTCTCGCGCCCCAATGGCGAGCGCGCCGCCGTGCTGACGCACGACGACGTCATCACCCTGTTCCACGAAACCGGCCATGCGCTGCACGCGCTGTTGTCGGAAGTGGACGAACCCGGCGCGGCGGCATTTGCCAGCGTGGAGTGGGACGCCATCGAACTGCCCTCGCAGTTCATGGAAAATTTCTGCTGGGAATGGGCGGTGGTGCAGAAGCTGTCGGCGCATGTGGACACGGGCGAACCGCTGCCGCGCGCGCTGTACGACCGCCTGGTCGCGGCGCGCAATTACCAAAGCGGCATGCAGGCCGTGCGCCAGATTGAATTCGCGCTGTTCGACATGCTGATGCACGACCGCGCCAAGGGTGCATCCATTTCGGAAGTGCTGGCGCTGCTGCAGGAAGTGCGCCAGGAAGTGGCGGTGCTGTTCCCGCCGTCGTGGCACCGCCTGCCGCACGCGTTCTCGCATCTGTTCGCGGGCGGCTACGGCGCGGGTTACTACAGCTACAAGTGGGCCGAAGTGCTGTCGGCGGATGCCTACGAGGCCTTCGAAGAAGCCGCGGCCAAGCAGCCCGGCAACGCGCTGGGCACACTGGACCCGGAAACCGGCGCCCGCTTCCGCCGCGAAGTCCTGGCCGTGGGCGGTTCCCGCCCCGCCGCCGATTCCTTCGCCGCCTTCCGCGGCCGCCCCCCCCGCATCGACGCCCTGCTGCGCCACAGCGGCATGAGCGGCACGTAAAACGCCGACGTAGGATGGGTGAAGCGCGGCAAAATCGATGCAAGAAACAAAGCATCTGCCGTGCGTAACCCATCAGCAGCCGGCACCATCACGCCGACGCCACCAGATGGGTTACGCGCGATTCAGGCCATTGATTTTCTACACCGCATCGCGCGCTTCACCCATCCTACGAAAAACGAACGCCGAACAACGGACGACGAACGCCGAACGCCGAACAACGAACGTAGGATGGGTGAAGCGCGGCAAATCCGATGCAAGAAACACGCCATCTGCCGCGCGAAACCCATCACACCCCCCGCACCGCCGACACCACCAACCACCTTCCATGCACCGACTGCCTGGACCCGGCCTGCTTCCAGAACCCGCGAATGTCCTCGTTCTCGGCCCGCTTCACGCGCCGTCGGTAGTACAACCGTGACGGCACGGCCAGCACATGTTCCATCATCCGCTTCGGTTTCGGTTCATCCACCTCATGCAGCGTGATATCCACGAAACCGTAATGCGACAACAACAAATGCAGTTGCGGGAAGCTCCACGGGAAATACGTGATGTAGTCTTCGCCCCGCTTGCGACCCACCATGGGCCGGAAACCGGAATGGAAGCCCCGCATCAAAAACTGCAGCCGTGACCGCATGTTCCAGGTATTGGGCGTGGTGATGATCGCCGTGCCCCCGGGGCGCAGCGCATCGTGCAGACTTTGCAGCAGCACGCCCGGATTCGTCATCAAGTGAATCGCCTCGCAGCAGACCACCGCGTCATAGGCCTTGGCCACGCTCAGCGGGGTATCCAGGTCGTGTTCGGTCACTGACCGATAGCCCGCGCTTGCCGCGGGAAATTCCCATAGGCCCACGCCGTCAACGGCCACTTGCCCGCCGGCAACGGCTACTTGCCCGCCATCACCGGCTACTCGCCCACCATCACCGGCCACTTGCACGCCTCCCTCGGCGGCCAGCGCTTCACCCAACCAGCCCACGCCGCAAGGCGCGTCCAGCACCTGCTTGGCACGCCGGGCACGCAGGATGTCGATAACCACCGGGTAATACGGGTAATTAAGGCTGGTGCTTGCTGCCATATCCACGTTAAAGCTCTCCTGACATCAACACTGACGACGCACCGAATGTACTGCGGCGTCGTGGTCTGGCGAAAGCGGAAACAGCACGCCATAAGTTTGCGTCAGGACAAACATCCCCCTCACATCAGGCCCGCAACGCCGCACCGCCCGCCGCCCCACCCCGGCCATGAAGGTAGAATCAACCCGCTTGCCGCGGGCTTGCCCTTCGTTCAACCTTTTGGCACCTCCTGGACTCATGCGACACCTCATTACCGGCCGCGCCTGGCGCGGCCTGCTGTTGGCTCTGTGTGTGTTTCTTGCCGCCTGCGGCGATCGGAACGTGGACTGGAC